>NZ_JBUDHV010000043.1:56290-63512 GCF_054956795.1 Streptomyces sp. SYSU D01066-1 | reverse complement strand
GTCTTGCGTCTCCGACTCTATCAGATCCTTTTCCGATCCGATTTCCTCGGTGCTTTCCAGGTTCCCGCTTCCGCGTTTCCCTTTCCGGCGGTTCCGACTCTATCAGATCCTTTCGGGCCTGATTCCCAGTCAGAGTGGGCTGTCTTCCAGGCTGTTGGGCCGTTCCGACGTCTCAAACCTTAGCGGACCCGATCCCTGTTTCCAAAATCGGAGTGCGGAATTGAATTCGGGCATGCCGAAATCGTTCCCGAGGGGAGGTCGTACTGGTGGTGTGAGGTGCCGCTCGTGCGGCGAGAGTGCTGCCGCAAAACCGTTACGGCGCTGCGGCAACCCGAAGAACCTTACGGATCGGGAGGGTGGCTGTCAAGCGCCCCCTGTCAACCGTTTCAGTCGAGGTCGCTGAGCCGGCCGCCGGCGTCCGGCTGGTCGTGCTCCACCCGGCGCAGGATGCGGGTGAGGACCTCACCGAGGGCCGTCCGCTCGTCAGGAGAGAGGTCCTGGAGGAGGTCCTCCTCGAAGACCGAGGCGAGGCGCATGGCCTCCAGCCACTTCTCCCGGCCGTCGGCCGTCAGCTCGACGATGACGCGTACCCGGTTGGACTCGTCGCGGTCCCGGGTGACGAGGCCCTCGGTGACCATGCGGTCGATGCGGTGGGTCATCGCGGCCGGGGTCAGGCCGAGCCGCTTGGCCAGGTCTCCGGGGCCCATCCGGTAGGGGGCGCCGGAGAGGACGAGGGCCTTGAGCACCTCGAAGTCGGCGTTGCTGACTCCGAGGTCGGCGGTCTGGCGGCCGTAGGCGACGTTCATGCGGCGGTTCAGGCGGGACAGCGCCGACACGATCTTCTCGACCTGGGGGTCGAGGCCCTGGAACTCGCGCTGGTAGGCGGCGATCTGTTCTTCGAGTGTCGGCTCGCCGGCCGCCGCTGTGTCGCCCATGGGACGCAGTATGGCACGGCGCGGCTTTGCCTTGAAGTCCTTAGGAATATACTCTTTAGCTTCGAAGTTTAGTTTCGAAGTCTTCACTCCTAACTCGTGAGAGAGGTGAACGTGACCAGGGCGATGGCCGCTGCGATGCGCCGGATCCATGTGGGCAACGCGCTCAGCGCGTTCGGACTCGGCTTCACCGTCCCCTATCTGTACGTCTACGTGGCGCAGGTGCGGGGGCTCGGCTCCGTGACGGCGGGGCTGGTGCTCGCCGTCTTCGCCGTGGCCGCGTTGATCGTGCTGCCGTTCGCCGGGCGGGCGATCGTCCGGCGGGGACCGCTGCCGGTGCTGCTCGCCGCCCTGGTGATGGCCGCCCTCGGCGCGCTGAGCCTGGGCGTGGCGGGGCAGGTGACGACCGTGCTGCCGTCCGCCGCGCTGCTGGGGGCCGGGCAGGCCGTGATGCAGCCGGCGCTGGCCACGATGATCGTGGACTGCTCGACGGCCGACACCCGGTCGCGGGCGTTCGCCACGCAGTTCTTCCTGCAGAACCTCGGGCTCGGTATCGGCGGGCTGATCGGCGGGCATCTCGTCGACCCCTCCAGCCCGGCCTCGTTCACGCTGCTGTTCGCCATCGAGGCGGCCATGTTCCTGGTGCTGGTCGCCGTGCTGGCCACGGTGCGGATGGAGCGGGCGCCGCGGGTCGCGGAGGTTCCCGAAGGGGCCAAGGGGAGCTGGCGGCGGTTGCTCGGCGATCGCGCCATGGTGCAGCTGCTCGTACTGGGCTTCGTGCTGTTCTTCGTCTGCTACGGGCAGTTCGAGTCGGGGCTGAGCGCGTACGGCGTGGCGGCGGCCGGGATCTCGACGTCCGCGCTGGGGACGGCGCTGGCGGCGAACACGCTGGTGATCGTGGTCGCGCAGTTCGCGGTGCTGCGGATCGTGGAGCGGCACAAGCGGTCGCGGGTGATCGCGTCCGTGGGGCTGGTCTGGGCCGTGGCGTGGGTGATCGCCGGGTACGCCGGGCTGGGGCACGGCAGCCAGACCATGGCGACGGCCGCGTTCATCTCGACGTACGGGCTCTTCGGCCTGGGTGAGTCGCTGCTGTCGCCGACGCTGGTCCCGCTGGTCGCCGATCTGGCGCCGGAGGGGATGGCGGGGCAGTACAACTCCGCGTTCGCCCTGGTCAAGCAGCTCGCGCTGGCGGTCGGGCCGGCGGTGGGCGGGCCGCTGGCGGCGGCGCTGCCCGGACCGTACATCGTGGTGTTCCTGCTGTTCTCGCTGGTGATGAGTGTGCTGGCGGTGCGGATGGGGCGGTCGCTCACCGCGGTGCAGGACCGGCCGTGGCTGCTGCGGGCCACCCGGGTGGTCCGGCAGGGCGGGGCGCCCGCCGAGTCGGAGGCGGCCGCCCAGGCGTAGGGCCGTCCGTCACGGGCGGGGCAGGGCGAACTCGCACCAGACCGCCTTGCCGCCGCCCGGTGTGCGCCGGCTGCCCCAGCCCGAGGCGATGGTGGCGACGATGGCGATGCCCCGGCCGGACTCGTCGGCCGGTTCGGCGCGGCGGCGTCTGGGCAGGTGGTCGTCGCCGTCGGTGACTTCGATGATCAGACGGCGGTCGGTACGGCGCAGCCGCAGCCGCATGGGGGGCGTGCCGTGCTGGAGGGAGTTGGCGACCAGTTCGCTGGTCGCCAGGACACCGAGGTCGTGCAGGTCGGTGGGGAAGCGCCAGCTGGTCAGGACGCCGGAGGCGAAGGCACGCGCGCGTGGGGCGGCCTCGACGCCGCCGAGGAGCTCCAGCGCGGCGTTGCGGAAGAGGTCGTGTTCGGGGCCGGTGCGCGCCGGGTGCTGGAGGACCAGGACGGCCACGTCGTCGTCGTGCTCGGGGGTCACGCCCGCCGAGCGGACCAGGCGGTCGCAGATGACCTGGGGGGTGCCGCGGGCACCGGCCAGGGCGCGCTCCAGGGCGGCGATGCCCTCGTCGAGGTCCTGGTTGCGGCGCTCGACCAGGCCGTCGGTGTAGAGGACGGCCGTGGAGCCGGGGGCGAGGGGGACGGAGCCCGAGGCGTGCACCCAGCCGCCGGTGCCGAGCGGCGGGCCGGTGGGCTCGTCGGCTCGGTGGACCGTGCCGCTCTCGTCGCGGACCAGGATCGGGAGGTGCCCGGCGGAGGCGTACACCAGCCGGCCCTCGCTGGGGTCGTGGATGGCGTAGACGCAGGTGGCGATCTGGTTGGCGTCGATCTCGGCGGCGAGGCCGTCGAGGAGCTGGAGGATCTCGTGCGGGGGCAGGTCGAGGCGGGCGTAGGCCCTGACCGCCGTACGGAGCTGGCCCATGACGGCGGCGGCGCGGACGCCGCGGCCCATGACGTCGCCGATGACCAGGGCGGTGCGGCCACCGCCGAGGGTGATCACGTCGTACCAGTCGCCGCCGACGGCGGCCTCGGTGCCGCCCGGGTGGTAGGTGGCGGCGATGCGGAGGTCGTCGGGCTCCTCCAGTTCCTGGGGGAGGAGGGAGCGCTGGAGGGTGACGGCGGTCTCGCGCTGGCTGCGTTCGCTCGCGCGCAGGCGCTCGGCGGCCTCGGCGTGGTCGGTGACGTCGGTGGCGAAGACCAGGACGCCGCTGTCCCCGCCCTCGGTGACGGGGGTGCAGGTGAAGGTGTAGGAGCGGCCGTCGGGGGCCTTGCGGGACTTGAGGGTGCGGGGCCGGTGGCTGCGCTGGACCTGGTCGAGGAGGGGGAAGAGGCCCAGCGCGGCCAGTTCGGGGAGGGCCTCTCTCGCTCGTTCGCCCAGGGGGCGTGCGCCGAAGGCCGCCGTATAGGCGTCGTTGACGTAGGCGATGCGGTGGTCGGGGCCGTGGACCAGGGCGACGAGGGCCGGGACGCGGTCGAGCACGTCGCGGACGGGGAGGTCGTCGACGGCCGGTACGGCGGGGGGTTCGTCGGTCAGCTGTTCGGTGCGGGCGGCGGGCACGGAGGTCTCCGGCCGGCTCTCCCCCCGTCGGTCCGGGGAGAGGGCGGTGTCGGTCCGCGCTGCCGCGCGGCGCTGCGTTCCGGGGAGCCGGGCGCTCCAGCGCGTGAAGTTCACGAATCCTTGCCTCGTGTCAGTCGTCGGCGGCCGGCACCGGGGCCGGCCGGGGCCCCGGGGGCCGCGCGGGGGTGAGCGGCGGCCCGCCCGTGGTGGTGTGGATCAGTCTGGCAGGGTGCCGACCGGGCCGACATCCGTCAGACGCCGGACCGGGCGGCGGAGTTCCTCGGTCCGGTCAGGACTACCCCTTCGGGTTCTCCGGGGGCTCTTGGGGAGGGATTCCCCCGGCAGCCAGTTCGAACTCCGCTCGCGGGTGCTCAAGTGATCCCAGCGAGACGATCTCCCTCTTGAAGAGGCCGGCGAGTGTCCATTCGGCCAGCACGCGCGCCTTGCGGTTGGCGGTGGGGACGCGGCCGAGGTGGTAGGCGCGGTGCAGCAGCCAGGCCGGGTACCCCGTCAGCCGGTGTCCGTGGACCTGGGCGACGCCCTGGTGGAAGCCGAGGGAGGCGACCGAGCCGGCCGGCCTGTGGGCATAGGTCTCCAGGGGTTCGCCGCGCAGGGCGTGGGCGATGTTGTCGCCGAGGACCCTGGCCTGCCGGAGCGCGTGCTGCGCGTTGGGGGCGCACTCCTGGCCGGGTGCGTCGGCGGTGAGGTCGGGGACGGCCGCGGCGTCTCCCGCGGCCCACGCGTGCGTGACGCCCTCGACCGCCAGCTGGGGGGTGCATCTCAGCCGTCCGCGCTCGGTGCGGGGCAGGTCGGTGGCGGCGAGCACGGGGTGGGGTCTGACGCCGGCCGTCCAGACGACCGTACGGGTGGGGAAGCGGGAGCCGTCGCTGAGGACGGCGACGCGGTCGGCGCAGGACTCCAGGCGGGTGCCGAGCCGTACGTCGATGTTGCGGCGGCGCAGCTCGGTGACCGTGTGGCGGCCCAGTTCCTCGCCGACCTCCGGCAGGATCCGGTCGGCCGCCTCCACCAGGATCCACTTCATGTCGTCGGGGTCGACGTTGTGGTAGTAGCGCGCGGCGTAGCGGGCCATGTCCTCCAGTTCGCCGAGGGCCTCCACGCCCGCGTAGCCGCCGCCGACGAAGACGAAGGTGAGGGCCGCGTCGCGGAGTACGGGGTCGCGGGTGGAGGAGGCGATGTCCATCTGCTCGATGACGTGGTTGCGCAGGCCGATGGCCTCTTGGAGGGTCTTGAAGCCGATGCCGTGGTCGGCGAGGCCGGGGACGGGCGGGATGCGGGAGACGGAGCCGGGGGCCAGGACGAGTTCGTCGTAGCCGAGCCGGTGCGCGCCGCGGCCCTCCTGCTCGGTGGCGAGGGTGGTGACGGTGGTGGTGCGGTGCGCGTGGTCGACGGACCGGGCCTCGCCGACGACGACCCGGCAGCGGCCGAGGACGCGGCGCAGGGGGACGACGACGTGCCGCGGGGAGATCGACCCGGCCGCCGCTTCGGGAAGGAACGGCTGATACGTCATGTAGGGGTCGGGGGTGACGACGGTGACCTCGGCCTCGCCCCGCCGCAGCTCGCCCTTCAGCTCCCGCTGGAGCCGCAGGGCCGTGTACATCCCGACGTAGCCACCACCGACAACGAGAATGCGCGCACGTTCCTTCACCGTCCCATGACGCACCCGGCGCTTGAGTTTGTCCACAGCCCCGGCAATTCGTATGACCGGTCGGCGGCGGTGGACAGGGCGGGCCGATCCGCCGGGAGACGGAGCACAAGCGCAGGTCAGCCAGGGTATGACAGGGGCGGACAAGGGGACCATGGAGGGCGTATCGGACCCGTACTCCGATCGGGGTGCGCTCCGTGCGGAACCTGCCCCTTCTGAATTGACTCCCACTCAACTATGTTCGTCTCGACGGAGTGTAGGGGGATGCGCTCATCGGGCCCGCGACGGGCGGCCCGGACAGCGGCCTGTTCCGCACACGCTCCGGCTTGCGATGACGGGGAGTGTCTCCGGGGGGAGACGTCATTACCGGGGGATTGTCTATGCATGTTCAGAACTCTCATTGGCCGTCCGGCTCCGCTGTCGCCGCCGGCGGCACGATGAGCGCGACGACGGGTGGTGGACGCGGGGACGGCGTGCGGTCGGCGCCGCTGCGCGTGGACGCTCAGCGCAATCTGGAGCACGTGCTGCGCGCGGCACGTGAGGTCTTCGGCGAGCTGGGGTACGGCGCTCCGATGGAGGACGTGGCCCGGCGCGCGCGGGTCGGGGTCGGCACGGTGTACCGGCGGTTCCCCAGCAAGGACGTGCTGGTGCGCCGGATAGCCCAGGAGGAGACGACCCGGCTGACCGACCAGGCCCGGACGGCGCTGGGACAGGAGGACGAGCCGTGGTCGGCGCTCTCCCGGTTCCTGCGGACGTCGGTGGCGTCCGGCGCGGGCCGGCTGCTGCCGCCGCAGGTGCTGCGGGTGGGCGTGGCGGACGAGGACGGCACGGCCGGTGAACCCCGGGTTCCGCAGCAGCGGATCCAGCCGGGCTCCGGTGAGCTGCGGCTGGTGCCGGAGGAGGCCGTGGACGCGGGGGCCGTCCCCATGGAGGACGACGCGGGCGCCGCGGCGCTGCTGGAGGTCGTCGGCCGGCTCGTGGACCGGGCCCGTGCGGCCGGGGAGCTGCGGCCGGACGTGTCGGTGTCCGACGTCCTGCTGGTCATAGCCACGGCGGCGCCGTCCCTGCCGGACGCCGCCCAGCAGGCGGCGGCCTCGGCGCGGTTACTGGACATCCTGCTGGAGGGGCTGCGGTCGCGGCCGGTGTGAATCGGCGGGCGTGGGCCCGCGGGTTGCCCAGTGCGTACTCGGCGGCACGGGCCCACGCGAGCCGTCGGGCACGCCCTCCCCGCTCCCGCCTTCGCTCGAGCGGCCCCCATCACCCCTGGCGGCGCGATCACCCGCCACCGCGGACGGCACGCCTGCTCACGGTGACGCGGGCCCCCGCCCGCACCCGCGTACGGCAGGCGGGGGCCGGTGTCCTACGCGGGCGGGACGGGTACGCGCCCGCACCCGCGTACGGCGGGAAAGGACCGGTGTCCCGCACGGACGGGCCGTACTCGTGCCCGCGTACGGCCGGCGGGGACCGGTGTCCCGCGCGGGCGGACCGTACTCATACCCGCAGCCGCATACGGCGGACGGGGCGGTGTCCCGCGCGGGCGGGATGCGGTCGTACCCGCAGTCGCGTACGGCGGGAAGGGGACGGGGTGGGGGGTGTCCGCCCGCAGCGGTTGGCGCGTCAACCCGCTCCACCCCCGCAGCAGACCGATTCCGCGCCGTTCCGAGGACGGACACCC
>NZ_JBUDHV010000043.1:37488-56280 GCF_054956795.1 Streptomyces sp. SYSU D01066-1 | reverse complement strand
CGCCCGCGGCGCCGCCCCCCCCCCCCCCCCCCCCCCCCCCCCCCCCCCCCCCCCCCCCCCCCCCCCCCCCCCCCCCCCCCCCCCCCGGCCCCGACCCACCCACCGCACCCCGGGCGCTACCCGCACCCCCACCGAACCCGCACAGGCGCCGCAGGCGTACACGCACCCCACCCACACAAGCGCCGCAGGCGTACACGCACCGCACCCCGCACAGGCGCCGCAGGCACGCACCCCACCCGCACAAGCGCCGCAGGCACGCACCCCACCCGCACAAGCGCCGCAGGCCCACGCACCCCCACCCGCTCAACCGCCGGAGGCCAACGCTCCGCGCAACGGCGCGATCCCCGCCGGCACCGCCCGCGCCCGTGCCGGCGTCCCCGTCCAGCACGTCCCCCGCCGTGCCAGCAACCGCCCCAGCCACAGCTCCAGCGACACCAGATCCGCCAGCCCGTCCAACGGCAGCGCCTCCCCCGCCGCCGCCGACCGCACCGCCTTCCGCACCACCCTCGCCTCCACCAGCCCCGCCTCCGCCAGCAGCGGCCGGTCGAAGACCTCCATCAGCGCGTCCGCCGCCCCCCGCAGCCCCGCCCGCGCGGTCGCCGCCGCCACACCCTGGGTCGGCGTGCCCCAGCCCCCCGGCACCTCCCGCACCCCGGCCCCCTCCAGCACCGTCCGCAGGATCGCCGCCCGCGCCCCCGGCCGCACCCGCAGCGCCTCCGGCAGCGCCCGGCACGCCCGGACCACCTGGTTGTCGAGGAACGGCGTGTGCAACCGCTGCGACCGGATCTCCGCCGCCTGCTCCAGCACCCGTACCTCGGCGGCCTGCCGCGCCAGGGCGGCCCGCGCCCGGAAGTCGCCGGGCCGCTGCCCCGGCCCCATCGCGGACCGCTGCGCCGCCGCCTGAAGACGAACCGATACTTCAGCCAGCGCCTCCCCGGTCAGCCACCGGGCCGCGGGCCCGGGTCTTCCCCAGCTCAGCGCGGCGAGCGACGCGCCCACCGCCCCGTCCTCCGCCTCCCCGAGGTCGGCCGCACGCCCCCGCAGCCCCCGCAACTGCTCCGCGAGCCCGTCGAGCCCCGCCCGGTACGGCGTCCGCGACAGCCGCCGGGCCGCTCCGTACACCCGCGCCGGCACCATCACCGACCCCATCGAGCCGTCCGCCTTGGCCAGCGCCGCGACCGGCCGCACCAGATGCCGCCGCCGGCGGTCCACCAGCAGGTCCGCCAGCCGTGCCGGGTGCGCGTCCAGCACCTGCCGCGCCCCGTACCCCGTGAAGTGGTCCGCGCTGCCCGCCGCCAGCCGCGCCCGGTGCCGCGCCACCGAGACCAGGCACGCCCCCGGTTCGTCCGTCAGCGGCCCGTCCAGCTCGGCGTACGGCAGTACCTCCGCGCCGCCGGCCACCACCACGTGGTGCAGCCGCGGGCTGGCCGCCAGCGCGCCCGCCCGCTCCAGCTCGGCCTCGCGCCCGCCCACCGCCAGGTCGTTGAAGGTCACCGCCAGCAGCCGCTCCCCCGCACCCGTCCCGTGTCCCAGCACGGTCCCCGGCCGCCCCGGCAGCCCCGCCGCCAGCAGCGCCAGCGTCCCCGACGCCGGTCCGCCCGACAGGTCGGCCCCGATCCCCGGCACCGGCATCCCGCGCGCCGCCCGCCGCTCGGCCGGTCCCATGCCGGGCACCGGCCCGGGATCTATCCCGCCCCCGGGGACGTGCCGGGGCGCGGCGAGCCGCGTCCGCACCGCCTCTACCAGCGCGTCCCGTACGCCGTCCACCGCGCTCTGCGGGTCCGCGGGCGGCGCCGCCACCGCCAGTGAGGCGACCGGTTCGTACCCGGCGATCTCCCGCGCCCCGGCGCGCAGGACCAGCGCATGCCCCGGCGGAACGCGTTTCACGCCGTCGTACGGGGTCGCGTCGTCCAGCGCGGCCGGTACGTCGGGGGCGGCGAGCAGCGCGGCCAGGTAAGAGAAGTCGAGGTTCGCCTCGACGAGGTCGGCGAGCGGGAGCGCGGCGGTCGCGTAGGCGGTGCCCCCGGCCCAGGGGGTGTGGAAGACGGGACGCGCGCCCGCGAGGTCGCCGCAGACCGTGATCCGCCGGCCCACCTGGACGACGGCCGTGTAACTCCCGGACCAGGCGGTCAGGTGCCGCAGCGCCCCGCCCCGGGCCGCGAACAGCGCGACCCTCAGCTGCTCGTCGCTCGCGCCGCAGAGGCCCAGGACGGCGATCCGGGTCTGCGCGTCGGCGCTGACCACGCGCACCTCGTCGGGCCGCCAGTCGCCGACCGCCCACAGCGGATCGGGGTCGCCCCACAGGAGTTGGGAGCCCACGGGCTGCACGGTCTCGCCGTCGTAGCCGGTGGCTCCGGCGGAGCCGGGCCCGCCGTACCCCATGCTCCCGGTGGCCCCCGTACCCCCCATGGCCCCCAGGGCTCCCGCGACTCCCGCGGCGGCGCTGCTCCACCCCACCAACCACCGCATCGACGCCTCCACAGCCCGTGGACAACCAGTGCACCGTATGAACTGGTTCCCCATGCTGCCATGAAGGGAGCGCGCCAGAGCGTCGGCGGACCGGCTCGTACCGCCGCCGCCGTGCCCTGGCCGGGCCCCGGTCAGGTCCTTGGCCGTGCCCTCACCACGCCCTCGCGGGACCGCCCGCCAGGTCCTCGTCACCCGTTTCGGAGACGGTGTCCGCGACGCGAATGCGCCCCCGCTGCGCGCCCCCACGACACCCAACGCGCCCTCAAGTGCCGTGGTCGGGGCAGTGGTACGCACGAACCGAAGGGGATTATTTTCAGCCAAATTACAAATTCATGACCGCGTTCGAACACGCTCCGTACAGGTTTTGCGTACCACCGGACCGCGTACGGTCCGGGAGACGGAGCACGTCCCCCGGACCGGTCCGCCGCCCGCGGGGATGTGAGGCGGCGGTGTCCCCCAGCCCACTGGATCCAGTACAGCGGGCCGACCCACGCAAGAGCCATGGAACCGCTCCCCCGGTGGCCGGACCAGAGCGCACGGACGGGCGCACGGCCACACATCGGGAGCACACGGCAACAGTCCGTACAGACCCCGCACTTCAGTACGGACCACAATCCCGCCATCCGGAACAATGCCCCTTAACGCTTGGGATGCGGCGAACTACGCTGGGTTTACGAATGCCGCGTGGTTATGCCAGCGCGGCAGCCGTCTGTGTCGAGGGGTGGCGCATGTCCAGGGAGCAACGCGGGCCGAACGAGAAGCTCGGCGCCGTTCTCGCCCTCGCGGGCATCAGCAACGCGGGACTCGCGCGGCGCGTCAACGACCTCGGGGCGCAGCGCGGGCTGACCCTGCGCTACGACAAGACGTCGGTGGCGCGCTGGGTGTCGAAGGGAATGGTGCCGCAAGGTGCGGCTCCGCACCTCATCGCCGCCGCCATCGGCCAGAAGCTCGGCCGGCCGGTGCCGCTCCACGAGATCGGCCTGGCGGACGCGGACCCCGCGCCGGAGGTGGGCCTCGCCTTCCCCCGGGACGTCGGGCAGGCGGTGCGCACGGCGACGGAGCTGTACCGGCTCGACCTGGCCGGCCGCCGGGCGGGTTCCGGAGGCATATGGCAGTCGCTCGCCGGTTCGTTCGCGGTGAGCGCGTACGCGACGCCCGCCTCGCGCTGGCTGATAACCCCGGCCGACAGTTCGGTGGCGCGCGAGGCGAGCCCGGCCGAGGGCTCCGGCGCACCGCTCAAAGTCGGCCACAGTGATGTGCGCAAGCTGCGGGAGGCCGCCGAGGACGCGCGGCGCTGGGACTCCAAGTACGGCGGCGGCGACTGGCGTTCGTCGATGGTCCCCGAGTGCCTGCGCGTGGAGGCGGCCCCGCTGCTCCTCGGCTCCTACTCCGACGAGGTCGGCCGCGCCCTGTTCGGCGCCTCGGCCGAACTGACCCGGCTGGCCGGGTGGATGGCGTTCGACACCGGCCAGCAGGAGGCCGCCCAGCGGTACTACATCCAGGCGCTGCGCCTGGCCCGCGCCGCGGCCGACGTGCCCCTCGGCGGCTACGTCCTGGCATCGATGTCGCTCCAGGCGACCTACCGCGGCTTCGGCGACGAGGGCGTCGACCTCGCGCAGGCCGCCCTGGAGCGCAACCGGGGCCTGGCGACGGCCCGCACCATGAGCTTCTTCCGCCTGGTGGAGGCGCGGGCCCACGCGCGCGCGAACGACGCCCAGGCGGCCGGCGGGGCGCTGAAGGCGGCCGAGAGCTGGCTGGAGCGCGCCCGCCCCGGCGACAACGACCCGAACTGGCTCGGCTTCTACTCCTACGACCGCTTCGCCGCCGACGCCGCCGAGTGCTACCGCGACCTCAAGGCGCCCCGCCAGGTCCGCCGCTTCACCGAGCAGGCGCTGTCCAAACCCACGGAGGAGTTCGTGCGCTCGCACGGCCTGCGCCTGGTGGTGTCGGCCGTCGCCGAGCTGGAGTCGGGGAACCTGGACGCCGCCTGCGAGCAGGGCGTACGCGCCGTCGAGGTGGCCGGACGGATCTCCTCCGCCCGTACCACGGAGTACGTCAAGGACCTCCTGCACCGGCTGGAGCCCTACGGCGACGAACCGCGCGTGGCCGAGCTGCGCGAGCGCGCCCGCCCCCTGCTGATGGCCCCCGCCTGACGCACTTCTTCCGCTTGCGGGTTTGAGGGCGTTGTCAGTGGCGCAGTGCAGTATCGAACCCGGGAGGTGGAACAGGTGCGGGCACAGAGCGCGGCCTCGTACGACTGCGACGTGCTGGTGGTCGGCGGCGGGATCGTCGGCCTGTCGACGGCGTACGCGATCTCGCGCGCCGCGCCCGGCACCAGGGTCACGGTCCTGGAGCGGGAACCGGGCCCGGCCCGCCACCAGACGGGCCGCAACAGCGGCGTGATCCACAGCGGCGTCTACTACCGCCCCGGCTCCCTCAAGGCCCGGTTCGCGGTGCGGGGCGCCGCCGAGATGGTCAAGTTCTGCGCGGAGTACGGCATCGCCCACGCCGTCACCGGCAAGCTGATCGTCGCCACCGACCGCGCCGAGCTGCCCCGGCTGCACGCCCTCGTCCAGCGCGGCCGGGAGAACGGCATACCGGTACGGGAGCTGGGCCCCGCCCAGATCACGGAGCACGAGCCCGAGGTGCGGGGCCTGGCCGCGATACACGTCGCCACCACCGGCGTCTGCGACTACGTCGCCGTCGCCCGGCAGCTGGCGGCCTCCTCCGGCGCGGAGATCCGTTACGGCGCGCGGGTGTGGCGCGTCGACCGCCGCCCGGACCTCGGCGTCGCCGTCCGCACCCGCGCCGGGGACGTGGTCCGCGGCCGGGTCCTGGTCAACTGCGCGGGGCTGCGCTGCGACGAGATCGCCCGCCTCACCGGCGACGACCCCGGCATGCGGATCGTCCCGTTCCGCGGCGAGTACTACGAGCTGGCCCGCCCGGAGCTGGTGCGCGCGCTGGTCTACCCGGTGCCCGATCCGGCCTTCCCGTTCCTCGGCGTGCACCTCACCCGCGGCGTCGACGGCAGCGTCCACCTCGGCCCCAACGCGGTGCCCGCCCTCGCCCGGGAGGGGTACCGCTGGAGCACGGTCCGGCCCCGCGAGCTGGCCGCCACCCTCGCCTGGCCGGGCTCCTGGCACATAGCCCGAAGACACTGGCGGTACGGCGCCGGGGAGCTGCGCCGCTCGCTGTCGAAGGCGGCGTTCACGAGAGCGGTACGGCGGCTGCTGCCCGCGGTGACGGAGGACGACCTGGTGCCGGCGCCGGCCGGGGTACGGGCCCAGGCGGTCCTGCCGGACGGCACCCTGGCCGACGACTTCCTGATCCGGGAGACCCCCCGCGCGGTCCACGTCCTCAACGCCCCGTCCCCCGCCGCCACCGCCGCGCTGCCCATCGGCCGCGAGGTGGCCCACCGCGCCCTCACGGCCCTGGGACCGGCCTGACACGGTCCTCGGACCGGCCTGAGTCCGTGTGCCGGGCCCTGCGGGGCTTTGCCGGAGCCTGTGGGGCTCTGCTCGGCCTTGCGAGCCTGCGAGACTCTGCCGGCCCTGCGAGCCTGCGGGGCTCTGCTCGGCCCTTGTCCGGCTCCGGGACGAAACCCCAGGCCGGACCCGGGGCGAAACCCCGGGACGGACCCGGGGCGAAACCCCGGGACGGACTGAGGGCTGAGCCCCGGCCCACCTCCGGGCCCCCGGGCCAGGCGCCACCGGATCGTCGTCCTCCCGTCCCCTCCGTCCCGCCTCGCCCGCTCCGCTCCGCCCACCCGCCCGCCCCCGTAATATCGATCCCACTGTGTCTGATTCGCACCCCACCCCCGCAGCTCCCCGGCACCCCCGTCGCAGGGGCGAGCCCCGTTTCCCGGACGGCCCCCGGGCCGATCCCGCCGGTGACCACTTCGAGCGGCGGATCCGCAGCTTCCAGCCCCGGCGCAGCCGGGTCACCGCCGGTCAGGCGGATGCCCTGCGACGGCTGTGGCCGGCCTGGGGACTGGACATCGACGGGCAGCGGGTCCTCGACCTCGCCGAGCTGTTCGGCGACGACCGCCCCGTGGTCCTGGAGATCGGCTTCGGCATGGGCGAGGCCACCGCCGAGATGGCGGCCGCCGACCCGGGGACCAATGTGCTCGCCGTCGACGTGCACACCCCCGGCCAGGGCCATCTGCTGGCGCTGGCCGAGGAGAAGGGCCTGACCAACGTGCGGGTGGGCAACGGCGACGCGGTCATCCTCCTCGGCGCGATGCTCACCCCGGACTCCCTGTCCGGCCTGCGCGTCTACTTCCCCGACCCCTGGCCCAAGAAGCGGCACCACAAGCGCCGGCTGATCCAGCCGAAGTTCCTGACCCTGGCCGCCTCCCGGCTCAGGCCGGGGGCGGTGCTGCACTGCGCCACCGACTGGGAGCCGTACGCCGAGCAGATGCTCGACGTCCTCACCGCGCATCCCGACTTCGAGAACACCGCACCCGGCGGCGGTTTCGCGCCCCGTCCCGCGCACCGCCCGCTGACCCGTTTCGAGGGCCAGGGACTGGACAAGGGACATGTGGTGAACGACCTGCTCTTCCGCCGCGTACCGCATCCGGCGCGGCAGCAGCCGCAGAACCAGGACCGACCGCCGACCGGAGTCTGAGGCCCGGGCGGCACCCCCGTCTCGTCAGGACCGATGCCGTGGCCACCAGCTCCCCGTCCCCGCCACCGCAGTCGTCCCCGCCGCCGGTCCCGCCGCAGTCACCACCGTCCCGGCCGTCCCCGCCGCAGTCACCACCGTCCCCGTCACCGGGCCCGTTTGGCCACGGGGACGGCGGCCCGCGCTGGTGGCGGCGCCGCTGGGTGGGCTACGGCGCCCTGACCACCCTGCTCGCGCTCTGCGGTCTGGCCATCCTGGCCCTGGTGCGCGAGCAGACCGGCACAGAGGGCTTCCTGGTCGGCCTCGGCCTCGCCGTACTGCCGGTCCCGCTGCTGCTCACCGCCTTCCGCTGGCTGGACCGGGTGGCGCCCGGCCCCTGGCGGAACCTGGTGTTCTGCTTCGCCTGGGGCGCCTGCGCGGCGGCGCTGACCGCCATCGTGGCCAACAGTTTCGCGACCCGCTGGATAGCGACGGCCACCGCCGATCCGGCCGGCGCGGACACCTGGGGCGTCACCGTGATAGCCCCGGTCGTGGAGGAGTCCGCGAAGGCCGCCGCCCTCCTGCTGGTCTTCCTCTTCCGCCGGCGCGACTTCACCGGGCTCCTCGACGGCGTCGTCCTGGCCGGTTTCACCGCCACCGGCTTCGCGTTCACCGAGAACATCCTCTACCTGGGCAACGCGTTCGGCACCGACCAGCTCACCGGCGGCAGCGGCATCGCCTCCGTCACCGCGGCGACGTTCTTCGTCCGCGTCGTCATGTCGCCGTTCGCGCACCCGCTGTTCACGGTGCTCACCGGCCTCGGCTTCGGTCTCGCCGCCCTGCGCGGCGACCGCCGCCGGGCCCGGCAGGTCCTGCTCCCCCTGGCCGGCCTGCTGCTCGCGATGGGCGTGCACGCGCTGTGGAACGGCTCCTCGGCCCTCGGCGAGTACGGCTTCTTCGTCGTGTACGGGACGTTCATGGTCCCGGTGTTCGGGCTGCTGACCTGGCTGGCGGTCTGGTCCCGGCAGCACGCGCTGGTCGCCGTACGCGCCGAACTGCCCGCCTACGCGGCGGCCGGCTGGCTGGCCCCCGCGGAGCCGTACGCGCTCGGCTCGATGCGGGCCCGGCGCGTCGCCCGTTCCCACGCCCGCCGCCACGCCGGGAGGCAGGCGGCGCGGACGGTGGCGGAGTACGGGGCGTACGCGAGCGAACTGGCGTTCCTGCGGCACCGGGGCCGGCTCGGCCGGGCGGGCGCCGACTTCGCCGTACGGGAGCGGGCGTTGCTGCGCGAGCTGTGGCGCCGCCGGGAGACGGCACGCCCGGCACTGGACCACGCGGCGCGGGCCACGGCCCCGCCGGTCCCGGTGACCACCCCACCGTGGCCGGTGCACAGCACATACAGCGCGTATGGCACGTACGGCGTGTATCGCACGCACCACATGTACGGCACTCATGGCGCGTACGGCACGTACGGCCACCCGGCGCCGGCACCGCACCCGCACCCGCACCCGCCGCACCCGCACCCGCACCCGCCGTACCTGCACCACCCGCACCCGCCGCACCGCCCGTGAACCGGCAGCCCTGACGTCGGGGGGTCGCCGTCAGGACCGCCGGGGATCAGGTGCCCCGGGCAGGGGGACGGCTCAGGGGTTGAGGCCCTTGCTCTGCAGCCAGGCCATCGGGTCGACGCCGGAGGTGGAGCCGCCCGGGTGAACCTCCAGGTGGAGGTGGGCGCCGGTGACGTTGCCGGTGGCGCCGACGCGGCCGATGACGTCACCGGTGCTGACCTTCTGGCCGACGCTGACGCTGATCGAGGACTGGTGGCAGAACCACACCTCGGTGCCGTCGTCGAGGGTGAGGATCGTGCGGTAGCCGTAGGAGCCGGCCCAGCCCGCCTCGGTGATCGTCCCGGAGTGCACGGCCTTGATGAGCGTGCCGGTGGGGGCGGCGAAGTCGAGGCCGGTGTGGTAACCGGAGGACCAGTAGGCGCCGGCCTGCCCGAAGGTGGAGGTGATGGTGTACGAGGAGGTCGGCAGCGCGTACTGCTTCGCCAGCTTGGCGAGCCGTGCGGCCTCGGCCTTCTTCGCGGCCTCCGCCGCCGCCTTCTTCTTGGCGGCGGCGGCCTTGGCCTCGGCCTTCTTCTCGGCCTCGGCGGCGGCCGCGGCGGCCTTCTTCTCGGCGGCGGCGGCGGCCTCTTCGGCGGCCTTGGTCTCGACCTGGTCCTGCTGCTGCTCGGCCTGCGCCATGATCCGGGCCCGGAGCGACTCGCCGGCGGTGGCGGTGGTCTCCCCGGTGCCGTCGGAGGCGACGGCGGCGATGCTGCTGAGCGGGGTGGCCGAACCCGCGTCGGCCGCGTCCCCGGCGGAGTCGTCGTCCGAGATGATCGAGCCCACGGACGGCAGGTCGGGCATGGAGATCGACACCGGCGGCTTGCCGGTCTGCGCGCTGGCCATGCCGCCGGCGCCCACGGCGGCTATGACACCGACGCCGAGGACGGTGGAGCTGCGGGCCAGTCCGCCGCGCTGCTTGGCGACCCGGTGCTTGCCGCGCACGGGACGGACGGTGTCGGCGGTGGGGTTCCACTCCTCGAAGGGGCCCTCGTCGGGGCGGAAGGCGCCGTATCCGAAGGTTGCGGAGTCGTGCTGGTTCGGCACGAACGGGGCCTCGGGGGCAGGCCGGTTGGACGCCACGTGGGCGTGCTCCTTTCCTTCCGTCTCCGCCTACCGGGTTAGCTGACGGGTTCGGAGCGGGAAGGTCTCCTACGCGCGTATACGGGCCGTGTCTCCACGGCCGGATACGCCCGATTCACCCCAAGGTGGTGGTTCCCCGGTTCCCTTACGGGATTCGGCGCGTGCGCACGGAGCCGCCTTCTGTGACGGCTGGGACGACCGCGCTGCGTTATCGAACGTTAATAGAAGCGGGGTGCTGTTTCCAAGCCGTTCCGCTTGATCATTAAACTCTCCGGGCGGAATCAAGGCCGCGTGAACGGCCAAAACGGGGCGAGTTGACCTCGTTTCAGTACACCAGGCCGACGATCGGCACCGCCCCTTGGAACTGACCGTGCGTCAATTGTTATGCGGAGGGCTTTCGCGCCGTCACCTTCGGTGATGACGGGGGTCGCTCGGATCGGGCCGCCGTACGGCGAGCAGCGCCATGTCGTCCGCCATGCCGCCCCCGGAGTGCCGGCGCACGTCCTCGGCGAGCGTGTCCAGCAGGTCCCCCGGACGCCGGAACCGCCGGCCGCTGAGCCGCGCCATCGGATCGTAGAACTCGCCCCGGGCGTCCCGGGCCTCGGTCACCCCGTCGGTGTAGAGCAGCAGCGTGGCACCGGCGGGGAAGGCGGCCTCCTCCGCGCGGTCCGGCCACACGCCCAGCTCCCCCATGCCGAGCGGCAGCGCCGCGTCCCGGGCGCTCAGGGTGCGCAGGCTGCCGTCGGCGTGGCACAGCAGGGGCGGCGGATGCCCCCGGTTGACGACGCGGACCACCCCGTCGCCGTGCGGGAGTTCGACGAGGACGGCGGTGGTGAACCCCTCGAAGGCGTCCAGGCCCTCGCGCCGGGCGCCCTCGCGGGCCAGCGCCCGCTCCAGCCGCTGTGCCACCGCCTCCAGTGTCGGCTCCTGTTCGGCGGCCTCCCGGAACGCCCCGATCACGACGGCGACGACGGCCACCGCGCCCATCCCCTTGCCCCGCACGTCCCCGACGATCATCCGCACCCCGCGCGGGCTGTCCTGCACCGCGTACAGGTCGCCGCCGATGAAGGCGTCCGCCTGCGCCGCCTCGTAGCAGGCGGCGATCTCGAAGCCGCCGAGCCGTTCGGCGGGCTCGGGCAGCACCGCGCGCTGGGCCGCCTCGGCGATCTCGCGGGCGGAGGCGAGCCGCTCGTCGTTGCGGCGGACCTGGGCGTTGACGAAGACGGCGAGGCCCGCGACCACCGCGATGGTGACCAGCTCGGTGACGGAGTCGACCTGGTGGGCGACGCCGAGGCCGAGCTGGAGCGCCATGACGACGGCGACGGTGACCGCCCCGGTGAGCACGGTGCCGCGCCGCGAGTAGAGCGGGGCGGCGGTCAGGGGCGCGGCGGTGTAGAGGGGACCGGCGGTGAAGTACCGGGGGGTGAGCAGGTCGTAGGCGGTGCCCACGGCGATCAGCAGGAGGGGCAGGAGGCGTACGAGGGCCGTCCGGGCGCCGTGCCGCGGCCGGTGCCGGCGGCCCCGGGCGGGCGGTACGGGCACCGGGGCGTCACCGGGGCCCAGGTCGGACACCGGGGCGTCACCGGGGCCCAGGTCGGACACCGGGGCGTCACCGGGGCCCAGGTCGGACACCGGGTCGCCGGGCAGCCGGTCGCCGGCCCCGGCGTACGGCCCCTCGTCCACGTCACCAGGCCGCACCCGCCCGCCTCCCGCCACCCATGTACGCAGCCGCCGCTTGCCGTCCCGCCCGTCCAGGGTTCCCGGCGCGGGGGCGGGCGGCGAGCGGTGGGGGACCGTTCGGATGACAGGGGAGGCCGGGTCCTGGACGCACCGATGGCCGGGCCCCTCGAAAGGGACCCGGCCATCGGCCTTGAGTAGCGGGGACAGGATTTGAACCTGCGACCTCTGGGTTATGAGCCCAGCGAGCTACCGAGCTGCTCCACCCCGCGTCGGTGTGTCACCAGTGTAGACCATGTCCAGGGTGGTCAGCACACGCGTATCTAGCGCCCGGGATTGCGGGCGTGGGTGAGGGTCTCCCAGGAGACGGAGAGGTCGTCGGTGCCGGCCGGGCGGGTGGCGGCGGCGAGCCGGTGCGCGGCGGGGACGGGGACGTCGAGCCGGTTCTCCAGGTGGTTGAGGGCGACCTCCAGGCCGGGCCCCAGGTTCCGCTCGACCTCGCCGCCGCACAGCCAGGCCGGCGCGGTGGCCGCCCGCTGCTGGCGGGCGTGCAGCGCGAGGGCGGCCGTCAGCCGGTCCTTCACCTCGCCGTAGAGGTCGACGCCCTGGTGCCAGGCGGTCTCGGCGATGTGGGCGGTGGCGGCGATGGAGCGGCCGACGTGGGCGAAGTCGCGGCAGGTCTCCTGGGTGACGCCGTCCTTGTACGTCTTCTGCCGGTGCCAGTACGAGACCAGCCGCTCGCGGGTGGCGATGGTGCCGCCGGCCGGGGTGAGCGGCAGGGCGCCGTCCTTCTCCAGGTAGAAGTAGGCGGGGACGCGGTCGCGGAAGCGGCGCAGGGCGTGGTCGAAGGTCTTGTGGTCGTTCAGGAAGACGGCGGCGGAGATCACGCCGTCGATGGCGACCAGGTCCCGGCTGCCGTCGTGGTCGGGGACCTCCTTCGTCAGCCGGGGCAGGTGGGCGGTGCGCAGCATGTCCTCGAACCGCCGCACCCGGTCGTCCGGCCAGCCGGCGTCCGGCGCGTACCGGATGATCTCCGCGGCCCGCGCCCAGGTCGACGCGGTCCACCCGGCCTGCGGCCCGGCGTTCTCCCCGGTGTGCTCCTTGAGCTTCCCGGACCAGGCGTCCATGATCTGCCGGGCCTTCTCCGCGTGGGGCCGCTTCCCGGTGACCGAGAACAGCAGGGCCTGCGTGTACGCGGCGATGGCGTCCTCGCGCTCCTCCTCGCACCCCCGGCCGGCCTTCTTCCCCGAGGGGCAGTGGACCGTCGCGAAGGGCCGCGCCCGGTGCCGGTAGGACCCGTACGGGCTGTCCCGCATGGCCAGGTACGCCGACAGCCACGGCTGCCGCCCGGCGGTCGTGTTCTTGCGTACGGTGTCCAGCTGGGCCCGGCTGACCAGCACGCCGGGGTGGGTGAACTCCGCGCCGGCGGGCAGTGCCCGCGCCATCGCCCGGCCGGACTGCTGACCGCACCCGGCGGCGGCCACCGGCACCAGGGCCGCCGCCAGCAGCGCCACCGCCGTCCGCCTGCGCACCGCTGCCCTCATGCCCACCTCCGCGTCGTCGGTCACTGGCAGCGTGCCGGTGCGGACGGCGGGGCGCAGGGCGGGTTGGGCCGATCGGCCGTGCGGTCAGCTCGGCAGGTGGCGGTTGGGCTCCTTGGCCCGCGCCTCGTACTCGGGGAGTACGACGACCTGGGCGCCCCCCGCGGCCAGCACCCCGCTCCCGTCCGCCCCGGTGACGAACGTGTCCGGCTCCCGCCAGGCCGTGACCACCCGGCGGACGCCCGCGTCCAGGACGAGCCGGGCGCAGGGCGCGGGGCGGGAGGCGCGGCGGGCGCAGGGTTCGAGGCTGCTGTAGACGGTGGCGCCGGCGAGCCTCGGATCGGTACTGCTGATCTTGGCGAGGGCGGCCTCCTCGGCGTGCGCGACCGGGTCCCCGCCCTCCCGTGAGTGGCCGCGCGCCAGCTCGGTCCCGTCGGCGGCGACCACGACCGCGCCGACGCTGAACGCCGTCGTCGAGGGCGGGCACAGCGCCGCCAGCTCGCAGGCGAGCGCCAGCCAGTGCCGGTCGGCGGCGGCGGGGGCGGGGCCGGTGCCGGGCGCGGTGGGCACGTAGCGCATCAGCACGACGTCCTCGATCCGCCGGGTCTCGACCAGGCGGAGGCGTCCGCGCTGGTATGCGCCGGGGCCGAAGAGGCGGGGCGCGGCCGGGTCGCCGACCAGCAGCGGGGCGAGGACGAGCTGGAGTTCGTCGGCGAGACCGGCGCGCAGCAGCTGGGTGTGGACGGTGCCGCCGCCCTCGACCATGAGGTGCCGCACGCCGTGGTGGTCGTGCAGGTGCGCCAGTACGGCGGGCCAGTGCACCTCGGGACCGAGCGGGACGACGCCGGCCGCGATGCCGAGGGCGCGGGCCCGCTCGGCGCCCCGGTCCGTGGTGAGGAGCAGCTTCTCCCCGCCGGTGTGCCAGAAGGAGGCGGCCGGGTCCAGCTCGCCGGTGCCGCTGACGGTGACCTTCAGCGGGAACTCCGGCTTCCCGGCGGCGCGGCGGGCGGCGCGGCGCTCGGGCGAGTTGACCAGCAGCCGGGGGTTGTCGGCGCGGATCGTGCCGGCGCCGACGAGGACCGCGTCGGCGCGGGCCCGTTCCCCGTCGACGCGGTCGAAGTCGGCCGGGGAGGAGAGCAGCAGGCGGTCGGGGCCCGTGTCGTCCAGGTAGCCGTCGAGGGAGACGGCGGCGGAGAGGAGGACGTACGGACGGGGCATCGGCGCGGTCCTTCGGTGCGCTCGGCGACGGCTGACTCGGTGCGGTTCGGCTCGGTGCGGTTCGGCTCGGCGGCAACCGCTCCGGCACCATCCTCGCCCATCCCTGCCGGGGGCGTCGGGGGGCGTCGAGCGGCGGCTGACGGCGTCGGGTGGCGTCCGGCGGCGTCGGGTGGCGTCCGGCGGCGGACGAGGGGCACACCGCCCCTCGTCCGCCCGTCCCTGTCCGCCCGTCCCGGCAGCCCGTTCCAGAGGAACGGCGTCCTAGCAGGTCAGAGACTGTTCCCGTGTCCCAGCGTCCCTCAGTGGCGGGCATCCGTGGCGGCCGGGACGGATCACGGCACAAGCTGCGGTCAGGTCAGCAACCCGCCGGCCGAACGACCGACTTCAGCAGTCTGGAGAATCCGATGCGCTCGCGTCTCGCCACCCGTTCCGCCCGTCTCGTCCTCGCCGCCGCCGCGGCCGCCGTGGCCCTCACCGGCGCCGCGGCCACCACCGCCGTCGCCGGCACCGGCGCCGCCCCGCGGGTCTGCACGACCGGCGACCTGACCTTCAAGATCACCGCCGAGACCCAGGCGGGCGGCTACGACCTCGTCACCGCCAAGGCCAAGTCCGGCGTGACCTGCACCCTGGAGGGCGTCTACCCCTCCGCCTCCTACGGCTCCTCCGCCGCCACCGCGGTGTCGCCCGCCGAGCAGAGCGTCAGCGAGGACATCGTCCTGTCCGGCTCCAAGGCCGCCTATGCCGGCATCAGCCCCAAGACCACCAACACCGACGGCGGCATCGAGTTCGACCGGATCCACCTGTCCCTCCTGGGCGACGAGCTGAACGCCGTGACCCTCGCCCTCCCGGGCACCGTCACGGTCGACCGGCCCATCGCCACCAACTGGCACGCGGACAAGGCGGACGCGGTGCCGTTCGCCTTCTGATCCGGGTGCCCGTACTTGTCCGACAGCGATTCATGACCGCGGCCCGGCTCTCCTCCGAGAGAGCGGGGCCGCGGACGCAGCAGCGGCGGATCGTGCCCCAGCGGGTCGGCCGGATGCGGAGTCACCAGCACCTCGTCATCGAAGCGGAAGACGCGGAGAGCACGAGGCCGGCTGCGCCTGGCGGATCGGCGACCACACCCACCAGGCGTACCGCGCCGCGTTCGGCCCGGCCGGCAGCCGGCACTGGGCCGACGAG
Organism: Streptomyces sp. SYSU D01066-1; assembly: GCF_054956795.1. NCBI lineage: Bacteria > Bacillati > Actinomycetota > Actinomycetes > Kitasatosporales > Streptomycetaceae > Streptomyces > Streptomyces sp. SYSU D01066-1. Next base: position 40,901 of record NZ_JBUDHV010000043.1, on the reverse strand, counting down.
CCGGAGGCCGAGCGGTGCCGCCAGGTCCTCGACGGTTTGTACGCGTCCATCGGGATCACCGAGCGCGGGACGGCTTCCACCATCGACTACGCCGTGGCGCAGCTGACCGGCCAGCAGGTCCCGTCTCCAGTGGTTGGGGGGGGAGGCGGGGCCTGCCTGTCTGGCGGAAGTCCGATCTCATCCGGGTGCACGCGCACCGGGATACGGCCGTCCAGCGTGTAGCGCCGCCCGTCGGCCGGATCGAACGGCGCCTCCGGGTCGGCCGGTCGTAGATCACGAACTCGTCGCGCGGGACACGCAGGGACGGGCAGATCCCGCGCACCGGCCGGTCGTCGTGGTCGGAGTCGGAGTCGATGTACGGCTGCGGCGCGGCGGCATCGTCCATGCCGGGAGGGCAGCGGCCTCCCCAGCCGCACGGGCCCGCATCGGGTCAGTCGCTCGGCGGGTCATCCGCCACGAAGGTCCCGATCCCTGTCTCGCCCCGCACCCAGCCCTCGCGGCGCAGGTAGGCCAGCGCCTTCTGGCTGGTCGATGACGCCACGCCCAGCTCGGTGGCCAGCTCCAGCGTGGACGGGACCCGAGAGCCGGGCGGGTACGTACCGTCCTTGATCCGCTCGATCACCACCTGCGCGACCTGCCGCCACACGGCACGCGTCCGGTCAAGATCCTCACTCATGCCGGTGACCGTAGGTACCCGCACCATGCTGCGCGACCGCAGCAATGTTCGGGTACCCTCGGTAAGGTGCAGTAAGCCGCGGTAGGATGTGGACGTCGAAGAACCCCCGCGCCGTGCTGCCGGCCGGGGGCGTGGACGACTGGATGGAGTCGACGTGCAAGAGCGTAGAACACCCGCACCCACCCCGGCGGCCCTCCAGTGCGCCACCTGCGAACGCCACCGGGTGGCCGTCAAGCGGGCCACGGAACGGCGCGACCACTCCCGCGCGACCGACGAACGCGTCCTCCTCGCCCGGCACCAGCGCAGCGCCCATGGGGGCACCCGGTGACCGAGGAGCCGATGCGGCTGATGACGATGCGCGTGACCGTCGTCCGGGACGGCCGCGTCATCGAGGAACGGCCAGAGGTCGAGATCATGTCCAGTACCAAGCTGGACGCCTACGAGATCAAGTCCGCGTGGCCGCCGTGCCAGTGCCCCCGACACCGCCAGGACACCGACTGACCCCCGCTGGCGCTGCTCCGCAGATGGTGACGCCGGCGGGACGGACGGCCCTCGGAGCCCGTGCTCCGGGGGCCGTTTCGCGCCTTGATCGTCCACCTCTCGTCCGGGCGACGGCCGGGCCGACGGTCCTCAGAGGGGCCGGACAGGAAGCGCCCCCAGCTCGAACTACCTCTGAGCTGGGGGCGGACCAGTAGGCCCTGTGGGACTCGAACCCACAACCAATGGATTAAAAGTCCACTGCTCTGCCAATTGAGCTAAGGGCCCAGGCGATGTCGCCTCCCCGAGCATAGCCCCACGTGGCCGCCGAGCCGATCGGGTATGGGGACACGGCCGCGTCGGGGGCGTGCCGAGGGGGGAGTTGTCAGGGATCGGCCGGCTCGGGGGCGTGCGCGCGGGCGGCCCGGCGGGAGCGGGTGCGTTCGTGGTCCGGGTCGAGGAACCAGTGCCGGGCCGAGGCGAACCACCAGGCCGCCGAGGAGCCCAGGACGACCAGGACGGCGACCGGGGCGTAGTTGAAGGTCTCCCGGGTGACCGGGGAGACCTGGGGCAGCATGAAGAGGACCGTGATGACCACGACCCAGGCCACCGCCGCCACGCCGACCGCCTGTGACCAGCGGCCCAGGTGCCACGGGCCGCGTTCGAAGGCGGCGCCCTTGCGGACGCGCAGCAGGGTCGGGACGACGTAGGCGATGTAGAGGCCGATGACGGCGATGGAGGTCACCGCGGCGTAGGCGGTGACGTTGATCAGGTACGGCAGGCCCAGCGCCAGCGCGGCCAGGGCGGCGAGCCACACCGCCGCCACCGGGGTACGGGTGCGGGGGCTGACGGTGTGCCAGACGCGGGAGAAGGGCAGCGCGCCGTCGCGGGAGAAGGCGTAGATCATGCGGCTGTTGGCGGTCACGGACGCCATGCCGCAGAAGAGCTGCGCGCCGATCACCACGAGGAGCAGGAGCTTGCCGGCTGTCGCGCCCAGCGCGTCCAGCAGGATCTGGGCGGGCGGGGCGCCGGTGGGGGAGGTCAGGGCACCCTCGTAGGACTGGATGGCGAAGGTGAAGCCCAGCAGGAGGACGAAGCCGGCGATCCAGGAGGTCCAGATGGAGCGGACGATGCCCTTCGGGCCGGCCGTCGCGGCGTTCTGGGTCTCCTCCGTCATGTGGGCGGAGGCGTCGTAGCCGGTGAAGGTGTACTGGGCCATCAGGAGGCCCAGGAGGACGACGTACGGGCCGCTGCCCCAGCCCGTGTTGTTGACGAACTCGCCGAAGACGAAGGAGGCCGGCTGGTGGTGGTCGGGGGCGAAGGTGAGCGCGCCGACGATCGCCGTGACGCCGAGGACGTGCCACCACACGCTGACGCTGTTGAGCAGGCCGACGACGCGGACGCCGAAGGTGTTCAGCAGGCCGTGCAGGACCAGGATGGCGGCGAAGAGGAGGATCGTGCGGCCCGGGGTGACCTCGAAGCCGAACTGGAGGTTCAGGTAGGCGCCCAGGAAGGAGGCCGCGCCGAAGTCGATGCCGGCCGTCACCGCGACCTGGCCGAGCACGTTGAACCAGCCCGTGAACCACGCCCAGGCGGCGGCCGTACGCGGCGGCGCGAGGCGGTGGGCCCAGAAGTACAGGCCGGCCGAGGTCGGGTACGCCGAGCAGATCTCGGCCATCGCCAGGCCCACCAGGAGGGTCATCAGGCCGACGGCGACCCAGCCCCAGGTGATGACGGCGGGGCCGCCGGTGTTCATGCCGAAGAGGTAGAGGGTCAGGCAGCCGGACAGGACCGAGATGATCGTGAAGGAGACCGCGTAGTTGGAGAACGCCGACATGCGGCGGGCCAGGACCTGGGTGTAGCCGAGCTGGGCCAGCCGTTCCTCGTCCGAGAGCCCGCTCGGCCTGGCGTCATCTGTCATGCCCCCAGCGATTCCCAGCCCGTGCGGGTGACATGCGCCACAGGGGCGTACGGAAACGCCGTGGCCCCCACCGGTGTCGGTGGGGGCCACGGCGCTCAGCGCGGGTGCGTGTCAGCCGTTGTGCTTCCAGCGCGGCTTGTCGTCACGGCGGCCGAAGGACGAGCCCCGGTGGTCGTCGCGGCGGCCGAAGGGACGGTCGCTGCCGCCCGGGCGGTAGCCGGGGCGGTCGCCCTGGCGGTCACGGTTGAACGGACGGTCGCTGCCGCGGTGGCCGCCGCGGTCGTCGCGGCGGAAACCGCCACGGTCGCCGTCCCGGCGGTCGAAGGAGCGTCCGCCGCG
>NZ_JBUDHV010000043.1:0-37388 GCF_054956795.1 Streptomyces sp. SYSU D01066-1 | reverse complement strand
GTCGCCGTCCCGGCGGTCGGTGCGGTCGGCGCGGTCGTCACGGCGGAAACCACCGCGGTCGTCACGCCGCTCGAACGAACGCCCACCACGGTCGTCCCGACGGTCGGTGCGGTCGTCGCGGCGGAAACCGCCACGGTCGCCGTCCCGGCGGTCGAAGGAGCGTCCGCCGCGGTCGCCGTCCCGGCGGTCGGTGCGGTCGGCGCGGTCGTCACGGCGGAAACCACCGCGGTCGTCACGCCGCTCGAACGAACGCCCACCACGGTCGTCCCGGCGGAAACCGCCGCGGTCGCCGTCCCGGCGGTCGGTGCGGTCGTCACGGCGGAAACCGCCACGGTCGTCACGGCGCTCGAACGAACGCCCGCCACGGTCGTCCCGACGGTCACCACGGTCGTCCCGGCGGAAACCGCCACGGTCGTCACGGCCCCGGAAACCACCGCGGTCGTCGCGCCGCTCACGCCGCTCGTAGGGCGCCGGGCCGGACTCGGCACTGTCGGCCCGTTCGGCGTCCCGCGCCGCCGGCTGCTCCGGCAGCGTGATCCCGGCGGTCCCGGTGGTCCCGGCGGGCTCACCGGTCCCGGCCATGGCCGCCGCCTCGGCGACCGCCGCCGCGGGGTCCTCGCCGCGCTCGCGCGCGACCCGGGCGACGAGGCGGTCCGCCTCCTCGCGCAGCTCGTTCGCGCGCCGCTGCGCCCGCTCCAGCTCCTTGGTGAGCTGGGCGACCTCGCGCTCGGCCTGCTGAGCGGCGTTACCGGCCGACTCGGCCTGTACCTCGGTCATCGAACGGGCGCCGGTGATCTCGGCGACCTCGGGGTCGAACGCCGTGCCGCCCTGGATGATGTGCCGCTCGGCGTCGACGCCCGCGTCCTCCATCAGCCGGAAGATCTGGCGGCGCTGGTGGGGAAGGGAGAGGGAGACGACCGTGCCGGTGCGGCCCGCTCGGGCGGTACGGCCGGCCCGGTGCAGGTAGTCCTTGTGGTCGCCGGCCGGGTCCACGTTGAGGACCAGGTCGATGCCGTCGACGTGGATGCCGCGCGCGGCGACGTCGGTGGCGACGAGGACGTTGACGTAGCCGTCCTTGAAGTCGGCCAGCGTCCGGGTGCGGGCGCCCTGGGTCATGCCGCCGTGCAGCGCGTCGGCCTTCACCCCGGCGTCCCGCAGCTGCTCGGCGACGCGGTCGGCGCCGAGCTGGGTGCGGACGAAGATGATGGTGCGGCCCTTGCGGGAGGCGATGGCCGCGGTGACCGGCGCCTTGTCCTTGGGCTTCACGACCAGGATGTGGTGCGACATGGTCGTCACCGCGCCCTGCGCCGCGTCGACCTCGTGGGTGGCCGGGTCGTTCAGGTACCGGTCGACGAGGGTCTTGATCTCGTTCTCCATGGTGGCGGAGAAGAGCATCCGCTGACCGCCGGCCGGGACCTGGTCGAGCAGTTCGGTGACCTCGGGCAGGAAGCCCAGGTCGGACATCTGGTCGGCCTCGTCCAGGACGGTGATCCGGACGTTCTCCAGCGAGCAGGCGCCGCGGTTGATGATGTCCCGCAGCCGGCCCGGGGTGGCGACGAGGACGTCGACGCCGCGCTCCAGGGCGTAGATCTGGTTGCCCATGGAGGTGCCGCCGCAGACGACCTTCATCTTCAGGCCGAGGACGTCGCCGTACGGCTGGAGCGCGTCGGCGACCTGCATGGCCAGCTCACGGGTGGGCGTCAGGATGACGGCCCGCGGCTTGTGCTTCTCGGTGCGTCCGCCGGCCAGCGTGGCCAGGGTCGGCAGGCCGAAGGAGAGGGTCTTGCCGGAGCCGGTGCGGCCACGGCCGAGGATGTCCTTGCCGGCCAGGGCGTCCGGGATGGTCGCGGCCTGGATCGGGAAGGGGGTGGTCACGCCGTTCTGCGCGAGCTTGCGCACGACGCCCTCGGGCAGACCGAGGTCCGCGAAGGTGGGCCCGGCGGGCTGGGAGGACTCGACGGCCTCGGGGGCCTCCGTGACCTCGACAGCCTCGACGGTCTCCGTGACCTCGACGGCCTCGACGGCGGGGGTGTCCTCGGTGCTCCCGATGTTCTCGGGCACGACGACGTGATCAGTACTGATGATGGACATGCGAATGCGAAACCTTCCGGAGTCTCGTCGGCACGCGCCCGTCAACTCCGTGATTCGCGATTCGCAATACGACCGCCTCAATGCGGTCCACCACGGCAAGGGAGAGAGTACGCGCCACACGGCGCGCTCTGCGTTGGCGCCGGGCAAATGGGATCAAACGATCTACTACCATACGCACCTCACCCCCCTGAAGGCAAACCGAGCCTCGCGCCCCCCTCTGACCAGCACGTTCGCACCGGCTCTCCCGCCCGGTCAGGCCGGCGCACCGGCCTGGGGCGCCGGTTCCCGCTGCTCCAGCTGCGGCCCCGGCGGCTCGTGCGCCGACGACGACGGCTCGGCCACCGTCGGTTCCGGCGTCGGGGTGGCGGGCGGCTCCCCGGGGGGCGTCGGTTCGGGCTCGGCGGTGCGGGTGGGCTCCGGGTCGGCGGGCCGGGGCGGCGTCGGCCGGTCCGGCTCGTCCCGCGCCGGGGCGGACCCGTCGGCCGACTCCCCCGGCTCGGCCGGGGCTCCCTCGTCCTCGTCCTCGCCCTTCCCCTTCTCGCCCTTCTTGCCGCCCTTCTTCCCGCCCTTGCCCTTGCCCTTCCCCTTTCCCTTGCCGTGCCCGGGGCGGTCGTCGCCCGCCGCGCCGGCGCCGGCACCGCCGCCCGGCGCGGCCGGGCCGCCGTCGGGTGCCTCGGCGCCCCGTTCCCCCACGGAGGGCGAGGGTCTGCCGCTCCCGTCCGGCTCGTCCCCGCCCACGCTCATGCAGCCCGCGGCGGCGACGACGGCCACGACCGTGGCCGCCAGACGGACGGGTACGTACAAGGGGCGCACGGGCAGCCACCTCCGGAGTGTCAGGGGGTCTCCGTGCCCAACTCCCGCCGCGAGCGATAAGACACGCGCCCCGCGCGCCCGGACCGGACGACACACCCGAACATCCGCCCGTCCACACCCCCGCAGGCCCGTAAGCCCGCACACCTGTACCCGTCCGGGATCGTCACCCGCGGCCGCGCCCACCGGAGACCATCACCGCACCCACCCGAGACCATCACCCGCCCCCACCGGACCCGCCGGGGACCGTCACCCGTACCCGAGAGCGTGCAGCCGCGCGTCGTCGATGCCGAAGTGGTGCGCGATCTCGTGCACCACGGTCACCTCGGTCTCCGCGACCACGTCCTCCCGCGTCTCGCACATCCGCAGCGTCGGCCCCCGGTAGACCGTGATCCGGTCCGGCAGCACCCCCGCGTACCACTCCCCCCGCTCGGTCAGCGGCGTCCCCTCGTAGAGCCCGAGCAGCTCGGGATCGTCCGCCGGCGGCTCGTCCTCCACGAACACCGCGACGTTGTCCATCAGCCGCGTCAGCTCCGGCGGGATCCGGTCCAGCGCCTCGGCGACCAGTTCCTCGAACTCCTCGCGCGTCATCTCCAGCACAGCCCCATTGTCCGGTACGGCTGTCGCGTACGACACAGCCGCGCGGGAGCCGTACGGCGCCCGCATATCCCCCGGGGGACGTGGGCATACGCGACCAATGGCCCGCGTCCCCACCGCTGTCCTGCACGCCGTCCACCGCGCCCGCGCCCGCCCGAGAACCACCACCGCCGGGCTGACGCCGCGCCCGCGCCCCTGGACCCGCGCCCTGGGCCTGGTCGCGGTCGTGCTGTTCGGCGCCTGGCTCGGCCTGCTGGTCGTCGGCGACGTCCGCACCCCCGTCGGCCCCATGAACACGACGATGACCCTGCGCCCCTCCCTCACCGGCGGCACGAAGATCAACATCTCGCCGCTGGGCGCCCTGGAACTCGACAGCCACGTCGCCCCCGTCCGCCTGGACGTCAACGTCGACCAGCTCGACCCGGAGCGCGCCCAGGCCCTGGTCGACCACCCCGAACGCCTCTCCGGCCTCCAGGACGAGGTGGCCGACGACGTCGCGCGCGGCACCCTCGACCTGGCCGTGCGCTCCGGCGTGGCCGTCGTCTCCGGCGCCACCGCCCTCGGCCTGGCCGTCTACCGCCGCCCCCGCCGCGCCCTGACCGCCGGCGGCCTCGCCCTCGCCCTGCTGCTGGCCTCCGGCGGCACGGCGTACGCGACCTGGAAGCCCGACTCGGTCCTGGAACCGAAGTTCTCCGGCCTGCTCTCCTCCGCGCCGTCCCTCGTCGGCGACGCCCGCTCGATCGTCACCGAGTTCGACGTCTACCAGAAGGAACTGGCCCGCCTGGTGACGAACGTGACCAAGCTCTACGACGTCACCTCCACCCTCCCCGCCTACCGGCCGGACCCGACCACGCTCCGCGTGCTGCACGTGTCGGACATCCACCTCAACCCGGCGAGCTGGAAGATCATCGCCTCGCTGGTGGAGCAGTACCAGGTGAACGTGATCGTCGACTCCGGCGACACGATGGACCACGGCACGGCCGCGGAGAACGGCTTTCTCGACCCGATCGAGGACCTCGGCGCCCCCTACGTCTGGGTCCGCGGCAACCACGACTCGATGGAGACCCAGCGCTATCTGGAGGGCCTGGAGAACGTCCACGTCCTGGACGACGGCCGGGCCCGCACCGTGGCCGGGCTGCGCTTCGCGGGCATCGGCGACCCCCAGTTCACCCCGGACCGCTCGACGCGGCCCGGCGCGCAGGCGTCCCAGGAGCTGGCCGGCGCCCGGCTGGCCTCGGCCCTGCGCGACCAGCGCGCGGCGGGCACCCCGGTGGACATCGCCATCGCCCACGAGCCCTCCGCCGCCCGCGAGGTGGACGGCGAAGTGCCGCTGGTCCTGGCGGGACACGTGCACCACGAGGACATGGAGGTCATGGAGTACGGCACCCGGCTGCGCATCGAGGGCTCGACCGGCGGCAGCGGCCTGCGCGCGGTCGAGGGCGAGCACCCCGACCCGATCCAGGCGTCGGTCCTCTACTTCGACCGGGACAGCCACCGCCTCCAGGCGTGGGACGAGATCAAGCTCGGCGGGCTGGGTCTCACCACGGCCGAGGTCAGCCGCCACCTGCCGAAGGAGAACCAGCCGGGCGCCTCCCCCTCCCCCACGGGCTCATCCACGGGCTCACCAACGGGTTCATCCACGGGCTCGCCCACGGGCGCGACCCCCTCCCCGTAAACCGTTTTGGCGATACCTCCCGCCATCCCATATGCTTCTCACGTCCCCGACGCGCTGAGAAGCGCCCAGGCGGGCCGATAGCCCTCATCGTCTAGCGGCCTAGGACGCCGCCCTTTCAAGGCGGTAGCACGGGTTCGAATCCCGTTGGGGGCACGCAAGATCGTGTGCGACACTGTCGTACACACGCTTGGTCCTGTGGAGCAGTTTGGAGTGCTCGCCACCCTGTCAAGGTGGAGGCCGCGGGTTCAAATCCCGTCAGGACCGCCGAGGTACACGTTTCACGTGAAACCTCGCGGCTGGGTAGCTCAGTTGGTACGAGCGTCCGCCTGAAAAGCGGAAGGTCGCCGGTTCGACCCCGGCCCCAGCCACCGCAGCCCCTGACCAGGGCATGAGCCCCTCTCCTCGCACTACGGGAGAGGGGCTCTTCCGTGTGCGCCCTCAGGGCCGGCCCCGGCGCCCCGCACACGCCCGTGCCGGGCCTGCCTGCGATCCCGTACCGGGCGGGAGCCCTATGCCCCAAGGCTCCACGGCTCCACGGCTCCACGGCTCCACGGCTCCACGGCTCCACGGCGAGGAGACCTCAAGTCGTCAGGAGCATCGATAAAAACATCGATCTTCCGCACCCATCCCATGATCACTACGCCGGAACGCCTCCTCCGCCGGGGAGCCGGAGCCGGCCGGGCAGTCACCGGCCGGGCGGCGGAACGGGCCGTCCGGACGGCACCGGGACGGTGAGAGGAAAAGCGTTCGCCACTCTTTTCGCCGGGATGAGATCCTGGATTCCGTATGTCTACGCACCCCGCCCCCGCCCTCGGCGCCCTCGCCCCCCGTCTGACCGAACTGTCGCTGCGCGACGCGCACCGGCTCGGCCGCAGGCTCGAAGGCGCACGGAAGATCCGCAAGCCGGAGGCCCGCGCCGCCGTCCTCGCCGAGATCGAGGCGGAGGTCGACCGGGCCGAGGAGCGCATCGCCGCGCGCCGTTCCCGCGTGCCCGCCGTCACCTATCCCGAACAGCTGCCCGTCAGCCAGAAGCGGGACGAGATCGCGGACGCCATCCGGGACCACCAGGTCGTCATCGTCGCCGGTGAGACCGGGTCCGGGAAGACGACCCAGATCCCGAAGATCTGCCTCGACCTGGGGCGCGGGGTCAAGGGCATGATCGGGCACACCCAGCCCCGCCGGATCGCCGCCCGCACGGTCGCCGAGCGGGTCGCCGACGAGCTGGACACGCCGCTCGGCGAGGCCGTCGGCTGGAAGGTCCGCTTCACCGACCAGGTGAACCCGGACGCCACCTTCGTCAAGCTGATGACGGACGGCATCCTGCTCGCCGAGATCCAGACCGACCGCGAGCTGCGCGCCTACGACACGATCATCATCGACGAGGCCCACGAACGGTCCCTGAACATCGACTTCCTGCTGGGGTACCTGGCCCAGCTGCTGCCCCGGCGCCCCGACCTGAAGGTCGTCATCACCTCGGCGACCATCGACCCCGAGCGCTTCTCCCGGCACTTCGGCGACGCCCCGATCATCGAGGTCAGCGGGCGGACGTACCCGGTGGAGGTGCGCTACCGGCCGCTCCTGGAGGAGGACTCCGAGGACGCCGACCGGGACCAGATCACGGCGATCACCGACGCCGTCGAGGAGCTGATGGCGGAGGGCAAGGGCGACATCCTCGTCTTCCTCTCCGGGGAGCGGGAGATCCGGGACACCGCGGACGCGCTGGAGAAGAAGAAGTACCGGTTCACGGAAGTACTCCCCCTCTACGCCCGCCTCTCCCACGCCGAGCAGCACCGCGTCTTCCAGCAGCACACCGGCCGCCGGATCGTGCTGGCCACCAACGTCGCCGAGACGTCGCTGACCGTCCCCGGCATCAAGTACGTCATCGACCCCGGCTTCGCCCGCATCTCCCGCTACAGCCACCGCACCAAGGTCCAGCGGCTGCCGATCGAGGCGATCTCGCAGGCCAGCGCCAACCAGCGCAAGGGCCGCTGCGGCCGTACCTCCGACGGCATCTGCATCCGGCTGTACTCCGAGGACGACTTCCTCGCCCGGCCGGAGTTCACCGACGCCGAGATCCTCCGTACCAACCTCGCCTCCGTCATCCTCCAGATGACCGCGGCGGGCCTCGGCGACATCGAGAAGTTTCCCTTCATCGACCCGCCGGACCACCGCAACATCCGCGACGGCGTGCAGCTCCTGCAGGAGCTGGGCGCGCTCGACCCGGCGCAGAAGGACCCGCGCAAGCGGCTCACGGAGACCGGGCGCAAGCTGGCGCAGCTCCCCGTCGACCCGCGGCTGGCCCGCATGGTGCTGGAGGCGGACAAGAACGGCTGCGCCCGCGAGGTCATGGTCATAGCCGCCGCGCTCTCCATCCAGGACCCGCGCGAACGCCCCGCCGACAAGCAGGCCCAGGCCGACCAGCAGCACGCCCGCTTCAAGGACGAGACCAGCGACTTCCTGGCGTTCCTCAACCTCTGGCGCTATCTGCGCGAGCAGCAGAAGGAGCGCGGCTCGTCGTCCTTCCGCCGGATGTGCAAGCAGGAGTACCTCAACTTCCTGCGCATCCGCGAGTGGCAGGACATCTACACGCAGTTGCGTACGGTCGCCAAGCAGATGGGCATCCACCTCAACGAGGACGACGCCCCCGGCGACCTCGTGCACCAGTCCCTCCTCGCGGGCCTGCTCTCCCACGTCGGCATGAAGGACGTCAAGGACGGCGCGAAGAACGAGTACCTGGGCGCCCGCGGCGCCAAGTTCGCGATCTTCCCCGGCTCGGCGCTGTTCAAGAAGCCGCCCCGCTTCGTGATGTCGGCCGAACTGGTGGAGACCAGCCGCCTCTGGGCCCGCGTCAACGCCAGGATCGAGCCCGAGTGGGTCGAGCCGCTCGCCGGGCACCTGCTGAAGCGGACGTACAGCGAGCCGCACTGGGAGAAGGACCAGGCGGCCGTGATGGCGTACGAGAAGGTCACGCTGTACGGCGTGCCGATCGTCGCCCAGCGGAAGGTGAACTACGGCCGGATCGACCCCGAGGTCAGCCGCGAGCTGTTCATCCGCAACGCGCTGGTCGAGGGCGACTGGCGCACGCACCACAAGTTCTTCGCCGACAACCGCAAGCTGCTGACCGAGGTCGAGGAGCTGGAGCACCGCGCCCGGCGCCGGGACATCCTCGTCGACGACGAGACCCTCTTCGACTTCTACGACCAGCGGGTGCCCGAACACGTCGTCTCCGGCGCGCACTTCGACTCCTGGTGGAAGCGCAAGCACCGCGAGCAGCCCGACTTCCTCGACTTCGAGCGCGAGATGCTCATCAACGAGAAGGCCGGCGCGGTCACCAAGGACGACTATCCGGACTCCTGGCGGCAGGGGCCGCTGAAGTTCCGGGTGACGTACCAGTTCGAACCGGGGGCGGACGCGGACGGCGTGACCGTGCACATCCCGCTCCAGGTCCTCAACCAGGTCACCGACGAGGGCTTCGACTGGCAGATCCCGGGCCTGCGGGGGCAGGTCGTCACCGAGCTGATCCGGTCCCTGCCCAAGCCGATCCGCCGCAACTACGTGCCGGCCCCGGACTACGCCCAGAAGTTCCTGGAGCGGGCGGTGCCGCTGCAGGAGCCGCTGACCACGACCATGGCGCGCGAGCTGAAGCGGATGGTCGGAGTGCCCTTCGAGCCGGAGGACTTCGACTGGGACAAGGTCCCCGACCACCTGAAGATCACCTTCCGGATCGTCGACGAACGGCGCCGCAAGCTGGCCGAGGCCAAGGACCTGGAGTCCCTGCGGGTCCAGCTCAAGCCCAAGGCGCGCAAGGCCCTCTCGCAGGCCGCCGCCGCCACGGCCGAGCGGCAGGGCGGCGAGTCCCTGGAGCGCGCCGGCCTGACCGACTGGACGATCGGCACGCTCACCCGCGTCTTCGAGACCCGCCGCGCCGGGCAGCCGGTCAAGGCGTACCCCGCGCTGGTCGACGACGGGGACACCGTCTCCGTCCGGCTCTTCGACACCGAGGCCGAGCAGGCGCAGGCGATGTGGAAGGGCACCCGGCGGCTGATCCTGCGCAACATCCCGGTCAACCCCGCGAAGTTCGCATCCGAAAAGCTCACCAACCAGCAGAAGCTGGGGCTGTCGGCGAACCCGCACGGTTCGATCCAGGCCCTGTTCGACGACTGCGCGATGGCCGCCGCCGACAAGCTGATGGCCGACTCCGGCGGACCGGCCTGGGACGAGGAGTCCTACCGGAAGCTGTACGACAAGGTCCGCGCCGGGATCGTCGACACGACCGTCCGCACGGTCGGGCAGGTGCAGCAGGTCCTCGCCGCCTGGCAGGCCGCCGAACGCCGCCTGAAGGCCGTACGCAGCCCCGCGCTGCTGGCCAACCTCCAGGACGTGCGGGGGCAGCTGGACGCCCTGGTGAAGCCCGGTTTCGTGACGGAGGCGGGCATCCGGCGGCTGCCGGACCTGATGCGGTACCTGATCGCGGTGGACCGGCGCCTCCAGCAGATGCCGACGGGCGCGCAGCGGGACACGGCCCGGATGGAGAAGGTCCACGAGATGCGGGACGAGTACGCGTGGCTGCTGGAGCAGCTGCCGCGGGGACGGCCCGTTCCGCAGGCGGTCCTGGACATCCGGTGGATGATCGAGGAACTGCGGGTCAGCTACTTCGCGCACGCGCTGGGCACGGCGTACCCGGTCTCCGACAAGCGGATCGTGAAGGCGATCGACGCGGCGGCGCCGTGACGGAGCGCTGACGGAGGGTGAGTTCGACCAGGACGCTCACCCTCCTGTAGAGTCCTTCTCGCAGCGCAACACCGGGCAGCACAGGCGAAGCGCAGCAAAACCTGGTCCTGTGGAGCAGTTTGGAGTGCTCGCCACCCTGTCAAGGTGGAGGCCGCGGGTTCAAATCCCGTCAGGACCGCAGTGAGAGACCCGCACCGATCGGTGCGGGTCTTCTTTTTTCCCACCACGCCCCGCCTCCCCTCCCCACACCCCGTCCCCACCCCGCCTCCCCTCGCTTCGCCGCCCGTCATCCCGGCACGGCGGAGGCCGGGCCCTTGACGCCGTCACATTCGCTGGGTACTCCGGAAGCAGGGCCCCCTTCCCCGTGCGGCCCGCCGGAGGTGGCGTATGGCGGCATCGGTGAGGCACGAGACCCGGGCACTGCTCCGGGCGCACCTGGCGGCCGCGTCGTCGTACGGCCATCTGACCCGCCACTGCCCGGTCTGCCACCGTCTGCTGCGGCTGGCGATGGATTCCGCCGCCCAGTCGCCGACAGACCGTCAGAAGGGCACGGAGGGCACGCAGGGCGCTCGTGCTCCCGGCGCGTGAGAACCGGCCGCCGGCGCCAACACCCGTACGCCCGGGGGCCGATGGGAATCCGCCCTTCCTCTAACGCACACATGTCACCGCCAACAAGCCGCCCCGCGTGTGACGGGTGTCACTGTACTCATTTCTGAAACGGTGACGCTTACACCCCTCCTACAACCGGTCAATTTTATATGTGCAATTGTACCGACCTGAGGAGACCTTCACAGGCGGCCCGACAGCCCCGCCCAGACTCCGACAAGGCCGCTCACAGAACCCCCCGCAGCCCTCCGCCCCGCCCGCCATCAGGCACAAAAAAGATCGCGCTGGACCCGGCGGAGTCCAGCGCGATCGATGACGCGAGCGGCGTGGGGCCTGTTGGGGCAGGTACCCGCGCCGGGTGGAGCTGTCGGTCCGGGCGCCGCGGCCGGTTGGGGGACCAGCCTTTTCGCCCGGTTATGCGGTTGTTCAGGCCTCGCTGCGCTGCTGCGGGATGCCCGCGAGCAGTGCGCGCACCTCGGCCTCGCGGTAACGACGGTGCCCGCCGAGCGTGCGGATCGACGTGAGCTTGCCGGCCTTGGCCCAGCGCGTGACCGTCTTCGGGTCGACGCGGAACATCGTGGCGACCTCGGCGGGGGTCAGCAGCGGCTCGGCATCAGGGGTGCGAGCGGTCATGAGCGGCCTCCTCGGGAGAACCGAACCTTCTCGGTTCTTTCCTCTAAATTCTGCACCTTGACCCGCGTTGCCCGAAATGGCGGACGCGAGTCGAGTCGGTTATAGGACGAACGGCTTGTCCTCGGCACTACAACTACACCATCTGTCCAGCCGCGTCGGCCAAACCGATGGAATTGCCCTCCCAGGTGTTCATCAGCGACGGAAGCCGATGGACCATGCCATAGCGGACAGTCACGCCAGTGTGACGATCAGTCACACTGGCGATCAGGAGTCGTCAGACCCCCCGAAGCACGCATTGCCGAGAATCCGCCCACAGTGCAACACGGCAGGACGGAAGGAGCCCTCCCCGGGCTCCTTGTCCTATTTTGGCACGAGGAGGGGCAAGCGACGCAAGAGCGGGGGTACGTGCGTTCCATCACGCTTGAGTCATACGCCCGGATCAGGAATTACGTCCCACACCGAGATGGCATCAGGAAGAACCGGGGATCACCCGGAGTGAGTGACGAAACCCCAAAACGGGCGTCACGTCAAACGTCAGTTCGCCGACCGCCGGTCACGGACCGCCCGCCACCGCTCCACGAGCCGCCCGTACGCCGCTCCCGCCGCCGCCCCGTCACCGTGCCGCAGGGCGTCGATGCCCTCGGCCACGTCCGCCGCCGAGTGGTCGTCCGCCAGCGCGTCGGCCGGGACGGTGTGCACCAGCCCCCCGTAGTCCAGCTCCACCACGGAACGCGGGTGGAACTCCTCCAGCCAGCGCCCCACGTCCACCAGGCCGTCGATCAGCGGCCCCTCGTCCATGGCCTCCCGCAGCGCCCGCAGCCCCCGCGCCAGGCGGCGCCGGGCCTGCGCCATCGGCGTGCGGTAGCGCAGCACCGGCGCCGCCTCACGCGGGTCGCCGCCGCCCTTGTCGTACTCCCGCTCCTCGTCGGCGACGAGGACGAACCAGTTGATCGGCACCTGCCAGGTCGCCGTGCGGATCCAGGGGCGGGCGTCCGGGTTGTCCTCCAGCCAGCGGTCGTAGTCCTGGGCCGCCTGACGGCGCAGGACCGGGGGGAGCAGGGCGTCCAGGACCGGCTCCGGGAAGTCCTCGGACAGTTCCTCCAGCGCCCGCCAGCCGCGCAGCCGGGTGCGCCAGGGGCAGACGCAGACCACGCCGTCGGACTCCAGCACGAACGCGTCGGCGCTCTCGTGCACCGCCACCGGCACCGGCGGGGTGGGCAGCAGGTCGGCCAGGCAGCGGCGCAGCTCGTCCTGGTACGAGGGCAGGTCGGTCCGGCGGGCGTAGCGCGTCCAGTGGCCGCGCTCCGGCTCGGGGAAGGCCGCCAGCGGCTCGTACACGCGCAAGTACGCGGCGTACGGGACGATCAGCGAGGACACCTTGGGCACGCCTGCTCCCTCCCCCGCGCACCGCCGGGAAAACCTGCCGGGCCCCGGCACCCGCGCGCGATCCCCGGCGCGTCGTCCCGCGGCCCTGCTCCGAGCGGAGGTGATCCCCGGCCCTGTGCCGCGGACGGGCCGTGCCAGGCCCTAGTCTCGTGCCACAGTCCCGCCACCCGTACGGGACCGCCTCCACCAGCCGCTACTTCCTCGGGAGTCACCACCGTGACCGATGTGACCGGCGCGCCTGCTGATGTACTGCACACCCTGTTCCGCTCGGACCAGGGGGGTCATGAGCAAGTCGTGCTCTGCCAGGACCGCGCCACCGGTCTCAAGGCCGTCATCGCCATCCACTCCACCGCCCTGGGCCCCGCGCTCGGCGGCACCCGCTTCCACCCGTACGCGACCGAGGCGGAGGCGGTCGCCGACGCGCTGAACCTCGCCCGCGGCATGTCGTACAAGAACGCCATGGCGGGGCTCGACCACGGCGGCGGCAAGGCCGTGATCATCGGGGACCCGGAGCGGATCAAGAGCGAGGAGCTGCTGCTCGCCTACGGCCGGTTCGTGGCCTCGCTCGGCGGGCGCTACGTCACCGCCTGCGACGTCGGCACGTACGTCGCGGACATGGACGTCGTCGCGCGCGAGTGCCGCTGGACGACCGGGCGCTCCCCCGAGCACGGCGGCGCCGGCGACTCCTCCGTCCTCACCGCCTTCGGCGTCTACCAGGGCATGCGGGCCTCGGCCCAGCACCTGTGGGGCGACCCCACGCTGCGCGACCGGACGGTCGGCGTCGCGGGGGTCGGCAAGGTGGGCCGCCACCTGGTCGGCCACCTGCTGGCCGAGGGCGCCCGGGTCGTGATCACGGACGTGCGGCAGGAGGCCGTGGCGCGGGTCACCGACGAGCACCCCTCGGTCCGCGTGGCCGCCGACACCGACGCGCTGATCCGGACCGAGGGCCTGGACATCTACGCCCCCTGCGCGCTCGGCGGCGCGCTGAGCGACGCGTCCGTGCCGGTGCTCACCGCCAAAGCGGTCTGCGGGGCCGCCAACAACCAGCTCGCCCACCCGGGCGTGGAGAAGGACCTCGCGGACCGCGGCATCCTCTACGCGCCGGACTACGTGGTGAACGCCGGCGGGGTCATCCAGGTCGCCGACGAGCTGCACGGCTTCGACTTCGACCGGTGCGAGGCGAAGGCCGCGGGGATCTACGAGACCACGCTCGCCATATTCGCACGTGCGAAGGAGGACGGGATTCCGCCGGCCGCCGCGGCCGACCGGATCGCCGAGCGGCGGATGGCCGGGGCCCGCGGCCGGGGCTGACCGGGCGGGCCCCACGGGGGCCCGGCGGTACCCGCCGGGGGGCAGGTGGAGAGAACTCTCACCCCGTCCGGCGGGTCGACCGCGCAGAAGTGGTTAAAATCGCGGTTGACCAGCGAGGACGGGGCGCCTCGACGGTGGCGGGCATGGGCACGTCCTGCGGGCGACGTACCGTATGGGCGTGGGCTCAGGTACCGTGGAAGCCCTACGGACCGGTCTCTCCGCGGAGAGCCCGTTCCGGACCATGAACGCGTGTCAAGACTCTGGGGCCGTCGAGCCCCGTCGTTGAGGGGGTCGAGCCATGGGGCGCGGCCGGGCCAAGGCCAAGCAGACGAAGGTCGCCCGCCAGCTGAAGTACAACAGCGGTGGGACTGATCTCTCACGCCTGGCCGAGGAGCTGGGCGCATCGACGTCGAGTCCGCAACCGCCTAACGGCGAGCGGTTCGAGGACGATGAGCAGGACGACGACGATCTGTACTCCCGGTACGCCGACCTCTATGAGGACGACGACGAGGGAGACGAGGACGGACAGTCCTCACCGCAGCGTCGCGGCGCTTGACCTTGTACTGAAACATTTGCCCGGTCGGTGACCTGTGTCACCGACCGGCTTCTGTGCTGTCCGTACGGTCCCGGGGCCCGGGGCCGCCGTCAGCCGGCGTAGTCGCCGACCAGGGCGGCGCCGCCGTCGTGGTCGCCGCGCTCGGTGATCTCGCCGGCCACCCAGGCGGCCACGCCGCGGTCGGCCAGGGTCGCCAGGGCCACGTCCACGGACTCCTGGGGCACGACCGCCATCATGCCGACGCCCATGTTCAGCGTCTTCTCCAGCTCCAGGCGCTCGACCCGGCCGGTCCGGCCGACCAGGCCGAAGATCGGGGCCGGGGTCCAGGTGGCGCGGTCGACGGTGGCGTGCAGGCCGTCGGGGATCACCCGGGCCAGGTTGGCGGCGAGTCCGCCGCCGGTGATGTGGCTGAAGGCGTGCACCTCGGTGGTGCGGGTGAGGGCCAGGCAGTCCAGCGAGTAGATCCTGGTCGGCTCCAGGAGTTCCTCGCCGAGGGTGCGGCCGAGGTCCTCGTGGTGCGCGTCGAGGGACAGACCGGCCTCGTTCAGCAGGACGTGCCGGACGAGGGAGTACCCGTTCGAGTGAAGTCCGGAGGCCGCGAGGGCGATGACCGCGTCACCCGTGCGGATCCGGTCCGGGCCGAGCAGCCGGTCGGCCTCCACCACGCCCGTACCGGCGCCGGCGACGTCGAAGTCGTCCGCGCCCAGCAGGCCGGGGTGTTCGGCGGTCTCGCCGCCGACCAGGGCGCAGCCGGCCAGCACACAGCCCTCGGCGATGCCCTTGACGATCGCGGCGACCCGCTCGGGGTGGACCTTGCCGACGCAGATGTAGTCGGTCATGAACAGCGGCTCGGCGCCGCAGACCACGATGTCGTCCATGACCATGGCGACCAGGTCGTGGCCGATGGTGTCGTAGACGCCCAGCTGCCGGGCGATGTCGACCTTGGTGCCGACGCCGTCGGTGGCGGAGGCGAGCAGGGGGCGCTCGTACTTCTTGAGGGCGGAGGCGTCGAAGAGGCCGGCGAAACCGCCGAGGCCGCCGAGGACCTCGGGGCGCCGCGTCTTCCTCACCCACTCCTTCATGAGTTCGACGGCGCGGTCGCCCGCCTCGATGTCTACGCCCGCGGCCGCGTAGCTGGCACCGGTTGTGTCAGACATGACGATGAGAACCTCTGACCTTTGTGTCGTACGGCAGGGAGTGCGGACGGACGGCTACGGGCGACGGATGGCGTCGGTGGCGGCCGTACCGGCGGGCCCGGCGGCCAGCTCGGTCTCCAGGAGCTGCTTGCCGAGCAGCTCGGGGTCGGGAAGCTCCATCGGGTACTCGCCGTCGAAGCAGGCGCGGCACAGGTTCGGCTTGGCGATGGTGGTCGCCTCGATCATGCCGTCGATGGAGATGTACGCCAGGGAGTCGGCGCCCATGGAGGTGCCGATTTCCTCGATGGTCATGCCGTTGGCGATCAGCTCGGCACGGGTGGCGAAGTCGATGCCGAAGAAGCAGGGCCACTTCACCGGCGGGGAGGAGATCCGCACGTGGACCTCGGCGGCGCCGGCCTCGCGCAACATGCGGACCAGGGCCCGCTGGGTGTTGCCGCGGACGATGGAGTCGTCGACGACGACCAGCCGCTTGCCCTTGATGACTTCCTTCAGGGGGTTCAGCTTCAGGCGGATGCCGAGCTGGCGGATGGTCTGGGAGGGCTGGATGAAGGTGCGGCCGACGTAGGCGTTCTTCACCAGTCCGGCGCCGAAGGGGATGCCGGAGGCCTCGGCGTAGCCGATCGCGGCCGGGGTGCCGGATTCCGGGGTCGCTATGACCAGGTCGGCGTCGGCCGGGGCTTCCTTCGCCAGCCTGCGGCCCATCTCCACGCGGGAGAGGTACACGTTCCGGCCGGCGATGTCGGTGTCCGGGCGGGCCAGGTAGACGTACTCGAAGACACAGCCCTTGGGCTTCGCTTCCGCGAATCGCGAGGAGCGCAGGCCCTTCTCGTCGATGGCGACGAACTCGCCCGGCTCGATCTCGCGGACGTAGGAGGCGCCGCAGATGTCCAGGGCGGCGGACTCGGAGGCGACGACCCAGCCGCGCTCCAGGCGGCCGAGGACCAGCGGGCGGATGCCCTGCGGGTCACGGGCGGCGTAGAGGGTGTGCTCGTCCATGAAGACGAGGGAGAAGGCGCCGCGGACCTGGGGGAGGATCGCGTGCGCGGCCTCCTCGATGGTCAGGGGCTTGCCGTCCTCGTCGACCTGGGCCGCGAGGAGCGCGGTGAGCAGGTCGGTGTCGTTGGTCGCCGCGACGCGCGGGGTGCGGCCCTCCTGCTTGGGCAGGTCGGCGACCATCTCGGCGAGCTGGGCGGTGTTGACGAGGTTGCCGTTGTGGCCGAGCGCGATCGAACCGTGGGCGGTGGCCCGGAACGTCGGCTGGGCGTTCTCCCACACGGAGGCGCCGGTGGTCGAGTAGCGGGCGTGTCCGACCGCGATGTGACCCTGGAGCGAACCGAGCGAGGTCTCGTCGAAGACCTGGGAGACCAGGCCCATGTCCTTGAAGACGAGGATCTGGGAGCCGTTGCTGACCGCGATTCCCGCGGATTCCTGACCCCGATGCTGGAGGGCGTAGAGCCCGAAGTACGTGAGCTTTGCGACCTCTTCGCCCGGAGCCCAGACACCGAAGACGCCGCATGCGTCCTGGGGGCCCTTCTCGCCGGGAAGCAGATCGTGATTGAGTCGACCGTCACCACGTGGCACGTCTCCGAGTGTAGGGGAGGCCGGCGGCTGATCCGAATGGGGGATGCGGCGGGCGCACCGGTTCACCGGTCGGCGACGGCCCGGACGGTCGTGCCGTTTGCGCTGGTCAGCGTGAGGGTCTGCGGATCGACGCGATAGTCGATCCGTCGGCCGAGGAAGCGCGTCAGGCGCTTCTCGGCGTCCATGAGTGAGTCTTCGCACATCATTCGGGTGGTCGTGGGCGCTCCCACGGTGATATGCCCGTCGCGGACCGTGGCCCGCGCCCAGAGGCGGTTGCAGCCGAGGCTGCCGGTGACGGTGGGGGCGTCCCTGGCGGACCGGTCGAAGGTGAGCTGCGCGCGGCCGTCCGTGTCGGGGTCGGTGACCTTCCAGGTGGTGCCGTACAGCGCGGCGTCCTCCTCCTCGGTGAGCCGGACGGTGTCGCCGTCGGCGGTGGTGAGGGTCAGCCGGTCGCCGTCGACCTCGGTGGTGAGGGGGCCGGCGGTGAGGGCGCGGGCGAGGGACTTCTCCAGCTCCGCGGACCGGTCCACGCAGGCGATCTCGGTCGACCGGGCGTCGCTGAGCCGGATCCGGTCGCCGTCGACGGACGCCTCGGCGTGGAAGCCGTTACAGCCGTAGCTGCCCTCCGCCGTGCCGTCGGCGGTGATGGTCAGGTGGGCGCCGTCGGGGACCGGGTGTTCCTCGCCGTCGGCGGTGAGGCTGTCGACGCTCCAGTGCACGCCGGTCACGGACCGGGCGGCACCGCCCGCCGAGCCGCTGCCACCGTCGCCGTCCGTCCGTTCGCTGCCGCAGGCCGCCGCGAGCGGGACGAGCGCGGCGACGGCCACCGTCATGATCGTACGTTTCTGCCTGTACATGCCGATTCGACGGGCGTACGGAGGAACCGGTTCCCGTCAGCTGAGGAGCGGCAGCAGACCGCCGAGGTCGGCCCGCTCCCCGCTGGCGCTGACCTGGGCGTCCGCGAGCGCCTTCGCCCAGGTCAGCCGTCCGGTGGCGAGCCGGAGCCAGGTGAGCGGGCCGGTCTCGACGACGTTGGGCGGGGTGCCCCGGGTGTGCCGGGGGCCCTCGACGCACTGCACGACGGCGTACGGCGGGACGCGCACCTCGGTGGCGCCGCCGGGCGCCTTCAGGGCGAGCGCGTCGGCCAGCAGCCGGGTGGCGGCGGCCAGGGCCCGCCGGTCGTGGGGGACGTCGAGGCCGGGCACGGCGGCGTTGAGGTCGTCGGTGTGGACGGCCAGTTCGACGGTGCGGGTGACCAGGTAGTCGTCGAGCGGCAGGGCGCCCGCGTTGGTCTTGAGGAGCCGGTCGCCGGGGTGCTCGCCGAGCCGGGCGCGCAGGCTGCCTTCGACGCCGGCGAGGTAGGCGTCGAGGTCGGGGTGGTCGGCGGCGAGCTTCCGGGTGAAGTCGGCGATCGCGGCCGCGTCGCCGCCGGTGACGAACGCCCACTGGGTCACCTGGACGTCCTGCCGGGGCGGGGCCGGGCGGTCCAGGGCGCGGTGCACGGCGGTGAGCGCCATGCCGATGTGCGCGACCAGTTCCCGTACGGTCCACTCCCCGAGCCGGGTCGGCAGGGCGAGCTGCTCGGGGGTGAGGGTGCGGACGGCTTCCCGTACGTTGCCCAGCTGGGCGAGGACGGCGTCGCGGGTCTTGACGGGGTCGTAGGAGCGGGGGCGTTTCCTGGGGGGCGTCGGCATGGGGGTGAGCCTATGCGCGCCGGTGCGGGGCGGCCTACGGCTTCGGGCGCAGCGCGAGTGAGTACAGGCGGGTGATCTGGCTGCCGCTGCCGTTGTCGTCGGAGATCAGGTACAGCGGGCGCCAGCCCTTGTACTCGCCGGTGGTCCATTCCCTGCCGACGGCCATGCCCTCGACGTTGTCGACCAGCGGGTGGTCGGGGTTGGAGCCGGGGGCGGTCACCGCGCCGGGGCCGCCGGACGGGCAGGCGGACAGGGTGAAGACCTCGGTCTCGTCGGTGAAGCTGTCCGCGGAGTCCAGGAAGAGGGAGTCCTTCCCGGTCACGTCGGGGGCGCCGCTCAGGGACAGCTGGACGACGCGGACGGAGGTGCCGATGACGGAGGTGTGCTCGCGTTCCAGGGCGAGGAGGTCGCCGTCGTCGCTGAGGGCGACCAGCTCCACCAGGTTCATGCCGTCGCCGGCGCGATAGCCGTACTGCCGGTCCGGCTCGTAGGTGCCGCCGGGTGTCCCCGTGTAGCGCTGGATACGGATCTGGGGGCGGCCGCGCTTGTCACCGTCGGCGGCCAGGGGCGCCTCCCAGCCGGCGTAGAGGTGCTTCCCGTCCGGGGAGAGGGCGAGGGACTCGATGCCCCGGCCGCGCTGGGCAGCGCCGTCGGGCCAGTACCGCAGCGCCTTGGGGATGGGGAAGTCCGCGCCGATCTGCTTGCCGGTGGCGAGGTCGAAGCGGCGGATGGCCAGATCGCCCTCCGAGGACACCAGCACGGTCCTGCCGCCCCGTTCGACGACGAGGCCCTCGCCGTCCGGCTGGTCCTTGGGGAACTGCGAGCCGTCCCGGCGGCGCAGGGTGTGCGCGGTGTCGGCGACGGGGTCCAGGTCGGTGGGGGTGCCGAGGCTGAGGGGGAAGAGCAGACCGGGCGCGTTGTCGGCCAGGGCCAGCGCCTCGGCGCCGTTCTCGCCCTGGGAGACGAGGGAGAGGGCGGAGAGGCCCTTGATCTCCTCGTAGTCGACGTTCTGCTTGTCCAGCGCGTCGGAGTGGTCCAGGAGGACGGCGCGGGGCGCGTCGGCGCCGTCCGGGTGGCCGCCGCACTCGCCGGTCGCGGGGGCGGGGTGCGCGGTGTGCCACCAGTCGACGGCCGGGGGCACGCCGAGTCCGACGGCGAGCCCGGCGGCCGCGGCGGCCAGGAGCCACAGGCGGGTGCGGAGGCGGCTCGGGGGCGGCCCGGTGACGGCGGGCGGCGGGGTCAGGGGCGGCAGCACCGCCACGTTGCGGACGAAGTCCAGCCCGCCGACGCCGTTGCGGTCCTCGTCCTGCGGCTCCTGCGGCATCTCGGGCTTCATGTCCGCGATCCGCTGCCTCACCGCCTGGAAGAGCGCGTGCAGGCCCAGCATCCCGGGCCCGTCCGGCAGTCCCTGTCGCAGCACCTCCACGAGCGCCCCGGTGAAGACGGTGCAGCGCTCGGGGTCGGGGGCGTGCGAGGGCCGGTCCTTGGGGGCCGAGGTCATGACGTACGAGCCCTCGACGCCGCGCAGGGTCTCCACCGCCATCCGGCCGCCCTGTTCACCGCGGTCGGTGCCGGCCATGTCGGCGAGCGCCTGGCCGCTGAAGCAGCAGTCGAGGATCAGGACGCGGCGCATCGCGGGACCGATGTCGCGAATGGCCCGGCGTACGTCCTTGGCGCGCACGCAGGTGTCCGGCCAGTCCTCCAGCGAGCCGGGGAGGGTGAGCAGGAGCCGCTGTTCCTCGTGGCGGTCGAGCAGGCCGTGGCCCGCGTAGTACACGATCAGCGTGTCCTCGGCGAGCTCCGCGGCCTTGCGGATGGGGCCGACCAGGTCGGCCGGCGCGACCGGGTTGGAGACGGTGGTGATCCGTTCCGCGGGGATTCCCCAGATCTCGGGATCGGTGAGCGCGTCCCGCAGTTCGACCAGGTTGTGGCGGACGCTGCGCAGGGAGTCGAGGTGCGCGTAGTCGTCCACGCCGATCAGTACGCAGGCGGAGCGGGCGGGGTCGATGCGGGGGCGGGGGGCGGGGGCGGTGCCGTCGGCCGCCGTCACGTCCGCGCCTCGCCGGACCCGTCCGGACCCTCGCCGCGCAGCCTGCGCACCAGGTCCTCGACCTCGGCGGGATCGGCTCCGTCGACCTGGACGGTGACCGACGGCGGCGTACGGTGGCCGCGGCTCTGCCGCCAGGCCAGGTAGGACAGGGGCAGTTGCAGGACGCCCGCGGCGGTGGAGACCACCGCGAGGATCAGCTCCGGGTCCGGGCCCATCCGTCCCGGGCGGTCGGTGGTCACCTGCTCCAGTTCGACGTGGCCGCGCAGGGCCCGGTCGTCCCTGAGCCAGCCGAGCAGCGACCGCAGTTCCTGTTCCCGGCCGGGTCCGTCCGCCTCGAACCTGATCCGCAACCTCTCACCCATCGGCCCCCACCCAGGTGTCTCCGTCGCACGCACAGCTTCAGACTGGCACAGCCTCCGTGCCCGTCAGGGTGTTTCGGAAAACCCGGACGCCCCGGACGGAACGGGCCGTCGTCCGGGCCCCGGGAGGGCTCGGACGACGGCCCGGCGGGCCGGTGCGGGTTACGCCAGCAGGGCCGGAATCGTGCCCTCGTGCGCCTCGCGCAGCTCGGTCAGGGAGAGGGTGAACTGGCCCTGGACCTCCACCGCGTCCCCGTCCACGACCCCGATGCGGGTGGCGGGCAGGGAGCGCGCGCCGCACATGTCGGTGAAGCGCAGCTCCTCCGAGCGCGGGACGGCGACGACCGCGCGGCCCGCCGACTCCGAGAACAGGAAGGTGAAGGCGTCCAGCCCGTCCGGTACGACCAGCCGCGCGCCCTTCTGGCCGAGCAGCGCCGACTCGACGACCGCCTGGACCAGACCGCCGTCGGACAGGTCGTGCGCCGAGTCGATCATGCCGTCGCGGGAGGCGGAGATCAGGATCTCGGCGAGCAGCCGCTCGCGCTCCAGGTCGACCTTCGGGGGCAGGCCGCCGAGGTGGTCGTGGATCACCTGCGACCAGGCCGAGCCGCCGAACTCCTCACGGGTGTCGCCGAGGAGGTAGAGCAGCTGGCCCTCCTCCTGGAAGGCGACCGGGGTGCGGCGGGCGACGTCGTCGATGACGCCCAGCACGGCCACCACGGGGGTGGGGTGGATGGCGGCCTCGCCGGTCTGGTTGTAGAGCGAGACGTTGCCACCGGTCACCGGGGTGCCGAGCTGCAGGCAGCCGTCGGCCAGGCCGCGCACGGCCTGCGCGAACTGCCACATCACCGCCGGGTCCTCGGGCGAGCCGAAGTTCAGGCAGTCGGAGACGGCGAGCGGCTTGGCGCCGGTCGTCGCCACGTTCCGGTACGCCTCCGCCAGCGCCAGCTGCGCCCCGGTGTACGGGTCGAGCTTGGCGTAGCGGCCGTTGCCGTCGGTGGCGATGGCGACGCCGAGGCCGGACTCCTCGTCGATCCGGATCATGCCGGAGTCCTCGGGCTGGGCGAGGACGGTGTTGCCCTGCACGAAGTGGTCGTACTGCTGGGTGATCCACTTCTTGCTGGCCTGGTTGGGGGAGGAGACCAGCTTCAGGACCTGGTCCCTCAGCTCCTCGCCGGTCCCCGGCCGGGGCAGCTTGTTCGCGTCGTCGGCCTGGAGGGCGTCCTGCCAGTCGGGACGGGCGTAGGGGCGCTCGTAGACGGGGCCCTCGTGCGCGACCGTGCGCGGGTCGACGTCGACGATCTTGCCGCCGTGCCAGTAGATCTCCAGGCGGTCGCCGTCGGTCACCTCGCCGATGACGGTGGCGATGACGTCCCACTTCTCGCAGATCTCCAGGAAGCGGTCGACCTTGCCGGGCTCGACCACCGCGCACATGCGCTCCTGCGACTCGCTCATGAGGATCTCCTCGGGCGAGAGCGTGGAGTCGCGCAGCGGTACGTCGTCCAGGGTGACGCGCATGCCGCCGGAGCCGTTGGAGGCCAGCTCGGAGGTGGCGCAGGACAGACCGGCCGCGCCGAGGTCCTGGATGCCGACGACCAGCTTCTCGGCGAACGCCTCCAGGGTGCACTCGATGAGGAGCTTCTCCTGGAAGGGGTCGCCGACCTGGACGGCGGGGCGCTTGGAGGGCTTGGCGTCGTCGAAGGTCTCGGAGGCCAGGATGGAGGCGCCGCCGATGCCGTCGCCGCCGGTGCGGGCCCCGTACAGGATGACCTTGTTGCCGGCGCCGGACGCCTTGGCGAGGTGGATGTCCTCGTGTCGCATGACGCCGATGGCACCGGCGTTGACCAGCGGGTTGCCCTGGTAGCAGGAGTCGAAGACGACCTCGCCGCCGATGTTGGGCAGGCCCAGGCAGTTGCCGTAGCCGCCGATGCCGGCGACGACGCCGGGCAGGACGCGCTTGGTGTCGGGGTGGTCGGCGGCGCCGAAGCGCAGGGGGTCCACGACGGCGACCGGGCGGGCGCCCATCGCGATGATGTCGCGGACGATGCCGCCGACGCCCGTGGCCGCGCCCTGGTAGGGCTCGACGTAGGAGGGGTGGTTGTGCGACTCGACCTTGAAGGTGACCGCGTAGCCCTGGCCGACGTCGACGACACCGGCGTTCTCGCCGATGCCGACGAGCATCGCGTCGGACTCGGGGGCCTTCTCGCCGAACTGGCGCAGGTGGACCTTGCTGCTCTTGTACGAGCAGTGCTCGGACCACATCACGGAGTACATGGCCAGCTCCGCCCCGGTGGGGCGGCGGCCGAGGATCTCCACGACCCTCTCGTACTCGTCCTTCTTCAGGCCCAGTTCGGCCCAGGGCAGCTCGACGTCGGGGGTCGCGGCCGCGTGCTCGACCGTGTCCAGAGGCGTCCGGCTCATGCGTTGACCAGCTTCTTGAGGATCGAGGTGAAGAACGGGAGGCCGTCGGTGCGGCCGGTGCCGATCAGCGGCTCGACGGCGTGCTCGGGGTGCGGCATGAGGCCGACGACGTTGCCCGCCGCGTTGGTGATGCCGGCGATGTCGTTGAGCGAGCCGTTGGGGTTGTGGCCGACGTAGCGGAACGCGACCCGCCCCTCGGCCTCCAGCTCGTCCAGCGTGCGCCGGTCGGCGACGTAGCGGCCGTCCATGTTCTTCAGCGGGATGTGGATCTCCTGGCCGGCGGTGTAGTCGCCGGTCCAGGCCGTCCCGGCGTTCTCCACCCGCAACTTCTGGTCACGGCAGACGAAGTGCAGGTGGTCGTTGCCGAGCATGCCGCCGGGCAGCAGGTGCGCCTCGGTCAGGATCTGGAAGCCGTTGCAGATGCCGAGCACCGGCAGACCCGCCCTGGCCTGGTCGATGACCGTGTCCATCACCGGCGAGAAGCGGGCGATGGCCCCGGCGCGCAGGTAGTCGCCGTAGGAGAAACCGCCGCACAGCACCACGGCGTCGACCTGCTTGAGGTCCTTGTCCTTGTGCCAGAGCGCCACCGGCTCGGCGCCCGCGATCCGGATCGCGCGCTGCGAGTCCCGGTCGTCGAGGCTGCCGGGGAAAGTGACGACGCCGATCCGAGCGGTCACTTCGCGACTCCCGCCGCTTCCGCCGCTTCCTCGACCCGGACGGTGAAGTCCTCGATCACGGTGTTGGCGAGGAAGGATTCCGCAAGATCGTGGATGCGGGCGAGGGCGGCCTCGTCGAGGGGCCCGTCAACTTCCAGTTCGAAACGCTTTCCCTGACGGACGTCCGAGATCCCCTCGAAACCCAGCCGCGGCAGTGCGCGCTGCACCGCCTGGCCCTGGGGGTCGAGGATCTCCGGCTTGAGCATGACGTCGACTACGACGCGTGCCACTGGCACTCCCGGTGTGTGGTGCTGAGCAGGTTCTCTCAGACTACCTGGTCAAAGCCGCCGAAATTTCTACGCGGGTAGAGTTGTAGGAAACTACGTGAGCCCTGTCACGATCACGCATCGGCGGAGGGTTCCGTGAAAAGCTTCGGGAAAGATCGCGCCGTACGTCCGGATGTCTATTGCGCGACGGACACGCGGAGAGATTTAGTCGGTCTTCACAATGCAATGCCGGGCACTGTACAAATGAAATGTCATTAGCCGATACTTTGCCCAATTACTGGCGAACAGCCGGCATCTCCGCGACGTCCTGGCACGTCGGTGCGGAGATGCCGCACGAAGGGACCGATATTCGTGGCGCAGCGTGTCGTGGTCACTCACTTCGACGACATCGACGGCTCGGAAGCGGCGGAGACGATCGCCTTCGGTCTCGACGGCAAGATGTACGAGATCGACCTGAACGAAGCCAATGCCAGGAAACTCCGCGATGCCCTGGAGCCGTACGTGGAGGCCGGCCGCAAGCGCTCGCGGTCCGGCAGAACCTACCGGCAGACGGAGGTCGCCCCCGATCCGGCGGCCGTCCGGGCCTGGGCGCAGGCCAACCGGATGGAGGTCCCGGCCCGGGGCCGCATCCCCAAGAGGGTCTACGAGGCGTTCGCCGCGGCCCGGTGAGCCGGCACCCGGCGTCCCCTGCGGGCGGGTGCCCGGCGTCCCGGGCGTCCCCGGTGAGCCGTCGCCCGGGGCGCCGACGGACGCTCAGCGGGCCCTCGCGGCAGCCGACTTGCGCGACACCCCCGGTGATCAGCTAAAGTCTGGAGCACGCCGAAGGGGCGGGGCCAAAAAGCCCAGCTCACTAGGGCTTGCGGGTGTAGTTCAGTAGTAGAATATCCCCCTTCCAGGGGGAAGACGCAGTGTGCGATCCCTGTCACCCGCTCCGCACCGCCGTACCGGTCATGTACGCCGATCGGCTAGGATGGTGCCCGCGCCGGTCGGTGAGAGCCGATCGGAGGCAATGCGGACGTAGCTCAGTTGGTAGAGCGCAACCTTGCCAAGGTTGAGGTCGCGAGTTCGAGCCTCGTCGTCCGCTCGGGAATCAGACCCCGGTCCTGATGGACCGGGGTTTTTCCGTGTGCCGGGATCTGGCGTGGCCGGGGTCTGCCGTGTGCCGGGATCCGATGCGTGCCGGGGTCTCATGCGTGGCGGGGCCTGATGCGTGCCGGGACGCGATGCGTGACGGGACCTGATGTGTGACGGGACCTGATGTGTGACGGGGTCTGCGGGTGCGCGCCGGTGGTCGCTCGGGCACCGGGCGGAGCAAGTGCCCGAGCACGTCTGACATTTGTCATGCCGGGTGATGACGGCGCGCACTGCCGCCGGTCCCCTTCCGCGGGGAACCTTGGGGCATGGATGCGAACGAACACGAACACGTGATTGAGGTCACCGACCTGCGGCGTGTGTACGGGGGCGGGTTCGAGGCGGTGCGCGGCATCGGATTCAGCGTGCGCCGCGGCGAGGTCTTCGCGCTGCTCGGCACCAACGGCGCCGGCAAGACCTCCACGGTCGAACTGCTGGAGGGCCTCGCCGCGCCGACCGGCGGGCGGATCCGGGTGCTCGGGCACGACCCCTGCACCGAGCGGGCCGCCGTACGGCCCCGTACCGGGGTGATGCTCCAGGAGGGCGGCTTCCCGTCCGAGCTGACCGTCGCCGAGACCGCGCGGATGTGGGCGGGGTGCGTGAGCGGGGCCCGGCCGGCGGCGGAGGTGCTGGAACTGGTCGGCCTGCGGGCCAAGACCCGTACCCGGGTCAAGCAGCTCTCCGGCGGCCAGCGGCGCCGCCTCGACCTGGCGCTGGCCCTGCTCGGCTCCCCCGAGGTGCTCTTCCTCGACGAACCCACCACCGGCCTGGACGCCGAAGGCCGCCGGGACACCTGGAAGTTGGTCGGCGCGCTGCGCGACAGCGGTACGACGGTGCTGCTGACGACGCACTACCTGGAAGAGGCCGAACACCTCGCCGACCGTCTCGCGATCATGCACGAGGGCCGGATCGCCGCCACCGGCACCCCCGACGAGGTGACCGCCTCCCGGCCGTCCCGGATCTCCTTCGAACTGCCCGAGGGGTACTTCCCCGGCGACCTGCCCCCGCTCGGCGAACTCGGCGTCAGCGAACACGAGGCCGACGGCCGGCTCGTCCGGCTGCGCACCCACGACCTCCAGCGCGCGGCCACCGGGCTGCTGCTGTGGGCCGAGCGCTCCGGGGTGCGGCTGCGCCGCCTGGACATGCGGTCGGCCTCCCTGGAGGAGGCGTTCCTCGGCATAGCGAAGGAAGCGGCGGCGGAGCCGGCCGCGGGCACGACGACGAAGGAGCACGCGGCATGAACGTCACCGGCCCCACCGGCCCCACCGGCCCCGCCGAGTCCGGGGCGCGCGCCCCCGTCAGTACGCCGGCGCGGCGCATGACCGCCCTCGCCCGCGCCGAACTGACCCTGCTCGGGCGGAGCAAGGGCGCCCTCTTCGCCGCGGTGTTCGTGCCACTGGTCCTGCCCTTCAGCGTGCGGCAGGCGGCGCGCGAGATGGACCTCGCCGGGGCCGGGCTGACCATCGGCACCGTCGTCCTGCCCGCCGCGGTCGGCTTCTCCCTGGTGTTCGCCGTGTACTCCGCCCTGGTCGGCGTCTTCGTCGTACGGCGTGAGGAACTCGTCCTCAAGCGGCTGCGCACCGGCGAACTGCGGGACGCCGAGATCCTGGGCGGCTCCGCGATGCCGTCCGTCCTCACCGGGCTGGTGCAGTCCCTGCTGCTGGCGGCGGGCTGTTCCGTGCTCCTCGACCTGTCCGCGCCGGCCGCGCCCCACCTGGCCGTCCTCGGGCTGCTGCTGGGTCTGGTGATGTGCGCGGCGCTCGCCGCCGTCACCGCGAGTTTCACCCGTACCGGCGAGAGCGCCCAGGTCACGCCGTTGCCGCTGTCGTTCGTCTCGATGATGGGCTCGGGCATGTTCGTCCCGCTGGAGCTGCTCCCCGACAAGGTGGCCTCCGTGTGCGAACTGCTGCCGCTGACCCCGGTCGTCACCCTGGTCCGCGGCGGCTGGACCGGGGACCTGCCGGCCGGGGAGGCGCTGGGCGCCGCGGCGACGGCGGTGGCCTGGACGGTGTTCGCGGTGTTTGCTGTACGCCGGTGGTTCCGGTGGGAACCGCGGCGCTGACACAGGGCGGGGAGACGAGGGATGCGCGGGCCGGGCGGCTGGTGGCGGCGGAAGACCACGCCGGCGAAGGTGGAGACGTACACCCGGTGGTCGTACCACTTCTTCGGGCTGGTCGAGGTCGCCGCGGCCGGGCTGACGGGGTTCGCCCGGGTGGACGTCGAGGTCGCGGGGGCGCTGTGCCTGGCGGTCCTCGCGCACACCGCGCTCTGCCTGGTGACCGCCGCGCGGGCGCTGGACTGGACCCGCGGACGGCGTGCCCGGCCGGTGCGGCTGCTGTGGGCCCTCGGCGGCCTCACCGCCGTCCTGGCCGCCGGTGCGCTCGCGTTCGCCGAGTTCCGGCCCGGCGACGAGGCCGTCACCGCGGCGGGCGGCGCCCACGGCGTCATCGTCACCTTCGGCGTCGGCGTCATGACGCTCGGCATGGACCGCCGGCGGCAGGTGGCCGCGCTGGTCGCCGGCTTCGCGCTGGGCTCGGGCGCCGGGGCCCTGCTGCTGGGCTCGCCCCTGACCGCCGCCGCGGTCACCGTGGGCACCGTGCTGTGCGGCGCGGGATTCCTCGCCTTCACCTCGGTCTTCTCCGTCTGGCTGCTGAACGCGGTCTTCGAGCTCGACGAGGCCCGTGAGACCCGGGCCCGGCTGGCGGTCGCCGAGGAACGGCTGCGGTTCGGCCGGGACCTGCACGACGTGATCGGGCGGAACCTGGCCGTGATCGCGCTCAAGAGTGAGCTGGCCGTCCAGCTGACCCGCCGCGAGCGGCCCGAGGGCGTGGAACAGATGATCGAGGTGCAGCGCATCGCCCGGGAGTCGCAGCGGGAGGTGCGGGATGTCGTACGGGGGTACCGGGAGGCCGACCTGGAGGCCGAGCTCACCGGTGCCCGGGGGGTGCTGGGCGCCGCGGGCATCGCCTGCGAGGTGCGCGGGGAGACGGCCGGACTGCCCGCCCGGGTGCAGTCGGCGCTCGGCTGGGTGGTGCGGGAGGCCACCACCAACGTACTGCGGCACGGGGCGGCGGAGCGGTGCGCCGTGACGGTTCGGACGACCGGGGAGCGAGTGGTGTTGACCGTGGAGAACGACGGTGCGGCGGAGGGGGCCGGGGGGTCGGCCGGGGCGTCGGCCGGGGGGTCGGCCGACGTGACGGCCGGGGGGTCGGCTGGTGGGGTGGTCCGTGGACCGGCCGGCGGGGTGGCCGACGGGCGTGGGGGCTCGGGGCTGACGGGGCTGCGGGAGCGGCTGAGCGCGGTGGACGGGACGCTGGAGGCGGGGCGCGTCGACGGGGGCGTGTTCCGGGTGGTGGCCCGGGTGCCGCTGGGCGCGGGCGCCGGGACGGCCGGGCTGGAGGTCACCTCGTGAGTGACGCCGTACGGGTACTGCTCGCCGACGACGAGCACCTCATCCGCGGGGCGCTGGCCGCCCTGCTCTCCCTGGAGGACGACCTCCTGGTGGTCGCCGAGGCGGCCACCGGACCGGAGGCGCTGGCCATGGCCCGGGCGCACGAGCCCGACGTGGCGGTCCTGGACCTCCAGATGCCCGGCGCGGACGGTGTGAGGGTGGCCACATCCCTGCGGGCCGACCTGCCCGGCTGCAAGGTGCTGATCGTGACCGGTCACGGACGGCCCGGTCACCTGAAGCGGGCCCTGGCGGCCGGGGCGCGCGGCTTCGTGCCCAAGACCGTGAGCGCCCAGCGGCTCGCCGAGATCATCCGCACGGTGCACGCCGGAAACCGCTACGTCGACCCGGAGTTGGCCGCCGACGCGATCTCCGCCGGGGACTCGCCGCTGACCGCCCGCGAGGCCGAGGTGCTGGAGCTGGCCGCCGACGGGGCGCCGGTCGCGGAAATCGCCGAGCGGGCCGCGCTGGCGGAGGGGACCGTACGGAACTACCTGTCGTCGGCGGTGACGAAGCTGGGGGCGGAGAACCGTCATGCCGCGGTGCGTCTCGCGCGCGAGCGGGGTTGGGTATAGTGGTGTTCGCACCGCACGGAGCGGAGCACCTGCGAACGTAGCTCAGTTGGTAGAGCGCAACCTTGCCAAGGTTGAGGTCGCGAGTTCGAACCTCGTCGTTCGCTCCAGTTGATCAGCCCCCGGTTTCGACCGGGGGCTTTTCGCTGTTCTCCGGTGACCCAGGGAGTGTCCGCGAAGTCGCGTCGTGCGCCCGGAGGCGGGCCCCGCGGCGTCGGGTGCGTGCTCCCGGCGTGCCGGGCGGACCCCGGCGTGCCGGGCGGACGCCCGCGTACCGGTGGTACCCGGCCCGCGTACCGGTGGTACCCGGGTGTCCGCCCGGTGCGGCGAGTGGGGGGGGTGCTCCCTCCGGGGGCGTGCCAGGCGCCGCGGGGCGGGCGCGGCTTCTCCCGGACACCCGGACGGGCTCTAGCTCCAGCTGAGACCCGTCAGACGCTCGTACGCCTCGATGTACTTGGCGCGGGTCGCGTCCACGACCTGCCGCGGCAGCGGCGGCGGGGGCTGCTCGCTCCGCCGGTCCCAGCCGGACTCCGCCGAGGTCAGCCAGTCGCGGACGTACTGCTTGTCGTACGACGGCTGGGCGCGGCCCGGCTCCCAGCGGTCGGCCGGCCAGAAGCGGGAGGAGTCCGGGGTGAGGACCTCGTCGGCCAGGATCAGCTCCTCGCCCTCGAAGCCGAACTCGAACTTGGTGTCGGCCAGGATGATCCCCCGGTCGCGGGCGATGTCCCGGGCGCGGGAGTACACGGCGAGGGTCGCCTGGCGCAGCCGGGCGGCGGTGTCGGCGCCGACCTGACGGGCGACCTCCTCGTAGGAGACGTTCTCGTCGTGCTCGCCGACCTCGGCCTTGGTGGCCGGGGTGAAGATCGGGGCGGGCAGCTCCGAGCCGTCGACCAGGCCCTCGGGGAGGGCGAGGCCGCAGACGGTGCGGGACGCCTCGTACTCGGCCAGGCCCGAGCCCGTGAGGTAGCCGCGGGCCACGCACTCCACCGGGACCATGCTCAGGGACTTGCAGACCAGGGCGCGGCCCGCCCAGTCGGCGGGGGCGCCGGGCGGGAGTTCGGTGCTCAGCACGTGGCTCGGCACCAGGTCGGCGAGCTGGTCGAACCACCACAGGGAGAGCTGGGTGAGGACGCGGCCTTTGTCGGGGATCTCGGTGGGCAGCACCCAGTCGTAGGCGGAGATGCGGTCGCTGGCGACCATCACGAGGTCGCCCGCCTCGTTGCGGTACAGCTCGCGCACCTTGCCGGTGTGCAGGTGCACCAGGCCCGGAACCTCAAGCGGTTCGGGCTTTTCGACGAATCCGGACACGGTTCCTCCCCGTGGTTCTGTCCAATGCCTCCGCATTCTCCCGTACGGCGGGGCCAGGGCGGACAGGGGGGCGGTGGCGGTCACTCGCGTTTGCAGATGCGGTCCATCAGGTTGGCGGTGGCGCGCTGCACACGGGGGTCGACGTGGCCGGGACGGTCCAGGGCCGGGGACCAGGCGAACGTCCCGGACGCGAATATCCAGGCGCCGGACGGCGCCCGGTACAGGGACGTCTCCTGGTGGCGCGGGGCGCCGTCGGGGGCCTCGTACGGGGAGTGCGCGAGCAGCACCCGTTCGTCGTACGGGGGGAGCGGGGCGCGCGGGAAGTAGCGGTCGGCCTCGCCCGCGACCAGGTTCTCGATCGGGTCGCCCTCGTGGGCGCCGGTGGCCTCCCACAGCCAGTGGTCGGCGTTGCGGACGATCAGCGGACGCGGCTCGGGGACGCGGCCCGCGTACTGGATGCCGAGTATCTCCTGCTCGGGGCGGTCGATCTCGCGCCACAGCACCGGTTTGCCGGGGCCCTTGCGTTTGCGGCAGGTCAGCAGGCGGTCGGGGACGCCGGACGGGGAGGGCGACAGCTCCACCTGCCAGTACATGGTGTTGGCGGAGAGGAAGACCAGGGACGTGCCCTGTTCGCGGGCGAGTTCGACGGTGCGGCGCATGGCGGCCGACCAGTACTCGTCGTGGCCGGGGAAGACCAGGCCCCGGTAACGGGTCGGATCGACGCGGCCGGCGTGCAGGTCGCTGGCGTCGGCGTAGGCGAGGTCGTAGCCGTAGCGCTCGGCGAAGCGGATGAAGTCGTAGGCGTGGCCGACGTGCAGGGGCAGGCCCGCGCCCGCGTACGGGCGGTCGAAGGAGACCGTCGTCGCGGCGTCGGCCTCGCCGAGCAGCCGGCCGTCCTCGTCCCAGGCGTGGTAGAGGCTGGCGCCGGTGCGGCCGTCCTCCGGATAGAGGTTGTACGCCTGCCAGGTGATGTTCGGCAGGAGCAGCAGGAGGTCGGCGGGGTGGTTGTCGCGGACGGTGAAGGGGACGTGGGAGCGGTGGCCGTCGTCAGTGGTGAGGACGGCGACGTACGCGCCGATGTTCCAGTACGTCGGGACCTGGAGCCGCCAGGACAGCCACCAGTGGTGGCAGGAGACGGTGCGGTCGGCGGTGAGCGGCGGGGGCTGGACCATGCCGGAGAGCCGGGGGCTGCTGGTGATCTTGGCGGCGCCGTCGCCGCCGTAGTGGCCGATGCGGTAGACGTCCACGGAGAACTGCTGGGGCGGGTCGACGGTGACGCGGAAGTCGATCGCGTCGCCGGGCGCGACCGCGCCGCTGGAGGTGAATCCCTTGATCTGCAGGTGGACGTCGTCGGCGGCCCGGGGGCCGCCGCCGGAGCGGCGCGGGGTCTCCCGGGGAGTCCTCCGGCGCCTGCCCGCACCGCCCGGTTCCTGGGCGGGGTCCTGGTCCGCGTACCAGGGGACGATCTGGCCGCTGTCTCCGAAGTACGTCTCACCGCCACGCAGCCACGGCACCGGCCCCTGGCCGAAGGGGTCGGTGACGGCGTGGGCGAGTGCTCCGGACTCCCATCGGCGGATCTGCTCGGACCCCATGGGTCATTCCCCTCCCTCGAACCCCGGTGGTCGTGCGTATGACGTACGCGATTGCCATCTGCGCGATCGGTCCCAGCACATCACATCTCGCGCGCGGGCTGTCACGGTTCATCGCGAACTGGGCCAAAGTGGAATCAGGGGGTCCGTAAGGGTGGGCGGGGGCGGTGCGGAGGGTGGCTCGGGGCACCGCGGGAGGGGGTGGTGATGTGGGGACGGCGTGCGGTGCGTTCGGCCGGTCAGACCAGGCGTACCGGTTTTTCTGGACGTATGCCCAGGTCGGTCAGCCAGGCGCGCAGGGGGGCCGGGTCGCCGGTCTCGACGAGGGCGAGGACGCGGGGGGCCAGGTCGGCGACGCGTTCGCCGCGGATCAGCAGGGACGGGCCGTCGAGCCAGTCGAGACCGGGGGCCGCGCCCGCGGTGTCCATCGCCGCGCAGCACACCATCGCCGTGACGTGATCGGTGAGGATCTCGCGGCCGGTGCGCGGGGGGCGCAGCGGGAGGAGGGGGAGGGGGCGGTCGTCCCACAGGGCCGTCCCGGCGGGGGCGGGTGAGGGGTCGGTGGGGCGGGGCCCGGCCGTGGCCTTCTCCTCCCGGGCCAGCTCCGCGGTGAGACCGGCGGCGAGGGCGGCGCCCCGGGCGGTGGTACCGGTGAGGTCGTCGTCCTCGTCGGTCTTGTCGTCGGCCTGGTCGGTCTTGTCGTCGTCCTCGTCGGTCTTGTCGTCGGCTTCGTCGTTCTCGTCGTCGGCCTCGTAGGTCTTGTCGTCGGCCTCGTGCGGGTGCGGGTGCGGGGCTGGTGCCGGGGACGGGGACGGGGATGTGAGGTGGTCCAGGACGCGGGCCAGGGTGGGGCCGTCGGTCTCCGAGGCGCAGCCGTCGGCGGTGC
The DNA here is from genome assembly GCF_054956795.1 of Streptomyces sp. SYSU D01066-1. NCBI lineage: Bacteria > Bacillati > Actinomycetota > Actinomycetes > Kitasatosporales > Streptomycetaceae > Streptomyces > Streptomyces sp. SYSU D01066-1. The sequence goes on along the minus strand of NZ_JBUDHV010000043.1, from coordinate 3,853 downwards.
GGCGGACGCCGAGCGCGTCCAGGACGCGGTGGAGGCGGGCCGCGTCGGTGCGCCAGGTGCGGTCGACGACCTCCTCCGGGTACTCGTGCCACTCCAGCGGCGCCCAGTCCGCGCCGGGCTCGGCGGGGCCCCCGTGGAAGAGGCGGGCGGCGAGGAGGGAGGTGGCCTCGTCCATCGCGCCGGGCTCTTCCAACAGGTCGCAGGCGGGGCGCTCGCCCAGCCGGGAGGCGAAGCCCTCGGCCAGCCGGTCGCGGCGGGACAGCTCGGTCAGCGCGGCGACGACGCCCGCGTCCAGCCGGGTGGGCCAGCGGCCCGTCCGCCAGGCGGGCAGCGCCACCCGGGTCAGCAGCCGGTCCCAGCCCGCGTAGGCCAGGCCCACCTGTTCCTGCGCGACGATCCGCAGTCCGTAGTCCACCGTCTGCGCGCGCTCGGCGGCGGCCGCCGCGACGCCGCGCTCCATCTCGGCGGCGTGCGTGCGGCAGCCGCGCAGCAGCAGCCGGGCCACCCAGCCGACGCCCGCCCGCGCGGCGCGGGACAGCGGGTGACGGCCCGGCTCCGAGGCCACCGCCACCGCCGCGTCCAGGCCCCGTACGAAGCGCCGGGCGGCGGCTATGTCGGGGTGCGCGGACGGTCCCGTACCGGCGACGACCGGCGCCAGGACCGCGCGCAGTTCACCGACGCGCATCCACCACAGGAAGGGGGATCCGATGACGAGGACGGGAGCGGTGGTGCCGGCCGGAGGTGCAGCAGACGCGGAAGACGCGGAGGGGGCAGCGGAAGCAGGGGAGGAAGCCGAGGGCCGGCGGGCCGGCGGACCGGCCTGGACTGCCGAACCGGCGTGGTCCGCCGGAGGCGGGGGCCGGCCGTGCGGCCGGTGGGCGCGGTGGGTTCGGTGGGTGCGATCCTCCAGCCAGCTGTCGCAGTCCGGGGTGAGCGCTATGGCGGACGGGGCGGGGACGTCGAGCCGGTCGGCGAGGTCGCGCACCATCCGGTACAGGTCCGGCGCCGCCGACTCGGCGATCTCGACCGTCGGGGTGACGGCGGGACGCGCGCGGACGACGACCGCGGCGACACCGGAGGCGGCGAGCAGCACGAGGAGGGCGGTCACGGACACGGTCCAGCGCGCGGCGTCCCAGCCCGCGCCGACGAGGTGGCCGGTGGAACCCCCCGCCAGCAGGATCACCGCGGCGGCGGTCGGCAGCAGCGCGACGGCGAGGGCCCGGCTGCGGACCCGCAGCACGGCCAGGGCCCGAGCCCGCGCGCCCTGCGCTCCCCGCCCCTCCACGCCCACGCCGCTCATGACCGGACCTCATCCCCTCACTGACCTGACGCGCCTGCCTGTCGTGCCGTTGCCGGTAGTGCTCACTCCCCCACTGTGGCACCCGCCACTGACATCGCAATGTGCGGTGGGCCAAGTGCCGGAATGCTTGCGCCGCACCTTAGTTGGGGGCCCGGCGCCCGTCAGCCGTATGGGGCATCGGTCACTCGATGGAATGGCTTTGGGGAGAGGTGGAGGACGGACGGCAAGCATCAGGCCCCGGCTCCGGAGACTTGGGGTTCCGGAGCCGGGGCCTGGGGCGCGGCGCGTGACGGGTGTCGCGACGTGACGGGTGTCGCGACGTGACGCGCGGCGTGGCGTGACGGGTGTCGAGTGGTGAGTAGTGGGTGGCGGGTGGCGGGCGAGCCGGCGGGGACTACGCCCCGGCCGCCGCCTTCGCCGCGATGTCCGTGCGGTGCTGGGAGCCGTCGAGGCCGATGCGGGCGACGGCCCGGTAGGCGCGCTCGCGGGCCTCGGTGAGGTCCGCGCCGGTGGCCGTGACGGACAGGACGCGTCCGCCCGCGCTGACGACGGCGTCGCCCTCGCGCTTGGTGCCGGCGTGCAGCACGTAAGCGTGCGGGGCGTCCCCGGCGGGGTGCTCGGCCGCGACCTCGTCGAGCCCGGTGATGGGGTCGCCGGTGCGCGGGGTGCCGGGGTAGTTGTGCGAGGCGATGACGACGGTGACCGCCGCGTCGTCGCTCCAGCGCAGCGGCTCCAGGTCGGCGAGGTTGCCGGTGGCGGCGGCCATCAGCAGCCCGGCGAGCGGGGTGCGCAGACGGGCCAGTACGACCTGGGTCTCCGGGTCACCGAAGCGGGCGTTGAACTCGATCACACGGATTCCGCGGGAGGTGATCGCGAGTCCGGCGTAGAGGAGGCCCGAGAAGGGGGTGCCGCGACGGCGCATCTCGTCGACGGTCGGCTGGAGGACGGTCTGCACGACCTCGTCCACGAGCTTCGGATCGGCCCACGGCAGCGGGGAGTAGGCGCCCATGCCGCCGGTGTTGGGGCCCTCGTCGCCGTCGAGCGCGCGCTTGAAGTCCTGGGCGGGCTGGAGCGGGCGGACGCTGTCCCCGTCGGTGATGGCGAAGAGGGAGACCTCGGGACCGTCGAGGAACTCCTCGATGACGACGCGGTCGCACGCGCGCGCGTGGGCCCGGGCGGCCTCGAGGTCGTCGGTGACGACGACGCCCTTGCCGGCGGCGAGACCGTCGTCCTTGACGACGTACGGCGCGCCGAAGGCGGCGAGGGCCGCGTCGGCCTCCTCGGGCGTGGTGCAGACGTAGGAGCGGGCCGTGGGCACGCCCGCCGCCGCCATCACGTCCTTGGCGAACGCCTTGGAACCCTCCAGCCGCGCCGCCTCCTTGGAGGGGCCGAAGACCGGGATGCCGGCCTCGCGCACGGCGTCGGCGACCCCGGCGACCAAGGGCGCCTCCGGGCCGACCACGACCAGCTCGGCACCGAGCCGCGTGGCGAGCGCGCTCACCGCCGCGCCGTCGAGTGCGTCGACCCGGTGCAGCTCGGCGACCTCGGCGATGCCTGCGTTGCCGGGGGCGCAGTGCAGCGCGGTGACGTCGGGGTCGAGGGACAGGGAACGGCACAGGGCGTGTTCGCGGGCACCGCTGCCGATGACGAGGACCTTCACGGGGTCAGCCTAACGGGAGCGGGCGGGCGCGTTCTGTGCGGGCCGCCGAAGGGGTGGGGGCGGACGGTTCGTCGGATCATCCGAGAAAGTGCCCCCGTCCGGGGCCGCCGGGCCGCGTACGCCGGTGGGCGCTCACTCGTTGGCGATCTCCTCCACGACCGTCGCGCCCAGCTCACGGACGAGCAGTTCCTTGCCGGAGAGCGCCGACTCGTCGAGGTCGGGGTCGTCGTCCTCGGGGATGTCGTCCTCGATGGAGACGGGCGGCGGCTCGGGAGCCGGTGGCGCCGGGGGCCGCGGCGCGGACCCGGACGCGGGTCCTGAGGACGCCGGGGACGACGGGGGCGCGGAGGGCGCGGGTGCCGCGGCTGAGGGTGCCGCCGGGCGCTGGGCGGGGGCGCCGCCGCCACCGCCGTAACCACCGCCACCGCCGCCGTAACCGCCACCGCCGCCGTATCCGCCACCGGAGGGGCCGCCGGAGGCGTTCGCCGGAGGCGGGGGCGCGGAGCCGCCGGACGGGTCGACGACCGCCTCGATCTTCCACTGGACGTTGAACTGCTCGCTCAGGGCCTGCCGCAGTACGTCCTCACTGCCGCTGCTGACGAAGTTGTCCCGGGCGCCGGCGTTGACGAAGCCGAGCCGGAGGGACGTGCCGTCGAAGCCGGTGACCTGAGCGTTCTGGCTGAGCAGGATCCAGGTGAACCGGCGTCGGTTCTTGACCGCCTCCAGGATGTTCGGCCAGAGGGTACGGGGGTCGAGCCCACCGGGCGCGGTGAAAGCGGCGCCCGGGGCCGCCTGGCCCGGACCGGGGGCCGGGGTGGGCGCGGGTGCGGGGCTCGGGGCGCTCCCGGCCGGGCGGGCGGGGCCCGCCGGAGCCGGCGCCGGCGGGGCGGCCG
>NZ_JBUDHV010000042.1:0-63544 GCF_054956795.1 Streptomyces sp. SYSU D01066-1 | reverse complement strand
ACCGCCCAGCGGGGCGAGAAAGTCCAGGTCGACGACCCCTGGGGCTACGGACGCTCCCTGGAGTGGGCCACCTCCTGCCCACCACCCCGGCACAACTTCTACACCCTGCCGAAGATCCGGTCCGAGTCCCCCGCCTTCGACCTGCACCATCCCGACATCTCCCAGTTCGACCAGAAGGAGAACACCGGCAAGCGGGACGTCCTGGACGCTCCGGGGCACGAGAGCGACCGCTCGTGAACCGGCCTCGGCCCGCCGCCTCACCGGACCCGCGAGCCGAGGCCCTGGCGCACCAGGTCGAGGGCTACCTCCTGGCCCACACCGAGCGGGAGCGGGCACGGCAGGAGGCCGTGGTCCTCTGCGACCGCCTGCCCTGGCTGACCACCGCGCAGGCCCAGGACCTCACCCGTCACTACACCGAACAGCGGCTCGTCCTCACCCGCAGCCTCCTGCGGGCCACCGTGAACCGCGCCGAGGAACTGCGCGGCGAGTACGAGGAGCGCTACGCCACCCTGCGCCGCACCCTGCTGCGACGGCACGCCGCGGCCGCCTCGGTCCTGCTCCTGGTCACCGGCACCGTGAGCGCGGCAAGCACCCTGCTGGCCCGGTAGCGCGGGGCCGGTACCCGCGGCGCGGACCGGCCCGGCCGGCACGGGTGCGGTGACCCGGGTGCGGGCGACAGGGCGGGGCGGGTGGGTCAGAATTCTCGCAGAGGCCGGTTTTCGCCCCCGCCCGTGAGGGGTCCGACGTGCTCGATGTTCCGTTCTGGCTGTGGACGGTGTTCGCCGTCACCGTGGTCGTGTCACTGGCCGTGGACCTGCTGGCGCACCGGAAGGCGCACGTCATCGGGTTCAAGGAGGCCGCCGCCTGGAGCGCGGTGTGGATCGGCCTCGCCCTCGTCTTCGGCGCGGTCGTCTTCCTGGTGCTGGGCACGACACCGGGCGTGGAGTACACCACCGCGTGGCTGCTGGAGAAGAGCCTGTCGGTGGACAACCTGTTCGTCTTCGCGCTGATCTTCGCCTACTTCAAGGTGCCGCGCGCCTACCAGCACCGCGTGCTGTTCTTCGGCGTCATGGGCGCGCTGGTGTTCCGGGGCGTCTTCCTGGCCGCCGGAGTGGCTGTGGTCAGCCGGTTCACCGCGGTGCTCTTCGTCTTCGCGGCCATCCTCTTCTACAGCACCTACAAGATCCTCAAGGGGGAGGACGAGAGCTTCGACCCGGGCAAGAGCATCGCCGTGCGGCTGCTGCGCAAGGCGGTGCCCGTGCGGGACGAGTACGCCGGGATGAGGTTCTTCGTGAAGGAGGCCGGCAAGCGGGTCGCCACCCCGCTGCTCGCCGTCGTGGCCGCGATCGAGGCGGCCGACCTGGTCTTCGCCGTGGACAGCGTGCCCGCCGTCCTCGCGGTCAGCGACGACGCCTTCATCGTCTACACCAGCAACGCGTTCGCCATCCTCGGGCTGCGGGCGCTGTACTTCCTGCTCGCCGGGCTGCTCGACCGGTTCCACTACCTCAGCAAGGGCCTCGCGCTGATCCTGTCCCTCATCGGCGTGAAGCTGATCCTCCAGGCGTCCCACAAGCTGTTCAGCAGCAGCATCCCGGAGATCCCGTCACCCATCAGCCTGGCGGTCATCGCCACGATCCTGGCCGTGTCCGTCGTCCTGAGCCTCCGGCGCCCCGGCCCCTCCGGCCCGTCCGGCCCGTCCGGCGCGGACGCCTCGACGGACGGGAACCATCACGACGAACCGTAAAAAATATCTCATTTTTCGTTAATCGTCGTACCTTGGACTTATGGGTAGGAACAAGCATGCGAACGCGCCACAGGCCGGGCACGTGTGCCCGGCCTGCCACCACCACGTACCCCCGGAGATCGCCCGGCACAAGACGATGGGGGTCTACGTCCCCCTGTGGAAGCCGGGCCACTGCCGCAACCCCGACTGCCCGGAGAACACGCGGCGGGAACCGGCCCCCCGGGCCGCTCCTGAGCTGCACGGACACCACTGAACCCGGGCGACCGGGCCCGGGGCGGAGAATCTCTCGTAGAAATGTGTGAATAGCTGTAAAACAGTCACTCATCAATAAAACCGGCTTACCGACGCGTCAACCTGTGTCGAGGAGGAGCGGCTGATGAGTGAGGCAGCGCGAGGCAACGCGACGAAGTTGCAGCAGACCGGCGAGACCGCCAAGGCGGAGGCGTCGGCCACGGCCGGTCAGGCCAGACAGGCCGCGGGCCAGGTCGCGGGTACCGCCGCCGAGCAGGCCAGGGCGGTGGCGGGGGAAGCACAGCGGCAGGCGGGCGCGGTCGCCCACGACCTGCGGGACCGTGCGTGGGGCGAGGCCGACGCGCAGGCCAAGCGGGCCGCCGGGACCCTGCGCCACTGGGCGGACGACCTGGCGGGAATGGCCGCGAAGGCCGGGAACGACTCACCCGCCCGCAGTCTCGCGGCCCGGGCCGCCGACAGCGGACGCCGGGCAGCCGACTACCTGGAGCGGCAAGGGGCCGAGGGGATCGTCTCCGAGGTGCAGGACTTCGCCCGTCGTCGTCCCGGCGCCTTCCTCGGCGGCACGCTGCTGGCGGGGCTGGCCGTCGGGCGTCTGGTGAAGCTGGGGGCCAAGGCGGACCAGGACCGGTCGGCCGGCTCCCAGGACGGACAGCAGGGGTTCACCGGAACGCCGTACGGAGAGCCGTACGGGCAGCAGTACGGGCAGGAGTCCGCCGTCCGTCCGGCCGGTCCGCCGCCGGGTGCCGCGTCGGGTACGGCGTCGGGTACGGCGTCGGACGCCGCGCGGAAGGTGTCATCAGGCGCCACGCAGGCGCCGACGCCGGGGATGCCGCCGTCCGCCGGCACGCCTCCGCGCCGTACGCCGGGCCACCCGTACCCGGAGGTGTGAGATGGCCACCGTCTCCTCCTCCGACCGGGTCAGGACGCGCGGCGAGGACAGCTCGGTGGGCGAGCTGCTGTCGGCCGTGACGTCGGACGTCCAGACCCTGTTCCGCCAGGAAGTCGAACTGGCCAAGACCGAGGTCAGACAGGAGGCGACCAAGGCCGGCAAGGCCGCCGGCATGTACGGCGGCGCGGGATTCGCGGGCTACATGGTGCTGCTGTTCCTGTCGCTGGCCGCCGTCCTGGGACTGGCCAACGTGGTGGACGGGGGCTGGGCCGCCCTGATCGTGGCAGCGGTGTGGGCCGTGGCCGCGGCCGTCCTGTACCAGCGGGGCCGTGCACGGATGCGCACCGTGGCACCGAAGCCCGAGCGAACCGTCGAATCGATCAAGGAGAATGCGCAATGGGCACGTCACCCGACCAGATGAGGGCCGAGATCAACGCCACTCGGGAGCGGCTGTCCGCGGACGTGGACCAGCTCGCGGACCGGGCCGTCCCACGACGCGTGGTCCGTCGCCGCGCCAGGAGGATGCGGGGCGCCGTCTCGGGCGTACGTGAGCGGGTCATGGGGTCCGCCTCCTCCACCGCCCACGGGGTCAGGAGCAGTGCCCAGTCGGCGGCCGGTTCGCTGCAGGAGGGCACCCACCAGGCGGCCGACACGGCACGCGAGGCGGCCGGAACGGCCGGGGAAGCGGTACGGCAGGCGCCCGACCAGGCGATGCGCCGGACCCAGGGCAGCCCGCTGGCCGCCGGTCTGGTCTCCTTCGGGCTCGGCGTGCTGGTGTCCTCGATGCTGCCCGCGTCCCAGGTGGAACGGGAGAAGGCCGGTGACCTGATGCAGCGGGGCGGTGAGGCACTGGAGCCGGTGAAGCAGGCGGCCGCCGACTCCGCGCAGCACCTGAAGGAAGGCGCCAGGGAGGCCGCGCAGAGCGCGGCGCAGGAGGTGAAGGACACCGCCGCGGAGGGCGCCCGCGCCACTCAGGACGAGGCGCGCGACCAGTCCGCCCGGGTGACCGGCCAGGCCCGCGAATCGAGCCGGCAGGTCGCCGACGAGGCCAGGAACCGGTCGGGGCCGGCCTGAGGGCCGGTGCGGGTCCCGGCGCGAGTCCGGTGAACACCGAACCGGGGCCGGTGGCTGGGGGGCGTGGCCGGTGGCCGGTGGCCGGGGCCCACGGCCGATGGATGGGGGCCGGGGCCCACGGCCGATGGCCGGGGCCGGGACCGGTGACCGGGGCCCACGGCCGATGGATGGGGGCCGGGGCCCACGGCCGGTGGCCGGGGCCCACGGCCAGTGACCGGTGGCCGGGGCCGGTGACCGGAGGCCGAGGTCCATGACCAGTGACCGAGGGCCGGGGGCCGGGACCGGCGGCCAGGACCGGTGACCGGGGTCCATGGCCGTGGTCACGGCCGTGCGGAAGGACCGGCCTCGAACCGGCCGACGCAGCAGGGAACCGGTCCGGTACCGCGGGCAAACGGACCGCGCCGCGGCGAACGGCCCGCGCCGCGAGCGAAATCGGTCCGGCACCACAAGAACGGAACGGCCCGGCCCGGCTCCTCGGGAGCCGGGCCGGGCCGTTCCGTGCGCCATGCGCCGTGCTGTCAGAGGGACGCGCTGACGCAGACGTGGCTGTACTGGCCGACGGTGCCCAGCACCTCGTCCTTGGCGGCGCCGGCCTGCGCCAGGACGTCCGCGTCGGCGACGGTCGCGGTCCCGACGGCGATGCCGACCTGCGGGTTCAGGCCGCCGGCGACGTTGTCGAGGTCGGCGTCGGAGATCTCGGCGGTCTCGATCCCAGGGGCGGAGTTCATCATGAAACTTCCCTTCGTATGGGTCATCCACAGGGGGGTGGCCCCGCTGGAGGCAGCCTGCGGGTCGTGCCGTGGACGCGCGGACCGGTGGCCCGGAACCCCCGCCCGTCCTTCGCGGCGCAGGGATCAAAACACGCCACGCACCGGAGCATCCAGCCGACCGGCCCGCGCCCCGGCCGGGCCCGGCGAACACGCGGCGGGACCGTGCAGGCGGGCACACGGCGCGGGGGCACCATCTCCACCTACCGTGCGGTACTCGGACGCGACGTCCACAGCTGCCGGGGGCGCGAAGAGGACACTCCGGATGAACCGAGCGTCACCACCCGGTCACTCGTGCGAATCCCTCGGGGGCCGGGCCGGTAATGCGTCTTCGGTGTGCGAGTTCGTGAAAAGGGGCGTGTGGCCCCGCCTGGAGGGTGCCCCCTCCAGGGACGTACCCCCGCCAGGAACGTGCCCCCGCCAGGAACGCAACCCCGCCAGAGAGGCGCCCCCACCAGCGAGGTGACCCACCTCACAAGGCCGGTCACTCACCGTCGTGTCCGCGATCCCTACCGGATCTGTCCGTGATCCGTAACGGACGCATCCCGTCGCCGCTTCCCCCCGTCCTGCCAAGTGACCACGGGACGGCCGGGGATCGACGGGCGACCACCACGGGAGAGCGGGGCGGACATGGCACGGCACAACGGCGGGCGGAGCTGGTACGGCAAGGTCTTCGGGACAGCGCTCGGGGTGACGCTGCTCGCCGTCGGCGCGTCGGTGTGGACCGCGCAGGCCGGCTCCGCGGGCAACGCCTCCCCGAAGGCGACCGCGTCGGCCACGCCGGCCGCCCTCAAGCCGGTCTCGGTGACCATCGCGCACGCCTCGGACGCGGGGGCGCGCGGCGTCAACATCACCATCGACGACGGTCCGGACCCGGTGTGGACCCCCCAAGTCCTCGACGTACTGCGGCAGTACGGGGTGAAGGCCACGTTCTGCATGGTGGGCACGCAGGCCGAGGCCTACCCGGACCTCGTGAAGCAGGTCGTCGCGGACGGGCACCGGCTGTGCGACCACACGGTGTCGCACGACACCGCCATGGACCAGAAGACCCCGGCCTACCGGGCGAAGGAGATCCTCGACGCCGAACGCATGATCACCGAGGCGTCCGGGGGTGTACGGCCGGTGTACTACCGCGCCCCCGGCGGCGCCTTCACCCCCGACAGCCGCGAGCTCGCCGCCTCCCGCGGCATGCGTCCGCTGGGCTGGAACGTGGACACCAAGGACTGGGAACTGCCGGGCGCGGACGCCATCGTGGCCACCGTCGAGCAGCAGCTTTCCAACGGGCCGACGCTCCTCTTCCACGACGCCGGCGGCGACCGCGCCCAGACCGTCGAGGCGCTGCGCCGCGTCCTGCCCTGGCTCGAGGAGCAGGGGTACTCCTTCGGCTTCCCGGTGCGCTGAACCGCCCCGGCGGTCACTCCTGGGCCACGAGTTCCCTGAGCGCGGCGTTCAGTTCGAGCACGTTCACCCGGGGCTCGCCCAGGAAGCCGAGGGTGCGGCCCTCGGTGTGCGCGTCGACGAGGCCCCGGACCCGGGCGACGGACAGCCCGTTGCGCTCGGCGACCCGGGGGGCTTGAAGCTCCGCGTACTCCGGGGAGATGTGCGGGTCCAGGCCGGAGCCGGAGGAGGTGACCGCGTCGGCGGGTACGTCGGCGGGGTCGACGGTGTGGCCGGGTACGGAGTTGTCCTCGACGACGGCGGCCCGGGCGGCCTTCACCCACGCGATCAGTTCGGCGTTGTCGGCGGAGCGGTTGGTGGCACCGGAGAGGACCAGCTCGTACCGGGTGTTGACGCTGTTGGTGCCCAGGCCGCCCGCCGGCCGGCCCTGGAACCACTTGAGGTCGGGCTCCGGCTTCTCCTGACCGTCCCTCAGCGGCAGGGTGTACGCCTGCCCGATCAGGGACGAGCCGACGACCCGGCCGCCCGACTCGGTCTCGGAGCCGTTCGCCCTGCCGGGGAACAGGCCCTGGGCGATGCCGGTGACGACCAGCGGGTAGACGACGCCGGTGACCACGGTCAGCACGAGGAGGGCGCGCAGGCCCGCCCCGAGCAGCCGGGCGGTGGTGGTGACGGAGGTGTTCATGTCTTCCAGCCGATCCTTCAGCCGATCCCGGGGACGAGCGAGACGATCAGGTCGATGAGCTTGATGCCGGCGAACGGGGCGATGAGCCCGCCCAGCCCGTACACGGCGAGGTTGCGGCGGAGCAGCCGGTCGGCGCCGGCCGGCCGGTAGCGCACTCCCCTGAGGGCGAGCGGCACCAGGGCGACGATGATCAGCGCGTTGAAGATCACCGCCGACAGAATCGCGGAGTTCGGCGAGGACAGGCCCATGACGTTGAGCTTGTCCAGGCCCGGGTAGACGGCCGCGAACAGCGCCGGGATGATCGCGAAGTACTTGGCGACGTCGTTGGCGAGGGAGAACGTGGTCAGCGCGCCCCGGGTGATCAGCAGCTGCTTGCCGATCTCGACGATCTCGATCAGCTTGGTCGGGTCGGAGTCGAGGTCGACCATGTTGCCGGCCTCCTTGGCGGCCGACGTACCGGTGTTCATGGCCACGCCGACGTCGGCCTGCGCGAGCGCGGGCGCGTCGTTGGTGCCGTCGCCGGTCATCGCGACCAGCTTGCCGCCGGCCTGCTCCCGTTCGATCAGGGCCATCTTGTCCTCGGGGGTGGCCTCGGCGAGGAAGTCGTCGACGCCCGCCTCGTCCGCGATGGCCTTCGCGGTCAGCGGGTTGTCACCCGTGATCATCACCGTCCGGATGCCCATGCGGCGCAGTTCGTCGAACCGCTCGCGCATGCCGTCCTTGACGACGTCCTTGAGGTGCACGACGCCCAGCACCCGGGCGCCGTCGGCGTCCTCGACCGCGACGGGCAGCGGGGTGCCGCCCGCCTCGGAGATCCGGGCGACGGTCGCCTCCGCGTCCTCGGCCACCGTGCCGCCGCGCTCCTCGACCCAGGCGATGACCGAACCGGCCGCGCCCTTGCGGACCTTGCGGCCGTCCACGTCCACGCCCGACATCCGGGTCCGCGCGGTGAACTTGATCCACTCGGCGCCGGCCAGCTCCCCCTGGTGGCGTTCGCGCAGCCCGTACTCCTCCTTCGCGAGGACGACGATCGACCGGCCCTCGGGCGTCTCGTCGGCCAGCGAGGAGAGCTGGGCGGCGTCCGCCACCTCCGCCTGTGCCGTCCCGCGCACCGGCACGAACTCGGCGGCCCGCCGGTCGCCCAGGGTGATCGTGCCGGTCTTGTCCAGCAGCAGTGTGGAGACGTCACCGGCGGCCTCCACCGCGCGGCCCGACATCGCGAGCACGTTGCGCCGCACCAGGCGGTCCATGCCCGCGATGCCGATCGCGGAGAGCAGGGCGCCGATGGTGGTCGGGATCAGGCAGACCAGCAGCGCGACCAGCACGACCATCGTCAGTTCGGTGCCCGCGTGGGCCGCGAAGGGCGGGAGCGTGGCGCAGGCCAGCAGGAAGACGACGGTCAGCGAGGCCAGCAGGATGTTCAGGGCGGTCTCGTTGGGCGTCTTCTGCCGGGCGGCGCCCTCCACCAGGCCGATCATCCGGTCGATGAAGGTCTCGCCGGGCCGGGTGGTGATCCGCACGACGATGCGGTCGGAGAGCACCTTGGTGCCGCCGGTGACGGCGGACCGGTCGCCGCCGGACTCGCGGATGACGGGCGCCGACTCTCCGGTGATCGCCGACTCGTCGACGGACGCGACGCCCTCGACGACGTCGCCGTCCCCGGGTATGACGTCCCCGGCCTCGCAGACGACCAGGTCACCGACGGCGAGGTCGGTGCCGGGGACCGTGCTGCCGTCGACCCGCCGGGCCACCGTGCCGGTCCTGGCCCGGCGCAGGGTGTCGGCCTGCGCCTTGCCGCGGCCCTCGGCGACCGCCTCCGCCAGGTTGGCGAAGAGCACGGTCAGCCAGAGCCAGGCGCTGATGGTCCAGCCGAACCAGTCGCCGGGGTCGGTGGCGGAGAACGCCGTGGTCAGCACGGCCCCGACCAGGACCACGAACATGACCGGCGACTTCACCATCGTCCGCGGGTCGAGCTTGCGGAAGGCGTCCGGCAGCGAGGTGAGCAGGTGCTCGGGTCCGAAGAGGCCCGCGCCCGCGCGGCCGGCCCCCTCGGACGTACGGCCGCCGGGTGCGGCGCGGTGCGGCGCCCGGGTCTCGGTGGTGGTGGACATCGGGTCCTCGTACTCCCGTGTGTCGGTGGTCATGCCGCCAGCCCCTCGGCGAGCGGCCCCAGCGCCAGCGCCGGGAAGTAGGTCAGACCGGTGACGATCAGGACGGCGCCCACCAGCAACCCCGTGAACAGGGGCTTGTCGGTGCGCAGGGTGCCCGCGGTGGCCGGCACCGGCCGCTGCCCGGCCAGCGAGCCCGCGAGCGCCAGGACGAACACCATCGGCAGGAAGCGGCCCAGCAGCATGGCGAGGCCCAGGGTGGTGTTGAACCACTGGGTGTCGGCGTTCAGACCGGCGAAGGCCGAGCCGTTGTTGTTGGACGCGGAGGTGTAGGCGTACAGGATCTCGGAGAAGCCGTGCGCCCCGCTGTTGGCCGTCGAGTCGCCCGGGGTGGGCAGGGCGACCGCCAGCGCGGTGCCGACCAGGACCAGCGCGGGGGTGACGAGGAGGTAGCAGGCGGCGTACTTGATCTCCCGGGTGCCGATCTTCCGGCCCAGGTACTCCGGCGTGCGCCCGACCATGAGCCCGGCGACGAACACCGCGATGACCGCCATGACCAGCATGCCGTACAGCCCGGAGCCGACCCCGCCGGGGGCGATCTCGCCCAGCATCATGCCGAGCAGGGTGATGCCGCCGCCGAGGCCGGTGAAGGACGAGTGGAAGGAGTTCACGGCGCCGGTGGAGGTCAGGGTGGTGGACACCGCGAAGAGTGAGGAGCCGACGATGCCGAAGCGCACTTCCTTGCCCTCCATCGCCCCGCCCGCGATCTCCAGCGCCGGGCCCTGGTGGGCGGACTCGGTCCACATCATCAGGGCGACGAAGCCGGCCCAGATGGCGCCCATCGCCGCGAGGATCGCGTAGCCCTGCCGCACCGAGCCGGCCATGACGCCGAAGGTCCGGGTCAGGGCGACCGGGATCAGCAGGAGCAGGAAGATCTCGAAGAGGTTGGTGAAGGGGGTGGGGTTCTCGTAGGGGTGGGCGCTGTTGGCGTTGAAGTAGCCGCCGCCGTTGGTGCCCAGCTCCTTGATGGCCTCCTGCGAGGCGACCGCGCCGCCGTTCCACTGCTGCGTGCCGCCGGTGAACCGGCCGGCCTCGTGGATGCCGGAGAAGTTCTGGATGACGCCGCACGCCACCAGCACCACGGCGGCCACGGCCGCGAGTGGTACGAGGACGCGGACCACTCCGCGTACCAGGTCGGCCCAGAAGTTGCCCAGCTCACCGGTACCGGAGCGGACGAAGCCGCGTACGAGGGCCACGGCGACGGCCATGCCGACGGCCGCCGAGACGAAGTTCTGCACGGCCAGACCGGCGGTCTGCACGACGTGGCCCATGGTCTGTTCGCCGTAGTACGACTGCCAGTTGGTGTTGGTCACGAAGGAGACGGCGGTGTTGAACGCCTGGTCCGGGTCGACGGACGCGAAGTCCAGCGAGCCGGGCAGCACGCCCTGGAGCCGCTGGAGCAGGTAGAGGAAGAGGACACCGGCCAGGGAGAAGGCGAGGACACCGCGCAGATACGCGGGCCAGCGCATCCGCGTGTCCGGGTCGGCACCGATGGCGCGGTAGATCCACTTCTCGGCCCGCAGGTGCCTGGGGGACGAGTAGACCCGGGCCATGTGGTCGCCGAGGGGGATGTGGGCGAGCGCCAGCGCGGCGACGAGCGCGAGCGACTGGAGCACGCCGGCGAGGACGGGGCTCATGGGGCGCTCTCAGAACCTCTCCGGGTGGATGAGGGCGAGGACGAGGTAACCGAGCAGGGAGACGGCCACGACCAGGCCGACGACGTTCTCGGCGGTCACAGCTTCGTCACCCCCTTGGCGACGAGGGCCACGAGCGCGAACGCCGCGATCGTGGTGACGACGAAGGCCACGTCGGCCATCGCGAGCTCCTAGTGAGGTGCGGAGAAGAACCTGCCGTGTCGAGGAAAGCCCCTCCGTGGCCGGATCCGTACCGCCGTTGACAGCTCCCTTACGTCGGCGCGGACACCTTTGACGCTTCCCTTACGGTGCTTACGGCACTTATGACGCTTGCGGTGCTCATGACCCTTGCGGCGCCTACGGCTGCGTCCGCGCCCCGGCGCGCGGACCGGTGGCCGGTGCCGGACGGTCCGCCACCGGCCACCGGCCACCGGCCACCGGCCACCGACTAGCGGCCACCCGTTCCTTGACGCCAGAACCCCGGACCCCGGACCCCGACCCACGGCCCACGGGCCCACGGGCTCGCGGCCTCCCCGCCACCCTGGCCTCCCCACCCGCACCGCCGGAGCCAGCCGAGGAACCCCCCGAACTCCCCCAAAGCGGCCCGAGTCACCGGTTCGGGCCCCTCCCCCGTGGTCGGCTCCCCCCTGCTGTCCCCCACGTGAGCCACACGCAAGTCCGCCCCACGGGGTGACGATCCCGGGCCGCCGTTTCCCTAGATTCCAGGTGTGGCCGCCGGAGACCGGAGAGGCCGCTTCCACCCCCTCCTCCCCCGGTCCTTCCTGGAGTTCCTCATGCCGCGCACGCCCGAGGCAACCGCGACGGCCGCGCTGTGCTGTGCCGCGGCCGGTGACGGCCCGGTCGCCCCGGCCGGTCACTCGACGGGCGGGCCGGCCACCGCCGCCGAGAGCGGCCACCACACCCGCGCCGACCGCCCCGGCCCCGCCGTCGGGGCCGGCCGGAACGTCACCCCCCAGGCCGCCGCCGACCAGCGCTGACCACCCCCGCACCCGAAGGAGAGTTCTCATGAAGTTCGTCTGGCAGCTGCTGACCGTGGTGGTCATCTCGATGGCCGGGGGCCAGGCCCTCATAGCCGTGGAGGACAGCCCCTGGCTCCAACTGGCCGCCGGAGCGGTGACCGTCGCACTCGGGCTGTACCTCTACGGGTGGGTGGTACGCCGCACCGAGCACCGCCCCTGCGCCGAAGTGTCCCTGGACGGTGCCGCGCCCGCGTTCGGGCGGGGCCTGCTGATCGGCGCCGCGGTCTTCGGCGCCGTCATCGCGAACCTCTACACCGCCGGGTACTACGAGGTCGACGGCCTCGGGTCGCCGACCGGCGCGGTCGGGCTGCTCGGCTTCATGGCCGGCGCCGCCGTGACGGAGGAACTGCTGTACCGCGGCGTGCTGTTCCGCCACGTCGAGAAGCTCACCGGCACCTGGCTCGCGCTGGTCCTCACCGGCCTGCTGTTCGGCGCGTCCCACCTGCTCAACCCGGACGCCTCCGTGTGGGGCGCCGTCGCCATCGCCATCGAGGCCGGCGGCATGCTCACCGCCGCCTACGTCGCCACCCGCCGGCTGTGGGTCCCCATCGGCCTGCACTTCGGCTGGAACTTCGTCGCGTCCGGCGTCTTCAGCACCGAGGTCTCCGGCAACGACACCCCGCAGGGCCTGCTCGACTCCACGATGTCCGGTCCGGTGGCGCTCACCGGCGGGGACTTCGGCCCGGAGGGCAGCGTGTACTCGGTGGTGTTCGGCGCCGCGGTCACCATCGTGTTCATGGCGCTGGCCCGCCGCCGGGGCCACCTGGTTCCCCTGCGGCGTGCCGACCGCGCGGCCGCGACCGCTACGCTCGCCCGGTGAGCGCACTGCTGAACGCCGTACCGGCCCGGCTGCGACACGCGGCCGGGCGGTGGCGCGGCGTCGACGTCACCGCCTGGTACGTCGTGCTGGGCCCGCTGCTCCTGGTCACCTCGTTCATGCCGTCGCTGCACCACCACGGCACGCAGCTCGGCGGGGTGGCGGACCGGCCCTTCGACGCGCTGGCGGTGCCGGCCGTCGCCCTGCAGTGCCTCCCGCTGACGGTGTGCCGGCGCCGGCCGACGGCCTGTCTGGCCCTGGCGTCCACGGGCTTCGCCCTCGACCAGCTGCGCGGCTACCACTCCGTGGCGGGCACCGCGATCGCCTTCGCGCTGCTGGGCGCCGGCTCCCGGATCGAACGGCACCGGCGGATCACCGCGCTGGCCCTCACGGTGGCGTACGTACCGCTGTCCGTCGCCCTCGCCCGCCTCGGGTCGGTCGACGCGGTCAGTGAGTACGCCACGTTCTACGTGGTGACGGCCCTGATGTGGGGCATGGGCTCGTGGCTGCGCTCCGCCCGGCACGCGGAGGCGGAACGCCGCGTCCGGGTCGCCGAGGAGACCCGTACCGCCGAACGCACCCGGATCGCCCGCGAGTTGCACGACGTGGTGACCCACCATGTGACGGCGATGGTCGTGCAGGCCGAGGCGGCCCGCTATCTGACCGCCGCGCCCGACCGCCTCGACCAGACCCTGACCGCCGTGTCGCAGACCGGCCGGCAGGCCATCGGCGACCTGCGGCACCTGCTCGACCTGCTCAACCCCGACCACGGCACCCGCTCGCCCGAGGACCGGACACCGCACGTCGGTACCCTCGGCTCGCTGGTCGAACAGACCCGCCGGGCGGGCCAGCCGGTGGAGTTCACCGAGGAGGGCACCGCGCCGGAGTCGGCCGGCAGCGCCCACCTGGTGGCCTACCGGGTGGTGCAGGAAGCCCTGACGAACGCGCTCAAGTACGCCCACGGCATCCGCACCTCGGTCGCGGTGCGCCACGGCGAGAAGGAGATCACCGTGGAGGTCAGCACGGAGGGGGCGGGCGACCGGTCGGCGTCCCCCGGCGGCAGCGGACGGGGCCTGGCCGGACTGCGGGAGCGGGTCGACGTGCTGGGCGGCGAGTTCAGCGCGGGCGGCCGGCCGGGCGGCGGCTTCACGGTGCGGGCCCGCATCCCTTCCGGGAGCCCGTCGTGAGCACCCCGGCCGCCACCGGGGCGGCGGCCCCGACGCGGGTCCTGGTCTGCGACGACCAGGTACTGATCCGCACCGGCCTGGTCACCATCATCGACGCCCAGCCCGACCTCTCGGTGGCCGGGGAGTGCGGCGACGGGCAGGCCGCCGTCGACCTCGCCGGCCGGCTGTGCCCGGACGTCGTGGTGATGGACATCCGCATGCCGGGGCTCGACGGCATCGAGGCCACCCGGCTGCTGGCCGGCGCCGGGGTGGCACACCCCGTCAAGGTCCTGGTGGTGACGACGTTCAACCTCGACGCGTACGTCTACGAGGCCCTGCGCGCCGGTGCCAGCGGCTTCCTGCTGAAGGACGCGCCGCCCGACCGGCTGCTGCACGGCATCCGCACCGTCGCCACGGGCGCGGCCCTGCTGGACCCCGAGGTGACCCGGCGGCTGGTGGGCCGGTACGCCACCCGCATCCGCCCCGCCGAGCAGGGCGCGGATCCGGATGTGCCGCTGACGCCGCGGGAACTGGAGGTGCTGCGCCTGATCGCGGACGGCCTGTCCAACACCGAGATCGCCGCGGCGCTGCTGATCAGCCGGGAGACCGTCAAGACGTTCGTCTCCCGCATCCTCACCAAACTGGGCCTGCGCGACCGCGTCCAGGCCGTCGTGTACGCCTACCGGCATGGGCTGGTGACCTGAACTCGGTCGTCCGGCCGTTACTTCCGGCGGTGTCCAGCCGCGGCCCGGTTGCCTAAGGTCACCTCCCGTGAGAAAAGTGATCCGACCGGAGCTACCGCTGCTCGTGGTGGCGGCGGCCACCGTGCCGCTGGACGCGGCGAGCCCGTGGTGGGCGGTGGCGACGGCGGTGCTGTCGGGTGCGGGCGGCGCGCGTGCGGGCACCGCCCGTGCGGCGGCCGGGGTGCTGGCGGGCGCGGTGGCCGCGGCCGTGGCGGCGGTGGGTGCCGTCCCGTCGTGGATCGCGCACGGCGACCGGTTCGTGGCCGTCCTGGCCGGGGCGGGCGTACTGCCGTGGTGCGCCGGCCGGTTCCGGCGCCAGTACCGCGCGCTGGTGCGGGCCGGCTGGGAGCGGGCCGGGCACGGGAGCCGCGTAGCGCGGGCGCGGTACGGCCGCCGAGCAGCGCGGTCGCGGCGCGGGCGGACGCCCACCAGCACCAGTGCCGTCGCCACCGCGGCCCCGAGCGCCGCGCCCGCCACCACGTCGTGCGGGTAGTGCGCGCCCGCCGCCACCCGCGCCGCCGCCACCGCCGCCGCGAGCGGCAGGGTGACGGCGGCCAGGCGGGGGCGGAGCACGGCCAGGCCGGCGGCGAGTCCGGCGGCCAGCGTGGCGTGGTTGCTGGGGAAGGCCCAGTCACCCGCCCCGGGGCACTCGGCGACCGGCTCCGCACCCGGTACGGCACGGCAGGGCCGTTCCTCGTCCACCACCAGCTTCAGCGCCTCGCTGACCGCGTACGCCACCGCCGTACCGGCGACGGCCAGGACCGTCCCCACCGCCGTACGGACGTCACGGGCGCGCAGCGCGGTCCAGCCCAGGTACGCGGCCAGCAGCCCGAGGACGAGCAGCAGACCGTCGCCGGCCCCCTCCGCGAGCGCGCCCGCCCAGGACGGGCCGCCGGCCATCGCGTCGTTCACCTCCCGGAACACCGAGGCCGAGACACCACCGGTCACCCGTACCGGCCTCGCCTCACCGAGGCCGCCGGGGTACAGAAGGGCGGTCGCACCGCCGCCCACGACCAGCGCGCCCGCCCCGCCGCCGATCCGGAACTTCCTTCCAGGCACCTTCGCTTCCATGGGGACCGACGCCAGGGACGCCGACCCGTCGGCACCCGGGCCGAAGGACAGGGCCGACCCCCGACGATCGTCATGGTCGACAGGGCGGACGGGACGGTGCAGAGCAGGGCGGGCAGGGTCGTCCGCATCGCCGCCCAGCATCATCACGTACCGCAACTGTCATGTTGCCGAGAAGACCTCAATGGCGAAGATGACCGGCACGGGCCTGGTGGCCCCGGTGTCCCAGATTCTGTCGGCCACGAACAGGCCCCGGTATCTCCTCGCGCCTGCGGGGTGGATACCGGGGCTCTTTCTACATCTACGGCGGCAGATGCTTCAGGAAGGCGGTAGCGTCTCCGGCCGACCAACCCGCAGGGCTTCCCAACGATTCCGAGGCAGCCCGGTAGTCACCCCCGGACACAACACCCGCACGAAAAACGTGAACACTTCCTGCCTCACTGCCCTTTCCCTGCTCATTTGAGCACCCTCCTGACGTTCGCTCCCCATCTGCTCACGTCATCCAGCGGTGGGTACATGACTCCGACGGTCGGCGGGGGAGTGAGCCCGAGACAGCGTCCCGTACAACTTGTCCCAGCAAGGCGCTTTTTGACCATTGAGTTCACGAAGACCACCCGGGTTTCAACGCTTGATCCCCCTACACCGCGGAGCGGGACGCGACCCCACCCCCACAGTCGGGGGCCGCTTTCACGCAGGGCCGGACGGGACCGACAGGGCACTCTCAGGGCACATGAGGGCGGGAAACGGTGGCAACCGCCGAGAAACACTGAAAGTAGTTTTTCCACGTCAGATGCCCTGGCACTGAGAAGACGCGGGCCAGGACCCTGAGCGGATGAACTTCGGCGGCAACGTCTGACCCGGCCGCCCGGGGGACGCGGGAGGCATACGGCCACGCTTTGTGGGCAGGCGCCCCCGGTCACCGCTCGTGAAGCCGGCAGAGGGGAAGCGTCTCCGTCCATGGCCGAGGCACCGGACTCGACGACCGCGCGCACCACCGCCCCGGAGACGGAGGCGGACGACGCCTCCGGCAGACCTTCTCACCCGGGCCACCGGGGCTTCCCGTCGGTGCTCGCGCGGCCGGGCCGGATCGACGCACTGGACGGACTGCGCACCCTCGCCGTCGCGCTGGTCCTCGTGTACCACGTCGAGCCGGACCTCATGCCCGGCGGCTCGGTCGCCGTCGACCTGTTCTTCACCATCAGCGGCTTCGTCATCACCCGGCTGCTGCTCGCCGAGCACGTCCGCACCGGCCGGATCGCCCTGCTCGCCTTCTACCGGCGCCGCTGGGCCCGCCTGGTCCCCGCGCTGTGGGCGATGTGCGCGGTCTGCGCGCTCCTGGGCGCGGCCACCTCGCTGTGGGCCTTCGACGGCGCGTGGCAGGCGGCCGGTCTGGCCGCCGCGTTCGTCGTCAACCTCGTACGCGCCGGGGAACTTGGCCCCTACTCCGACCTCACCGCGCCCCTCGCCCACACCTGGTCGCTCGGCGTGGAGGAGCAGTTCTACCTCCTGTGGCCCCCGCTCCTGCTCGTCCTGCTGCACCGGCTCCGCCCCCGCGCCGTCCTGCTGTGCACGGCCGCCCTGTGCGCGCTGCCGGTCCTGTGGCGCTGCGCCCTGTGGGCCCCCGACGCCGCGCACCGCCTCTACAACGGCACCGACACCCGCGCCGACCAGCTCCTGGCCGGCGCCCTGGTCGCCGTACTCCTGGCCCGGCTGCGCGCCGACGACCCCCGCCTGGCGCGGCTGCGCGCCTGGGCGGCCCGGCTGGCCTGGCCCGCCCTCGGACTGCTCCTCCTCGCGGCCTGGCGGATGCCGGTCACCCAGGACGCCGGTGTCTGGACGGCCGTCTGGTACACCGTCGGCCTCCTCGCCGTGGCGGCCGTCTGCGCCACCCTCGTCACCGGCCTGGAACTGCGCCGCGACGGCCGCCTCGCCCGCCTGCTGTCCCTGGCCCCCCTGTCCTGGACCGGCCGCAACCTCAGCTACGGCCTCTACCTCTGGCACTACCCGGTCGTCCGCCTCCTGGCCTCCCTCGGCATGACGGAGGGCCGCCTGGCGGCCACGGTCCTGCTCACCGGCGTACTGGCCCTGCTGTCCCACTACGCCGTCGAGGCGCCGGTGCTGCGCCGGGCGGCGCGGCGGCGCGGCACCTCCGGTCCCCGTCGATGAGCCGGTGCGGGGGACCATGGTGTCGATGGTGTCGATGGGGCCGTTGGACGGACCGGCCCCCAGGAACGCCTGGATCAGCGCGCCCCGCTCCACATGGCCCTCCTCGCGGTACCGCTGCCGGGAACAGCCGGGAAAAGGGCCTGACCCGCCGCGCGCCCGCGCCCTACGGTGACGCCATGAGCGATCACCCAAAGACCCCCGTCACACCCGTCGAAGCCCACGAACCCCCGTACTACGTCGCCGTGTTCACCACGGTGCGCACCCAGGACCAAGGCGGCTACGGCGAGACCAACGCCCGCATGGAGGAGCTGGTCAAGGACATCCCCGGGTACCTGGGGATGGACCACGCGCAGACCCCCGGCGGGCTGGGCATCACCGTCGGCTACTTCCGTGACGCCGAGGCCCTCGCCGCGTGGCGGACCGACGCCGAGCACCGGGCGGCACAGCGGCGCGGACGGGCCGAGTGGTACGAGCGGTACACGCTGCACGTGGCGAAGGTGGAGCGCAGCCACGGGTTCGTGCGGGCGGGCAGCCCGCGGAACCCGGCGGCGGACTGACCGGCCGCTGGGCCGTGCCGTCGCCGTCCCGCGCTAGCCGTCGCCCGCCCCCGTCAGGCGCCGCCCACGGGACTGCGCCACCCGCAGTACGTCGGCCAGGCACTCGGTCAGCCGGATCGCGGCGTAGCGCACCTCGGCGTTCGGCGACAGGGGATCGCCCAGCACCCGGCGAGCGGTGCCGAGCACGTCCGTGCCCACGGCGAGCTGCCGGGCCTCGGTCTCGTCCGCGAGGCGCGACACGGTCCCGCCGTCGTCGCCGGGGGCGAGGAAACAGGGTTTGCCGTCGGCGGACAACCAGGGCAGCAGCCGCAGTTCCGAGACCCCGCTCACGCCGCCACCGCCCGCTCGCCGACGGTGACGTAGGGACGGACGAGGCGGGTCCCGTCGCCGTCCAGGGGGAGGTGGTGGCAGTACGGGGAGCGGGGCAAGGGGAGGGGGACACCGAGGCGGGCGGGTGTGGTCGCCGGGGGAACACGGCGAGGGCGGGGCGCGCCCGCGCGGCGACGTCCGGTCCCCGGGCCGAGCAGAAGGCCCGGCCTTCGGGCGAGGCGACGGATAAGGTCGTGCATGTCGACGCTCCTGTATCAAGCGTTGGCCGTGCCCCGGGGCCCTGCCAGGCCGCCGGGGTCCTTGTTGGCACGACCATACCCGCAACTGCGTCCCTCTGCACCCCTCTGCAAATAGCCGCGTCCCGACGCGTCAGGCCGCGTTCTAATACTGCGTGACGCACACCAGTGCAGCACGGTGGAAGGATGACTGCTCTCCCGCGCTACGAATACGTGAAGCTGGCGGACGCCATCGCCGCCGAGATCGCGTCCGGCAAGCTGCCGCAAGGCGCGGCGCTGCCCGGCGAACGGGCCATGACCGGGCTGTACGGCGTGAGCATCGGCACCGTGCGGCGGGCCGTCGTCGAGCTGCGCAGGCGCGGGCTGGTCGCCACGCTCCCCGCCAAGGGGACCTATGTGATCGGCACCCCCGAAGCGCCCGCCGATCCGGCCGGGGACGCGGCGGACACCGGCGACTGAGCGGCCTCCTCCCGCCCCAGTTCCTCCTCCAGTTCCGCCGGCGCCCGCCGCGCCGCCTCCGCGCGGCGCAACAGCAGCCGCTGCCGTTCCGCGGCTTCCCGCTCCGGCGGTGCCGTGTCCCGCCCGTCCATCTCGCGGGCCTCCTCCAGGGACGTGATGACGGCCCCGATCAGGACGTCGACCAGCACGAACGAGGCGGGCAGCGCGTAGGAGCCGTAGGAGAGGAGGCTCCAGCGGGAGATGTCCAGGCCCGCGTGGACCGCGTCGCCGATGCCGTCCAGGGTCATCAGCAGGAACAGGACGGACGGCCCGCGCACGGGAGGGCATGACGACGTCCCCGCCCCCGCCACGGGGGCCGTGGCGGGGGCGGGGACGGTCGGTGCCCCGAGAGGACGGTCAGAGCGTGTAGAGGTTGAACTCCTCCCACGACCCGGACACGTCGGCCGAGCGGGCGCGCAGGGCGTACTGGAGCGTGCCGGTGTAGCTGTTCTCCATGGCGACGAACAGACCGTTCAGCTCGGACTGGATGGCGTAGCGGTCCAGCGTCTCGTTGTAGTAGAGGATGAACCGCTCCCAGCCGGCCACGGTCGTGGAGCGGGCCCGCAGCAGGTTCTGCGAGGCGCCGGTGTAGTTCTTCTCGACGGCCACGTAGAGGTCGTTCGCCTGGGACTTCATGGCGAACGTCCCGTCCTCCCCGATCCACTCGAAGGTGAATCCCTCCCAGGAGCCGCCGTACACGTCGGAACGGGCGCGCAGGGCACCGGTGTTCGGAGCGGCGTACGTCTTCTCGGTGGAGACGAACTTGTTGTTCTTGACCGATTCCACGGCCAGTTCGGTGGGCTCCACGGCGGCGGCGGCGCGCGCGGCCGGGGCGTCACCCGCCTCGTCGGTGATCTGCGCCAGTTCGGCGGCGTTGTCTATCTTCTCCCAGCCGGCCGGCACCGCGGCCGGGGCGGCGCCCGCGGTGGGCGCGACCAGCGCCGAGGTCGCCGCCAGGGCGCTGAGGGACAGAAGGACAGTGGTCATGCGTCGCACAGTCGATTCCCCACCATTCGTGAAACGGATTGGCGCGGCAGTCGTTGTTCCTACTGCCGATTCACGCCGATGACGTTCGCCGCCAAGCCCCTCCCCGGGCCCGACGGCTCCGTCAGCGTAACGGGAGTGAAGGAATTGACGGCAGGGATTAATGGCCCCTATCCAGGGCTTTTCTCGGCCACCGGACGGCATTTTCCCTTCCGCAATTCCCTGTTAACGCACAGGACGCGCACAGTTTCCGTCACGCCCGGGGAGGGGCCGTGCGGCCGGTCGAGGGCCTTCCGGTGTTTCCCCCGGCGCGGCTGATCTCCGTCGGCTGTCCACCGGTCCGCCCGGCCGCGCCGGCCCCCTCCCGGTCCTCCCCGAGACCCTCGCCCGCGACGTCCTGCCCGACCTGCGGGCCACGCACGGCTGGACCCAGGAGAAGCCGGAGGGCCTGACCGTCGCCGGGAACGGCCGCGCCCACGCCGTCACCGGCGACGACGGCCTCGACGGCTCCACCGGCGAGACGGTCCTCCTCGGCCTCGGCCGCGCCGCCCGGCTCTGCGGCCGCTGAGCCCCGGCCGGTACGGCCGGCCTTCGCGCACCGTCCGGCCGGCGGACGGTGGCGACCCGCCGCCCTGCCGCGGGCCGCCACCGGGTGGCTCAGCGGTGGTGCGGTGACGTCAGGTAGTGCTGGCGCAGCAGCTCGCGGCCGTAGTCGTTGCCGTTGGGCGTGCGGATGATGGAGTGGACGTGCTTCTGGGTGGGGGTGCCCGCGGTGGAGTCGTAGGCGCCGGCCAGCGGGCCGGGGGCCTGGCAGTCGACCTCGATCCAGACGACGGGGCTCTGGACGCGGACGTAGAACGCCGAGTCGTCGGCGGTGCCGCCGGCCCAGGTGACGTAGGTGTCGTCGAGGTGCCGGGTGATCTCGGCCATCCGGACCTTCGCGGCGTCCGCCTTGGCACGGTCGACGAACGCCCCGGCGACGGCGAGGAGCCTGGTGCGCTGGGCGGAGGTCAGCGAGTCGCAGCGCAGGCCCTCGTACGCCTGGACCGCGTTGTCGGAGAACGCGCCCGCCTTCATCGACTCGGCCGACTTGGTGTCGGAGGCGACGGCGGTCTTCCGCTGGGCGGCGGTCAGGGAGTTGATGAAGGCGAGGCTCGCCTCGACCTCCTCGTGGCAGACCTTCACGGTCGTCCCGTCGATCTCCATCTCGGTCGGCTCCGAACCCCAGAAGCAGGGGCTCATGACGACCTGGTCGCCCAGCACGAAGTAGTTGATCACCAGGTGGTGGCCGTCGAACTGGAAGCCCCAGGGCTCGGTGGCCGACGGGGTGCCGAGCACCGTCCAGTAGTAGGCGTCCTCGTTGAAGCGGTCGGTCTGGCCGATCGCCTCGCCCGCCGCCTGGTTGATCCGGCGGATCTTCTCCGTCGTCTCCAGGCCGTCGGCGCTCAGGGCCGACTTCAGCAGGGCGGTGCCCAGCTCCTTCTGCGCGTCGGTCAGGTCGGCGAGGGAGACGCCCTGACGCTCGTAGGCGTCGACGTTGCTCCACAGCCGCCACTCGGTGGAGTGGACCGTGAACTGCGTCGACGTCCGCTGGTCGTCGGTCAGACCGGCCAGGAAGGCTTCCGCCGCCGCGATGACGGGGGCCGTGGCGACCTTGGTGGAGTGGATCGAGTACAGGTCGTCGATCCGCTTGCCGTCGGTGGTCAGGCCGAAGAAGTCCTCGGTGATGGTCTGGTTGCCGGGGCCGCCCGCCCCCGCGCCGGGGGCGCCGCTCGGCGCGGCGGAGGGCGAGGGGGAGGCCGAGGCGTCGGCCGTGGTGGTGTCGTCGGCCAGAGCCGTCCAGGCACCGGCGCCGCCCATCGTGGCGACAGCCGTGGCACCGGATGCGAAGAAGACCTTGCGCATGAAGGAACGGCGGCCCGCGTGGGCCCCGCGGCCCGTCTCCCGCTGCGACTGCTCCCCGTTGTCGAGCTCGGTCATCGTCGCTGACTCCCTTCGGTCCCGGCCCGCCCCTGCGGCCGGCCGCTTGACCGCCACCCTGGTCGGCGGAGCTGAGAGCGGGCTTAAATTCCCTGATATTCACAGGGAGTTGACAGCGCGGTGGTCCCCGGCAGCGTCACCGTGAACCCCGTACGGCCCGGCTCGCTCCCGACGGTGACCCGGCCCCCGTGCGCGCGGGTGATCGCGGCGGCGATGGCCAGGCCCGGCCCGGAGCCGCCGCCCTCGCCCGGCTTGCGGGAGCGGGAGGTGTCGGCGCGGGTGAAGCGTTCGAAGACGGACGGGAGCAGGGCGGGCGGGATGCCGGGCCCGTCGTCCCGCACCCGGACCAGACGGGTGCCGTCGGGGGCCGCCTCCACGGTGACGTCGACCCGGGTGCCGGGCCGGGCACGAACCCGCCCGCCCCACGCCGGGGCCGGGGCGCGCGCCCCGGCCCCGGCCCGGTACGACGCTCATGCGCCGTCACCGGCGCCCGCAGGACGTAGCCGGCGCCGCGCACCGTGCGGATCATCGGCGCCCGCCCCTTGTCGATCTTCGCGCGCAGGCCGTAGACGCGGACCTCCACCAGGTTCCCCCCGCTGTCGAAGGCGCCGCTCCACACCTCGCCGAGGATCCGCGCCTTGCTGAGCACCTGGCGCGGGTGCCGCATCAGGAGCGCGAGCAGGTCGAACTCCTTGGCGGTGAGCGCGACCGGCTGCCCGGCGCGCCGCGCCGTCCGGGCCTTCACGGACACCACCAGGTCGCCGAGGGCCAGGACGGGCCCGTCGTCGGCCGTCTCCTCCTCGGCGCCGGACCGGCGCGGCAGCCCGCGCAGCCGGAGCATGACCCCCTCCAGCGAGAACGGCTTGGTCACGTAGTCGTCGGCGCCCGCCGGCAGCCCTTCGAGGCGGTGGTCCAGCGCGTCGTGGGCGGTCAGCATGAGCACCGGCAGCCGCGCGTCCTCGTGGCGCAGCCGCCGCAGTACCCGGAGGCCGTCCAGGCCGGGCAGCATCCGGTCCAGGACGACGGCGTGCGGGGCGCGGCCGCGGGCGAGGGTGAGGGCGCTACGGCCGTCACGGGCGAGGAACGGCCGCCGGCCGGCCTCGGTGACGGCCCACGCCGGCAGTTCGGTCAGTTCGGGCTCGTCGTCGACGATCACGACCCGGACCGTGCCCGGGCGGGCGGTGGGGACTCCACGGACGGCAGGCATGCTCACACCCTGTCCCGGAACGCTGGGAGCCCCCTGTGGGCCGCCCGTCGCGCGGCCGTGAGGCGGGTCCGGTGGTCCGGCGCCGCGGGGGGGTCACCCGAGTGGGTGTCCGGGGCGCCTGTGGTGTTCGTCTCGCGGGCCGGCGCGGACCCGCGCCGGCCCGCGTTCCGTCCCCGGCCGCGCGTCCGGGGCGTCGCGGGAGGTCACAGCCGTATCGGCCCGGACCCGGGCCGGTGACCCTGCACCGCGGGCGGGGCAATATCTGTGCCGGCGACGTAAGAAATTGTCGTGACGTCCGGGGAATATTCCCGGAAACGGCGCGCGAGCGGCGCCGGGGGCGGAAATCTCCACTGCCTGCGCCGATCGTGGCGTGCTAGTGTCGACATCAGTTGCAGTTGGTTGCCAGTCTTTCCGACGGGGTGATCATCGCGGCGACCGAAGTACACACAGGGTGTGCTTCGTGCACCGTCCTCCAAAGGAGATTCTCATGGCTTCCGGCACCGTGAAGTGGTTCAACGCCGAAAAGGGCTTCGGCTTCATCGAGCAGGACGGCGGCGGCCCCGACGTCTTCGCCCACTACTCCAACATCAACGCCCAGGGCTTCCGTGAGCTCCTGGAAGGTCAGAAGGTGACGTTCGACATCGCTCAGGGCCAGAAGGGCCCGACGGCGGAGAACATCGTTCCCTCCAACTGACGACGCCGTCAGTCAGCTGACGCGTACTTCACAGCTGGGGCCCGCACCGTGGGGTGCGGGCCCCAGCTCATTGTGTTCCGGGGATTTCAGGGGTTTCCGGAGCCCCAACTCTTTCTGAACTCCCAGGAACTTCAGGGAATTTCACGGATTTCCCGCCTGTTCCACGGGACGGCCCCCTGTCCCGGCCCCCATCGTTCTCGGCTCGTTCTCGCGATTCTCTGCGCCGTTTCACCGCTGCGGGAATTCCCTGGCACGTGCCGCGTCAAGGAAGGTTCCGTATGAACCGTGCACGTGCCGACCGCCCGTACGACCGCTCCGGCTCCGCCGGCAAGCGCTCCGGCGGCCCCCGCCGCCGTCCCCAGGGCGGAGGCGGACGCCGTCCGTCCGCTCCCCAGGGCGGCGAGTTCGCGCTGCCCAAGACGATCACGCCCGCGCTGCCCGCGGTCGAGTCGTTCGCCGAACTGGAGCTGCCCCCGCGAGTGCTGGCCACCCTCACCGCCGAGGGCATGACCGTCCCGTTCCCCATCCAGGCGGCCACCCTGCCCAACTCCCTGGCCGGCCGGGACGTCCTGGGCCGCGGCCGGACCGGTTCGGGCAAGACCCTGGCCTTCGGCCTCGCGGTGGTCGCCCGCACCCAGGGGCAGCGCGCCGAGTCGAAGCGTCCGCTCGCCCTGGTCCTGGTCCCCACCCGGGAACTGGCCCAGCAGGTCACCGACGCGCTCACGCCGTTCGCCCGCTCCGTGGGGCTGCGGCTGGCCACCGTGGTCGGCGGCATGTCGATCGGCCGGCAGGCCGGTGCGCTGCGCTCCGGCGCCGAGGTCGTCGTCGCGACGCCGGGCCGGCTCAAGGACCTCATCGACCGCGGCGACTGCCGCCTCGACGACGTCGCCGTCACCGTCCTGGACGAGGCCGACCAGATGACCGACATGGGCTTCATGCCCCAGGTCACCGCCCTCCTCGACCAGGTGCGCCCGGACGGGCAGCGGCTGCTGTTCTCCGCCACCCTGGACCGCAACGTCGACCTGCTGGTCCGCCGTTACCTGTCGGACCCGGTGGTGCACTCCGTCGACCCCTCCCAGGGCGCCGTCACCACGATGGAGCACCACCTGCTCCACGTACTGGACGACGACAAGCAGCGCACGACCACCGAGATCGCGGCCCGCGACGGCTCGGTGATCATGTTCCTGGACACCAAGCACGCGGTGGACCGGCTCACCAAGCACCTGCTGAAGAGCGGCGTCCGCGCGGCGGCCCTGCACGGCGGCAAGTCCCAGCCGCAGCGCACCCGGACGCTCGCCCAGTTCAAGAGCGGACAGGTGACCGCGCTGATCGCGACCAACGTCGCGGCCCGCGGCATCCACGTCGACAACCTCGACCTGGTCGTCAACGTCGATCCGCCCGGTGACCACAAGGATTACCTGCACCGCGGTGGCCGTACCGCCCGTGCGGGCGAGTCCGGCAGCGTGATCACCCTGGTCACCCCCGGACAGCGCCGGGAGGTGAGCCGGCTCCTGTCGGCGGCCGGGATCGTGCCGCAGGTCACCCGGGTCCGGCCGGGCGAGGAGGAGCTGAGCCGGATCACCGGCGCGCAGGAGCCCTCCGGCGTCCCCGTCGTCATCCCCGTGCCCGCGCCCTCCCCGGAGCGTCCGCGGCGTACGCAGTCGGGCGGGGGGACGGGTTCCGCGCGGCGCGGCCGGCGCCGTTCCCCGGCCGGCGGCCGGACCGGCGGCGGTGCGCCGCGACGCCAGGGAACGGGCGGCGCCCGCTGATCCGTACGGGCGCGACGCACCGGTTTGCCGGTTCCGGTTCACCGGCTTCGGCTCACCGGCCGCGATGCACCGGATCGCCGGCTCCGGCTCACCGGCTCCGGCTCGCTGATCTCGGTCCACCGGCCCCGGTCCACCGGCTCTGGCTCACCGATCTCGGCTCACCGGTTCGTCATCGGTCGGAGTAGCTGAAGTCGCCCACGGTCCAGGCGCTGACGTCCCTGATCGCCACGCGGTACATCCCGCCCGTCTCGGGAATCCCGAGACTGCCCTGCAGGATGCGCGCGAGGTGGAAGTGCAGGTGCGTCGGCGCCGGGCCGCCGGGCCGCTCCTGTCCCCCTCCCCCTCCACCTCCCCGCTCCGGTTCCCGCTGTCGGACGAAGGCGTCCGCGAACGGGCTCAGCCGGTCGGAGGCGCGCAGCACCTCCGCCACCCGCTCCCGCCAGGTGGCCTCAGGAGCCAGGCGGCCGGTGATGACGGCGCCCTGGGCGACGACGGTCAGTGACATCTGATTGCTCGGCTCCGACTCCACCATGGCGGCGATGGAGACGAGCAGCTCATCAGGGTTCGGCATGGGAGCGAGTCTATGGGTCACCCGCGGGGGCCCGGCCGCCCAGGCGGCAGTGCGGCCCGAGGGTGTTGAATTCCCCAGGGGCCCGGCGCCGTACGGCGCCGGGCCCCTGGACGCGTTGCACTACGAGGTGACATGACAGCAGGCAATCCGCTCAGCGAACGGCTGGACGACGACGACTACCCCGCCTACACCATCGGCCGGGCCGCCGAGATGCTCGGCACCACCCCCGGCTTCCTGCGGGCCCTCGGGGAGGCTCGTCTGATCACCCCGCTCCGTTCCGGGGGAGGTCACCGCCGGTACTCGCGCTACCAGTTGCGGATCGCCGCACGGGCCCGCGAACTCGTCGACCAGGGCACCCCGATCGAGGCCGCCTGTCGCATCGTCATCCTCGAGGACCAGTTGGAGGAGGCGCAGCGCATCAACGCCGAGTACCGGCGCGCGGCCGGCGAGACGGGCCCGGCGGACGGGGCGGGCTGAGACGGGAGCGGGCTGGGACAGGAACGGACCGGGACAGGGTGTGCCCCTCGTCCGGGGCGGGCGGGACGAGGGGTGGGAGGTCCGGGA
Organism: Streptomyces sp. SYSU D01066-1; assembly: GCF_054956795.1. Lineage (NCBI taxonomy): Bacteria > Bacillati > Actinomycetota > Actinomycetes > Kitasatosporales > Streptomycetaceae > Streptomyces > Streptomyces sp. SYSU D01066-1. The sequence goes on along the minus strand of NZ_JBUDHV010000042.1, from coordinate 36,543 downwards.
GGTCCGGAAGGTCCGGGAGGCGCGCGCGGAGCGGACGGTGCGGACGGCGCGGAAGGGTCCCCTCCGCCGCCCGCTGGCTAGTCTGCGCGCATGACCACCGAGCTGGTACTGCTGTCCGAAGTCCGTTGCCGCGGGCGGGAGATCACCGCCCCGCGGCCGCGCGGCCTGCTGGCGCTGCTGGCGGACGAGGTGCGCACCGGGTGCGGCACGGGCCGGCTGGTGGAGGGCCTGTGGCCGGACGAGCGGCCGGAGCGGCCCGCCAAGGCCGTCCAGGTGCTGGTCTCCCGGCTCCGGTCGCGGCTCGGCGCCGACCTGATCGTGAGCACGCCGACCGGCTACCGGCTGGCGCTGGACGAGCGGCAGGTCGACAGCTCCGCCCTCCTGCTCCACGAGGCGGCGAGCGCGGAACGGGCCGCGGCCGGGGACCACGCGGGCGCGCTGCGGGAGGCCGAGGCCGGTCTCGCGCTGTGGGACGGCACCGTCGGCGCCGGCGCGGGCGACGACCTGCGCGACCCGCTGGTGGCGCTGCGCACGGCGCGCGCCGGGGCCCACCGCTCCCTGGTCCGCACCCGGGCGCTGGCGCTCGCCCGCTGCGGGCGCCGGGCGGAGGCGACGGCGCCGTTGGCGGAGCTGGCCGGGGCGGCGCCGTACGACGAGGAGGTGCTGGCGGAGCTGCTGCGCTGCGAGGCGGCCGGCGCGGGCCGGGCCGCCGCCCTGACCCGGTACGAGAACCACCGCCGCAGGCTCCGCGACGAACTGGGCACCGACCCCGGGCGGGAGCTGAGGTCCGTCCAACTGGAGCTGCTGGCCGCAAACGCGCCGCCGGTCCGCCACGGGGTGCCGCACGACCCCAACCCGCTGCTGGGCCGGGACGCCGACATCGCCGCCGTGTCCGCGCTGCTGCGCACCGCCCGGGTGGTCACCGTCGTCGGGCCCGGCGGGCTGGGCAAGACCCGGCTCGCGCACGCCGTGGCCCGGGCGGCCGAACAGCCCGTCGTGCACTTCGTGCCGCTCGCCGGTGTCACCGACGGCGCCGACGTGGCCGGCGAGGTGGCCTCCGCGGTGGGCGCCGGGGAGGGGCGGCAGTTCGCCGGGGGCGGCCCGGACGTGGTGGGCGGCGTCCTCGCCGCGCTGGGCACGGGCCCCGCCCTGCTGGTGCTGGACAACTGCGAGCAGGTGGTCGACGGCGCCGCCGACCTCGTACAGGCGCTGACGGCGCGGTCCGCGCGGCTGCGGGTACTGACCACCAGCCGGGCCCCGCTGGGGCTGTCCTCGGAGTCCCTGTACGCCCTTCCCGAACTCTCCCCGGCCACCTCCGCCGAGCTGTTCGCGCAGCGGGCGCGGGCGGCGCGGCCCGGTGTGGAGCTGGACGCCGGCGCCGTCGCGGAGATCTGCCGGCACCTGGACGGGCTGCCGCTCGCCGTCGAACTGGCCGCGGCGCGGGTGCGGGTGCTGTCCGTGCCCGACATCTCCCGGCGCCTGCGGGACCGTTTCGCGCTGCTGCGCGGGGGCGCGCGGGACGCGCCCGAGCGGCACCGGACCCTGCGGGCGGTGGTCGAGTGGAGCTGGAACCTGCTGGAGGACGACGGCCGGGCCGCGCTGCGGGCGCTGTCGGTCTTCCCCCGGGGCTTCACGGCGGAGGCCGCCGAGTACTTCCTGAGCGACACCGGCATCGGCTCCGGCGCCGACTCCCCCACCGGCATCGGCTCCGGCACCGGCACCGGACCCGACACCGGCTCCCACACCGGCATTGACACCGACACCGGCACCGGCACCGGCTCCGGGGAGGTCCTGGACCTGCTGGAGCGGCTCGCCGGGCAGTCCCTGCTGAAGGTGGAGGACGGCCCCGCCGGGGTGCGCTTCCACATGCTGGAGACGCTGCGGGAGTTCAGCGCCGCCCGGCGCGCGGAGGCCGGCGAGCAGGAGGCGGTCACCGGCCGGTTCCTGACCTGGGCGCGGGACTTCGGACGCGCCCACCACGACGTGCTGTTCCGCGACGACCCGGTGCCCTCCTGGCACCGCGTCCGCGCCGAGCAGGACAACCTCGTCCTCGCCCTGCGCTGCGCCCTGGCCCGGTCCGACGGTCCCGCCACCGCCGCCCTGACCGCCGTACTGGCCTCCCTGTGGGCCACCGACACCCACTACGAGCGGCTCACCGCCCTCGCCGCCGACACCGGCGGACCGCTCTCCCGGTTCCGGCCCGGCCCCGAGGACGTCGAACCGGCCCGCACCGCGGCGACGGTCTGCGCGGCCAGCCTCTTCATGGGCTACGGCCCGCACGCCGTGCGCCAGCTCGTCACCCTGCGCCGGCTGCCGCCCGCCCCGCCGGACACGGTGCTGCGGGCGATGGCCCTCGTGCTGCGCGCGTTCCCCGAGATGCGCCCGCCGCGCTACGAACGGCTGACGGAACTGTGCGAGGCGGACGAACCCCTGCTCGCCTGCCTCGCCTCCGGCACCGCCAGCTACCTGTGGCAGTCCCGCGGCGAACCGGAGCGGGCCCTGGAGTACGCCCGCCGGATGCTCGACGCGCTCGGGCCGCTGGAGAACCCGGCGGTACGGCTGCTGTGCCACGGGCGGATCAGCGAACTGTGCCTGCGCGACGAGCGGGGCGAGGAGGCGTACGTCCACCTGCGGGCCGCACTGGACGCGTTCGGCGGGTCCGGGGACTGGACGGACCTGATCGGGGTGGGCTGGGGACTGGTGCTGGCCTGCCTCCAGCGCGGGGAGCCCGACGAGGCGGAGTACTGGCTGCGGCTCTCCTCCCTGGACCCGGCCCCCTCTGATCCCGCGGCCGTCTACGGCCCCGACCTCGCGGCCCGCGCGGAGATCGCGCTGGCCCGGGGGCTGACCGAGGTGGGGCTCGGACTGTGGCGCCGGGCGGTGGAGCGGCTGCGGGAGGACGGGTCGCAGTACGCCGGCGATCCGTTCATGGACCCCTGGTCGCTGGAAGTGCGGTCGGCCGCGGTGGCGGCGCACGCGCTGCACGGGCGGCCGGAGCCGGTGGCGGGGCTGGTGGCGGAGTTGCGGCGGGAGCTGCTGGAGATGCTGTCGGGGGCCGGCGGGGCGGACGTCCCGCTGAGCGGCGGCCCCGCCGGCCTGCCGCCGTACGGCACGGCGTTGCTGGCGCTCGGCCTGGCCGGGCTGGCCTCGGGGGACGCGGGGGCCGTGCGGCTGGTGGCGCTGGCGGAACGGCTCCCGGTGGTGCGGAACTTCCCCACCCTGTCCACGGCCCGGGCCCGGCGGGCCGCCGAGGACGCCGACCGGGCGGCGTACACCGAGGCGAGGTCGGCGTACGCCGCCCTGGGGCGGGATGAGCTGCGGGGCGAGGCGGCCCGGGAGCTGCTCAGCGCCGCGGCTCGCGGGTGAACAGGGACCTGGACCAGACGTACCCGAGCACCACCAGCCCCAGCGACCAGCCAAGGGCCAGCACGGCGTCGGTCGTCCCGATGCCCGTGCCGGACAGCAGTCCGCGCAGCGTCTCGATGACCGGCGTGAAGGGCTGGTACTCGGCGAACCAGCGGAACCAGCCCGGCATCGCGTCCACCGGCACGAACGCGCTGCCCAGCATCGGGAGCAGCACCAGCGGCATGCCGAGGTTGCCGGCGCCCTCGGCGTTGGGGCTGGCCAGGCCGATGCCGACCGCGATCCAGGTGACGGCCAGGCTGAACAGGGCCAGCAGCCCGGCCGCCGCCAGCCACTCCACCGGCGTCGCGCCGGACCGGAAGCCCAGGGCGAACCCGAGGGCCAGCACCAGCGCCAGGGCGCCCAGCGTCTGGATCACGCTGCCGAGGACGTGGCCGGTCAGCACCGAGGAACGGGAGATCGCCATGGTGCGGAACCGGGCGATGATCCCCTCGGTCATGTCCATCGCCACGGACACGGCGATGCCCAGGGCGGTGCCGCCGACGGTCATCAGCAGGATGCCGGGGAGCAGGTAGGCGAGGTACTCGGCGCGGTCCGGGCCGCCGCCGTCGATGCCGGCGCTCATCACGTCGCCGAAGACGTAGACGAAGAGCAGGAGCAGCATGACCGGGGTGAGCAGGAGGTTCAGGGTGAGGGAGGGGTAGCGGCGGGCGTGCAGGAGGTTGCGCCGCAGCATGGTCAGGTTGTCGCGCAGGGCGTGGGTCCGGGGGGCGGCGGGCGTGCTCATCGGGTGGTCTCCTCGGTGCGGGCGGGTACGGCGTTCCCGGTCAGGGCGAAGAACACGTCGTCCAGGTCGGGGGTGTGCACGGACAGCTCGTCGGCCTCGACCCCGGCCGCGTCCAGCCAGTCGAGGACCGCGCGCAGCTCGCGCTGGCTGCCGTCGCTGGGGATGTGCAGGGTGAGGGCCCGGTCGTCCCGCGTCGTCTCGCGCAGGGCGTCCGCGGCCCGCCCGTAGGCCACCGGGTCGGTGAAGCGCAGCCGTACGTGCCCGCCCGGCACCAGCCGCTTCAGCTCCTCCGCGCTGCCCTCGGCGACGAGCTTGCCGCCGTCCAGGACGGCGATGCGGTCGGCGAGCTGGTCGGCCTCCTCCAGGTACTGCGTGGTGAGGAAGACCGTCGTACCACCCGAGACCAGGTCCCGGATGATCTGCCACATGGTGTGCCGGGAGCGGGGGTCGAGTCCGGTGGTCGGCTCGTCCAGGAAGATGATCCGCGGGTCGCCGACCAGCGTCATGGCGATGTCCAGCCGCCGCTTCATGCCGCCCGAGTAGGTCGAGGCCGGCTTCCTCGCCGCGTCGACCAGGTCGAACCGCTCCAGCAGCTCTGCGGTGACCCGCCGTCCCTCCTCCTTGGGCAGGTGGTGCAGGTCGGCCATGAGCAGCATGTTCTCCTCCCCGGTGATCAGCCCGTCCACGGCGGAGAACTGCCCGGTCACCCCGATCGCGGCCCGCACCGCCTGCCCCTGGGCGGTCAGGTCGTGCCCGGCGATCCGCGCCTGCCCGGCGTCGGCGGAGATCAGCGTGGAGAGGATGTTGACCACCGTGGTCTTGCCGGCGCCGTTCGGCCCGAGCAGGGCGAACACGGTGCCGACGGGGACCTGGAGGTCGATGCCGTCCAGGACGGTCTTGTCGCCGTAGCTCTTGCGCAGCCCGGTGGCAAAGACGGCGGGCTCGTGGTGCCCGGTGGCGCGGTCTGTCGTCGTCATGCGAAGAGCGTGCGGGCGGGCCGGTTCAGAAGGGCTTCCGTCTGGTTTCAGCCGGACCGGCGACTGCGCGCGGCGCGGGAACCGTCCCCGAAAACGGATGACACGTCGGGCCGGAGTGTCATCCGTTCCCGGGAGGGGCGCGGCTCAGGCCGTACGTCCCAGCTCGCACCAGACGTACTTCCCTCGACCGCCCTCCCCGGCCAGCGGCTGCCGGCCCCACCCGTCGGCACACGCCCGCACCAGCGCCGGTCCCCGCCCGTCCTGCGTGTACAGGGCCTGGTCGAAGGGGTCCGACGGCTCCGGCGGTGACGGGTCCGCGTCCCACGCCCCGATCCTGAGGACCCCGTCTCCCGACCAGCCGACCCGCAGCGCCGCCGGCCCTTCGGTGTGCCGTACGGCGTTGGAGACCAGCTCCGCCGCGAGCGGCTCCGCCACGTCGACGAGGCCGATCTGTCCGAGCTGGAGCACCATGCCGTCCGCCGGTGGGACGTGGACTTCCTGCACGTGCCAGGGCTCTTGCAGACTGAGGAGTACGCTCGCGCCCTCTTCTCCTGCGTGAACCACGAGTCTCCAGGGAGCGAGGTCGAGCGTCGGGCGGAGCATCGGATGAGGCGCAGAGGCATCATCGAAGGCTCCGACCCGACACCGTACGAGGCCGTGATCCATGAAGCGGCCTTGCGCATCAGGGTCGGCGACCGTGCCGCGATGAGGGTCCAGCTCGCTCGTGTCCTGGAGCTTTCCACCGCCGATCACATCACCGTGGGGGTCATCCCTTTCGACGTGGATCACTTCGCCGGGGCCGGCAGCGCCATGGTGTACGCGGCAGGCCCGGTACCCAAGCTCGACACGGTCGTACGCGATGGACCGCACGACACTGTCTTCGTCAATGCCGAGGCCCAACTCGTCCGATTCCGCGGTCTCTTCCATAGGCTGGAAGCCGTAGCACTCGAACCCGAGTCCACCCGTGACTTCATCCACAAGCTGGCGAAGGAGCTGTGAGGCCCACCATGACAACCTCCGACACCTGGAAGAAGTCGTCCTACTCCGGCGGAGGCGACGGCAACGCCTGTGTGGAAGTCGCCCGCCGCCCCGCCCTCATATCCGTCCGCGACTCGAAGGTCCCCGACCGGGGCGTTCTCACCTTCCGGCGGACCGCCTTCGCCGCCTTCGTCGACGCGCTCAAGGCCGAGAGCTGACCGATCCGCGCTACACCGGCTCCGCCGCCGGGCCCACCAGTTCCGTCAGGACGTCCTCCATCGTCACGAAGCCGAGGACCGTGCCCGTCTCCCCCGTCACCGCCGCCAGGTGGCTGCCCGTGGCGCGCAGGGCGGTGAGGGTGTCGTCCAGCGGGGTGTCGATGCGGACGCGGGTGACCGGGTGCAGTGCCGTGCGCGGAAACGGGCGGTCGCGGTCGGTCAGGCCCAGGGTGTCCTTGATGTGGAGGTAGCCGAGCAGCGTGCCGTTGGGGCCGCTGACCGGGAAGCGGGAGTAGCCCGCCTCGGCGGCCAGCCGCTCCAGCTCGGCCGGGGTGACGGTGTGGGTGACCGTACGCATCCGCTGCGGCGGGACGAGGATCTCGCCGACCGGGCGGGTGCCCAGTTCCAGCGCGTCGCGCAGCCGCTCGCCGTCGGCCGGGGTGAGCAGCCCGGCCTCGCTGGCGTCGTCCACCATGCGGGCCAGCTGGTCGTCGGTGAAGACGGCCTCCACCTCGTCCTTCGGCTCGACCCTGAGCAGCTTCAGCAGGGTGTTGGCGAAGGCGTTGATGCCGAAGATCACCGGCTTGAGCGCGCGGGTGAGGGCGACCAGCGGCGGGCCGAGGAGCATCGCGGTGGCGGCCGGGGCGGCCAGCGCGATGTTCTTCGGGATCATCTCGCCGATCAGCATGTGCGCGTACGTGGCGAGCGTCAGGGCGATCGCGAAGGCGATGGGGTGGACCAGCGCGTGCGGGACGTGCACCGCCTCGAAGGCGGGCTCCAGCAGGTGCGCGATGGCCGGTTCGGCGACCGCGCCCAGCACCAGCGAGGAGACGGTGATGCCGAGCTGAGCCGTGGCCAGCAGCGCGGAGATGTGCTCCAGGCCCCACAGCGTCATCCGGGCCCGCTTGTCGCCCTCCTGGGCACGCGGCTCGATCTGGCTGCGCCGCACGGAGATCAGGGCGAACTCGCCGCCCACGAAGAACGCGTTGGTCACCAGCGTCAGGGCGCCGATGAGCAGCTGGACGACGGTCATCGGACGGCCTCCGTACGGTCCTGGCGGTCCTGCCGCTGTTCCTGCCGCTGCTCCTGGCCCTGTTCCTGGCCCTGTTCCTGGCCCTGTTCCTGCCGCTGCTCCTGCCGCTGCTCCTGCGCGGGTACGGCCGGCGGCGCGGTGATGCGCAGCCGGTCGGCGCGGTGGTGGTCGACGTCGAGGACGTCCAGCCGCCAGCCGTCCAGCTCCACGGCGTCGCCCTTGACGGGGATGCGCGTGAGACGCGTGGCGACCAGTCCGGCCAGGGTCTCGTAGGGGCCCTCCGGCGCGGTCAGACCGATCGTGGCGAGCTGGTCGATGCGGACCGAGCCGTCCGCCTCCCACGCTCCCTCGCCGGCGGGCTGGAGGTCGGGAGCCTCGACGGGGTCGTGCTCGTCGCGGACCTCGCCGACCACCTCCTCGACGATGTCCTCCACCGTGGCCACGCCCGCCGTGCCGCCGTACTCGTCGATGACGACGGCCATGGTGCGGGCGGCGCGCATGCGCTCCAGGAGACGGTCGGCGGGCAGGCTGTCGGGGACCAGCAGCGGGGTGGTGGCCAGGTCGGTGACCGGGGTGGCCGCCCGCTTCTCCGGCTCCAGGGCCAGTACGTCACGGATGTGGACGGTGCCGATGACCTCGTCCAGGCTGTCGCGGTAGACCGGGAAGCGGGACAGGCCGGTGGCGTGGGACAGGTTGGCGGCGTCCGCGGCGGTGGCGTGCGCCTCCAGGGCCTTGACGTCCACGCGGGGCGTCATCACGTTCTCCGCGGTCAGCTCGCCCAGGTGCAGGGTGCGCACGAACAGCTCGGCCGAGTCCGCCTCCAGGGCGCCCTCGGCGGCCGAGTGCCGGGCCAGCGCGACCAGCTCCTCGGGGCTGCGGGCGGAGGCCAGCTCCTCGGCGGGCTCCAGGCCGAAGCGGCGTACGAAACGGTTCGCGGTGTTGTTCAGATGGCTGATGAACGGGCCGAAGGCGGCCGTGAAGCCGCGCTGCGGCGTGGCCACCACCTTGGCCACGGCCAGCGGCCGGGAGATCGCCCAGTTCTTGGGGACCAGCTCGCCGACCACCATCAGCACGACGGTGGAGACGGCCACGCCGAGCACGGTCGCCGCGGTGGACGCGGCGCCGCCCAGGCCGATCGCCTCCAGCGGGCCGCGCAGCAGCGCGGCGAGCGACGGCTCGGCGAGCATGCCGATGACCAGCGAGGTGACGGTGATGCCGAGCTGGGCGCCGGAGAGCTGGAGGGTCAGGCGGCGTACGGCCCGCAGGGCGCCGTCGGCACCGCGCTCGCCGTTCTCGGCGGCGCGCTCCAGGTCACCGCGCTCGACGGTGGTGAGGGAGAACTCGGCCGCGACGAAGACGGCGCAGAGCAGGGTGAGGAGGACGGCCAGCAGGAGCAGCAGGACCTCGGTCACCGCGCCACCCCCGCTCCCATGTGGTCCGCGGTGCTGTCACCGGGAGTATGGCTACGGCCGGTACTGGGAGGTTCCATTACGGAACGGGGCTCCTTTGACAGGTGTCGAGGGGATGGTCGTGTCCCATGGTAAAGGACGGGCAAAGCCTCAGGGAAGCTCTACTCGACTGTAGAGAACGGCCCGGTGGGTCCACTTGTTCCCGGGGTGCTCCCCGACACTCCCTGGTAGTTTCTACATCACTGTAGAGAAATGGAGCGCTCATGGCCCTGTGGGATCGCCTCAAGGAGTCCGCGTCGCAGATGCAGACCCAGCTCCTGACGGAGAAGAACGGCCTGAGGAGCGGCGCCTTCCGCGACGCGAGCATGGCCATGTGCGCCCTGGTCGCGGCGGCCGACGGGAGTGTCGACCCGGCCGAGCGGCAGCGGGTGGCCCAGCTCATCGCCACCAACGACGTGCTCCAGAACTTCCCCACCGACGACCCGCGCCGCCGCTTCGAGCAGAACCTGGACAAGTTGACGGCCGACTTCGCGTTCGGCAAGGTCAGCGTGTTGCAGGAGATCGCCAAGGCGAAGAAGAAGCCCGCCGAGGCTCGCACGGTGGTCCAGATCGGCATCGTCATCGGCGGTGCCGACGGAGACTTCGACAAGGACGAGCAGGCGGTGGCGCGGGAGGCGTGCTACGCCCTCGACCTGCCGCCGTACGAGTTCGATCTCTGACCGGCCGGACCCAGGAACAGGGGGCGCAGTGTTCGGACTGAGCGAACTGGCGATCATCCTCATCGTCATCGCCGTCGTCGTGGGTGTGCGGAAGCTGCCGGAACTGACCCGCTCGGCGGGCAAGGCCGCGCGCATCCTCAAGGCCGAGGCGCGGGCGATGAAGGAGGGCGGGCAGCCGGGGGAGCCGCGGGTGATCCAGGGCGAGGTGGTCCGCAAGGACGCCCCGGGAAACGGGACCGGCGAAGGCTGACGCGACCAGGGCCTACCCGACCAGAGCCGATACGGCGAGGCGGGACCCGCCCGGATGCCGGCGCCCCACCCCCCACGGCCTAGGCGGACAATTAGGACTTACTGTCGCTTTCCACCCCCTACGGGGCGATAATCGCACCATGAATACGGCAACGTATGAACAGCTGGCCGCGACGCAGCACACGCTCAGCATGATCGCGGCCTTCTTCGGCGGGCTGGTGATCGCCGGCGCGCTGATCTGGGCCGTACGCGTCGGCTTGCGGGTCCTGGAACGGGAAACCACCCATCCGAGCCCCCAGGAGCAGCCGAAGCTTCCGCCGACCGGCCCGGTCTACGAGGAACGGGAGATGCGGGAACCGGACGACGTGCCCGTGGCGGCCGACGGCGGCGCACGGCTCATGCCGTACGAACTCCACCCCGCGAGCACCCGACGAGGAAAGGACCAGAACCGGCCCCGCTGGCTGCCCGGCTCCACGGGCTCCTTCGGAAGCGGCGGCCTGCCACGCGGTCTGTGAGCACTGACACCGCCTTTGTCATCGCTCCGCTCTGATGAGCGGCCGGAGTACGGATCGGCGCTGACTGTTGGCTTTTTCCGTCGGCAGAGGTGGGCCGGGCGGTACGGAGGCCGATGAGCAGCGGTGTCGCCGACGTCCCGGGTGCGGCAAGGTGGGCGGATGCCTGAGTCGTCCGAGTCGCCCCTGCCCGGAGGTTTCGTCAACGCGGTCGTCCGTGTCGGGGACACGGTGCGCCGTCCGGCCTCGGCGCGCACGGGGTTCGTGAGCGATCTGCTGCGGTTGCTCGAATCCAGCGGCTGGAGTGGTGCCCCGCGGCACCTCGGTACGGACGACGAGGGCCGCGAGGTCCTCAGTCACCTCGACGGCCATGTGGCATGGGAGCCGCGCCAGCCCGCAGCCGTGTCGTCCGACGGGAGTCTGACGACGGTCGCCCGGCTCGTGCGCGAGTTCCACGACCTGACGGCCGGCACCGCGCCGGCGGGAGACCGGGAAGTCGTGTGTCACAACGACCTGTCGCCCAAGAACACCGTCTACCGGCCACGCGGGGGCGAGCTCCGCCCGGTGGCGTTCATCGACTGGGATCTCGCCGCGCCGGGCGCGCGGGTCCACGACGTCGCTCATGTCTGCTGGCAGTACCTCGGCCTGGGCCCCGCGGTCACCGACGTCGGGGAGGCGGCCCGGCGCATGAGGCTGGTCGTCGACGCCTACGGGCTGTCCGACCGGCGACGTCTGGTGTCCACGATCCTGTGGTGGCAGGACCGGTGCCGGCGGGGCATCCAGGCCCAGGCGGACGCGGGGGACGCCGCCATGGCCCGGCTCCGTGACGCGGGGGTGGTGAGGCACGTCCAGGCGGCCCATCAGTGGGTTTCCGATCACCGGGACGCACTGGAACGCTCGATGCGGTGAGCGCGTCGCCCCTGAACCGTCCCCGATCCGCCCCGGAGAAGCCCCTGAGAAGGACGCGGAGGGGCACCACGTGGGTGCCGGCGCACCTAACGTGACGACGGTGCCCAGCCGGGCTCGCACGCCTGACACCACCACTCTTCGCATGAGGAGGATCCATGCCGTCAAGGGCGTCATCAAGGGGCAGAACCGCGCTGCGGTCCAGCGCCGCGAAGGGCACGGTCATGGCCGTGGGAGCCGCCATGGCCGTCGTCACCGGCCTCGCCACGGCTCCCGCCGCGCACGCGTCACCGCCTGCCACGGCGACCCTGCGGTGGGCACCGTGCGACAGCCCGGCGCATCCGGGAGCCGAGTGCGCCACGCTCCCGGTACCGGTCGACTGGGCCCACCCGGACGGGCCGGGACTCGACCTGGCCGTGGCCCGCCGCAAGGCCACCGGCCCCGGCGCACGCGTCGGCTCGATGGTGTTCGGCCCCGGCGGGCCGGGCGACTCGGGGGTGGACATGGTAGTGGACCGTGTCAGCCGGTTCAGCCCCGAGGTCCGCCGCAGGTTCGACATCGTCAGTTTCGACCCGCGCGGCGTGGGCGGCAGCGACCCGGTGACCTGTTCCGGCGACCTGCTCGCCGAGCGGCCGTCACCGGAGCTGAGGAGCCAGGCGGACTTCGACGCGACCGTGGCGTACAACAGGCGGCTCCGCGCCGACTGCCGGGCCCGTACCGGCCCGGTGTTCGACCACCTCGACACCGCCCAGACAGTCCGGGACCTGGACGCCCTCCGGGCCGCCCTCGGCGAACGGAAACTGACCTTCCACGGCAGCTCGTACGGCACGCTGCTCGGCGCGCAGTACGCCGAGACCTATCCGCGCCGCGTACGCGCCATGGTGCTGGAGAGCGTCATGGACCACAGCGTCCCGGCCACCCGTGACTTCCTGCGGGCCCAGGCGGCCGCGGCGCAGGACTCCTTCCGGGAGTTCGTGCGGTGGTGCGACGGTGCCACGGAATGCGCGCTGCACGGCCGCGACGTCCGCGCCGCCTGGCAGGACCTGCTGGCCCGGGCCGGGCACGGCGAACTGGCGGACCCGGCGAAGCCGGGCACCCCGCTGTCGTCCTCGGACCTGGTCAACAAGATCGCGTTCCGGAAGTTCTACGCGGCCGACTACGCGGGCCTGGCCACGACGGTCGCGCGGATGGGGGCGAGCGCGCCACTGCCGGCGTCGCCCACCGCGCCGGCCCCGCTGCCTTCGGCCACCTTGGTCTTCTGCTCGGACTGGCACCTGCCGGTGCGCGACCACCGGGAGTACGCCTCGCTCGTCGCCACGATGGACAGGACCGCGCCCGACCTGCCCCTCCTGCTGCCGATCCACATGGCAGCGGCGTGCCTGGGCGCACCGACCGCCAATCCGCAGCACCGCCTGGACGCGGCCGGTGCCCCGCCGATCCTCCTGGCCAACGCGCTGCACGACCCCGCCACCGGCTACCCGTGGGCGGTCTCGGTGGCCCGGCGACTCGGCCGCGGCGGTGTGCTCCTCACCTACGAGGGCCAGGGGCACGGCAGCGTCACCAGCGGCCCGTGCATGGTGGACGCCGTGGACGGCTACCTCGCCGACCTGGCCGTACCACCGCGCGGCACGAGCTGCCCCGCCGTACCTTCCTGACCCTCGCGCCAGGCGGCGAGGGCCGGCCGGATTGCCCCTACAAGGCCAGCCACACCGTCGTGTCCGGGCCCAGCCGGCCCTCCACCAGGGGCGCGCTGCTCAGCAGTACCTCGCCCGCCGGGAGGTCGACCACCCGGTCGGAGAGGTTGGCGACGCAGCGCCAGCCGGGTGAGCGGTCGAAGCGCAGGACACCCGGCGGGGTGTCGTCCGACCAGGTGAGGGTCTCGCCGTCGAGGAGCTTGCGGCGCAGGCGCAGGGCCGTGCGGTACAGCTCCAGGGTCGAGCCCTCGACCCCGTCCTGGGCCTGGACGGCGTACGCCGCGAAGGACGGCGGCTGCGGCAGCCAGGCACCGGCCGCGCCGAAGCCGTACGACGGTCCGTCCGTCGTCCACGGCAGCGGCACCCGGCATCCGTCGCGGCCCTTGCGGACGTGCCCGGTCTGCTCCCAGATGGGGTCCTGGAGGACCTCGGTGGGCAGGTCGGCGACCTCGGGCAGGCCCAGCTCCTCGCCCTGGTAGAGGTACGCCGAGCCGGGCAGCGCCAGCATCAGCAGGTTCGCGGCGCGGGCGCGGCGCAGGCCGGCCGCCTCGTCCAGCGCCGGGGCGGCGCCACCGGACAGCAGCCAGGCGTCGGGGTCGGTGCCGGGCGGGAGCATCAGCCGGGAGGCGGGGCGGACCACGTCGTGGTTGGCCAGCACCCAGGTCGCGGAGGCCCCGGCGGCGGCCGCGTCGGCGAGTGAGCCCTCGATGACCCCGCGCAGTTCGGCGGCGTCCCAGTCGGCCTTCAGATATTCGAAGTTGAACGCCTGCCCCAGTTCGTCCGGGCGGGCGTACAGCGCGCGCCGCGCCCCCGGCACCCACGCCTCGGCCACCGCCATCCGGGGCGGGGTGTAGGAGTCGAGGATCTTGCGCCAGTCGCGGTAGATCTCGTGGACGTCGTCCCGGTCGTAGAAGGGGTGGGTGCCGGGCTCGAACTCGCCGAGCGCGGCCTCGCTGCTCAGCCCGGGGGCGCCGAGGTCGCGCAGCGGCTCGGCGAGGTCCTTGACGAGGGCGTGGGCGACGTCCACCCGGAAGCCGTCGACACCGCGGTCCGACCAGAACTTGAGAGTGGTGCGGAAGTCGGCGCGGACCTGCTCGTTCTCCCAGTTCAGGTCGGGCTGCTGGGGGGCGAACAGGTGCAGGTACCACTGCCCGTCGGGCACCCGCCGCCAGGCGCTGCCGCCGAAGACGGACTGCCAGTCGGTGGGCGGGAGTTCGCCGTGCTCGCCGCGCCCGTCACGGAAGACGTAACGGTCGCGGGCGGCCGAGCCGGGCCCGGCCTCCAGGGCCTCGCGGAACCAGGCGTGGCGGTGCGAGGTGTGGTTGGGGACGAGGTCGACGATGACCTTCAGGCCGAGCCGGTGCGCCTCGGCGGTCAGCGCGTCGAAGTCGTCCAGGGTGCCCAGGCGGGGGTCGACGTCCCGGTAGTCGTCGACGTCGTAACCGCCGTCGGCCAGCTCCGAGGGGTAGAACGGGCTGAGCCACAGCGCGTCCACGCCGAGCGCGGCCAGATGGGTGAGGCGCTGGGTGATGCCCCTGAGATCACCGAGCCCGTCCCCGTCGGCGTCGGCGAAGCTGCGCGGATAGATCTGGTAGATGACGGCCTGCCGCCACCAGTTGGGGTCCTGGGACGACAGGTCGGGGGTGCCGGATGCGGTACGTACGGTCACTCGGTTCCCTTCGTGGTGCGTGCGGGCGACACGAGTAGGTCTGTCCACATCGCCGGAAAGGTGAACCTGTGACTACGGTACGTTACGCCGAGGGCAGGGCGGCGGGGGTCTCACAGCCGTGCCGGGCGGCGGACTCCTTGGCGAAGTGGGCGAGGTCGGCGCGTTCGGCCTGGGTGAGGGGCTCCTTCTCGAGGTCGCGACCGCTGCCGTCGACCGGCGAGGCGTGGTAGAAACCGGTGCCGAGCGCGCCCTCGCAGGTGGCCGTGGTCCAGGCGGTGGAGCCTTCGGTGCCCGCGGGGGTGTCGTGGCCGGCGTACTCGCCGTCGCGGCCCGTCGGCGAGGCGTCGCTGTACGGGCCGTAGTGGGCGAAGATCCTCAGATCGCCGACGAGCTCGCACTTCTCGATCGGCGACTTGGCCGCGGCCGTCTCCCGCACCGTGGCCACCGAGGTCATCCCCTCGCAGGTACCGGACGCCTTGGCGGCCGGAACGGACTTGGTGGCGGTGGCGGGGTCGGGGCCGACGAGGCCGTCCGTGTCCCCCAGGTCGGTCTCGCAACCCGCCCGGTCCGCAGCGCGCTGTGCCGCCCCGGTGACCACCCGGACGCGATCGAGCCGCGCCTTCTCCAGACCCTCGTGGTCAGAAGTGGCTCCGACCGTCACAAGGATCCCGCCGCCGTCCGTCTCGTCCCAGTTCCGGCAGCTGAGGAGTACCGTCGCGCTGCCGCCCCCGGGGGACACGAAGCCGGGCCACCCCGCGTTCAGCGGAACAGGGAAATCCGAGTCCGTCGTATAGGTGGCGTAAGCGGTACGGGCACCGTCCGAGGGCTCGATGGTGACGGTGGCGCCGTCGAACTCGCACCTGGTCGCCGGCACCGCACCGAACAACCTGTCCGACTGCCCGCTGACCACCTCGTAGTGGATGCCCAGCACGGACCACCGCGACCGCCCCGTGAGATCGAGTACCGGGTCGGTCGGCAGCATGCCGTCGCACGCCCGCGCGACCTTCGCCGCGGGGTACTGGACCCAGAAGCCGTAACCCAGCGCCCCCAGGACGGCGAGTGCCGCGGCGGAGCCGATCAGCCGGCGCTTCAGGTTCATCCGTCCGCCCTCTTGTCCCCGCCGTATCCGTCCAGGTTGCTGTCGGCCGAGACGAAGCCGGCCTCCACCTCGTTGGCCAGGATGTTGTCGTAGTCGGCGGTGTTGTCCAGGCCCTGCGCCTCGGCGGCGTTGCGGTAGGCGTCCTGGACCACCGCCGCGGTGGAGTACTTGGCGTGCTCCCAGTCCTGGCCGCTGGAGTACACCGCCTCCCCCTTGGTGTCCTTTTCGGCGCCCTGGACGATCTGGTTGATGAGATCACCCGTGATCGTGGTGGCGGCGCCCCCGACCCCGGCGCCGACGGCCGGGGTGGCGATGAAGGAGGTGCCGACACCGATGCCGGTGCCGACGATCCCCGCCGCGTAGCCGCCCGCCCGTCCCATGGCGTCGTTGTACGCCTTGTCGGCCTCCACCGCGTCGCCGATGTCCGACTCGCGTCTGCCGATGGCGATGCTTGCCTGGACCTCACCGGAGGTTCTGGCGATTTCTCGCAGCGCGGTGTCGGTGGTGCCCCCGTACGCGTCGGGGTTGCGCACGTGGTAGTCGATCAGGTTGGACGTGTACGCGCTCTCGCCGAGGTTGATGGCCGCGTAACCGTCCGGGTCCTTGCCGACGGTCATGAGGAACCGCGAGATGTTCTGCTCGGCGTTGTCCTGCCTCTCACCTGTCTCGCTGACGGTGCTGAAGTCGGCCGGCGCGCCCGAGGCCGGGTAGAACTCCGCCCCGTTGCCGCCATGGTCCATCGACATGGTCCGGTGGATGTCCGGCATGTACTCCCCCGCCATCCGCCCCAGGCTGTCCTGCATCCCGTCCCGCGACAGTTCCTCGTTCTCGGAGACCTTGGCGACGACCTCCGACATGAGCGCGGCCTGCTTCTCGTTGTGGGCCGGGGTCTGTGACGACGGGCTCGTGTCGTAGGCGTGGCCGGTGACCGCCGACTCCAGGGCGTGGCCGAGGTTGTTGTAGCCGCTGGGCTCCTTGGAGTCGCCCGTCCAGGCGCCGCCCTTTGGCCAGTGCCGGTCCTCCAGGAGGTAGTCGAGGTGGTCGACCTTTTCGCCGTTCACCGTCGTGTCCGAGGTGAGGAACTCGGTGGAGGCCTGCGGGTTGTGGCCGAGCGCGTCCATGAAACCGGTCATCGGGTCGAGTGCGCCGATGTTGGTGGAACCGAGAGCGCGGGTCATGCCGCCGCCCCAGTAACCGTCGGGATTCTGACCGCCGTTGGTGCCGTTCTTCTCGGCGGTGATCAGGGCGCCCCCGTAGTCCTGCAGGAAGCCGGTGTCCCACTTGCCCTCGCTCATCAGACTGCTGGTGAGCTGGTAGCCGCTGAGGCCGTACGGGTACTCGGTGGGGTTGGCGTTGAAGTCGCGCTGCCCGGCCGCCAGCAGGTCGTTCTGGAACTCGGTGACCGCCGGGTCGGGGCCGCCCTTGCGGTGGTCGTCCGACGTGGTGGCGGTGCCGAGCGTGGTGCCCAGGTCGGCTCTGAGCTTCTTCAGCTGGGCCAGTTCGTCCTTGGAGAGGGTGGTCCCGGCGGGCGGGCTCATCAGCTCGTTGTACTTGCCCAGCACGTTGTCCGCGCCGGCCTTCACCGCGAAGGCGCGGGAGAACTCGGGGTCGTTCTTGTTGGCCGACAGGAGCAGGCTCAGCTTCTTGGTCTCGGCTTCGGTGAGGCGGCCGTCCTTCTTCATCAGGGCGGCGGCCTGGTCGGCCTCGACGGCGTCGAGGGTGGTGTGGACGCTGGTGTTGAACGACTTGCTGCGGCCACCGTTGGCGTCCCGTTCCAGGGCCGCGCCGGCCGCCTCGTCGGCGGCGGTGGCCAGCTCCAGGACCCGGGTCAGCCGGGACACGATCGAGTCCAGCTTCTCCTTGCGCTCGGTGGCGAAACCGGGCGCCGCGGAGGCGGTCGGGCTGTCCCAGCGGGAGTCGACGTCCTCGACCCTGCCGTCCTCGGAGACGTGGAAGTCGTTCTTGCGGGCCTCGTCCAGCAGGGCGTGCAGCTGCTTCTGGGACGCGCCGAACTCGCCGTGCGCGTCTCGCAGCAGCTTGCCGATGCGGCCCGCCTCGGTGGCGGCGTTCTCGTACTCGGTGCGGGCCTTGGCCATGGTGGCGAAGGCGGCGTCGGCCGCGTCCCCGCTCCAGTGGCCCTTCAGATGGCCGACGACGCGCTGCTCGAACTCCTGGAGCAACGCGTCGTACTTGGCCGGCAGCGCGCTCCACGAGGCGGCGGCGTCGGCGAGCGGGCCGAGGTCGGCCTTGTCGAGGTAGGGGACGGACACCATGGGCGACAGCTCCTTCGGATCGGACAGGCTTTCGGTAGCGGGTGTACGGCGGATACGGGGTGCCGCTCATCCGAAGGGTGTGCTGATCGCGTTCTGCCGGGCCCGCTCCTCCTGTTCGGTGCGGGTGTAGTGACCGGAGGTGGTGTGCAGCTTGTCGCTGATGTCCTGCAGCATCCGCTTGAGGTTCATGACCTGCTCGCCCCAGCGGACGTCCATCGTCATCAGGGAGCCGGCGGTGACCCACGAACCACCCTCGGGCAGGCCCCCGGAGGTGTGCTTGTTCAGGCCCTTGACGGCACTGAGGGTGTCCTCGTCGGCGGTGTTGTCCGCGTTCTCCGTGTCACCGCGCAGTTCGACCAGGGCGTTGGCGGCCTGGTCCAGACGCGCGGTGTCGACGTCGGTGGTGCCCGCGCCGCCGCCCCCTTGCGCGGGCGCGGAGTCCAGCCGCGTGCCGACGGCGGAGCCGCTGTGCGGTGGCGTGTCGAAGGGTGTGCTCATCCTTGTGTCCCATCCCCGTCGGTGTCCGCGAACCGGCACGCCCCGCCCGCGCCCCAGCGGCGGGCACGGACATGCCAATCGGCCCGAAGGTACCCGATCATGCCCCGGACGGTCAGGTCAATCAGCCCTCCCGCTCACTGTCCTGTCCGCCGGCCCCCACCTTGGCCCCGGGCGCCCTGGACGGCGTCCCGCACGGCGGCGACCGCGGCCGCGGTGTCGACGTTCTCGCCGAGCAGGCGCCGGCCGGCTTCTCGACGGTGGCCCGGAGGGCGTGGATCGCGACCTCGGAGCGGCGGGTGACGATCTCGATGTCGCGGGCCGACGCCGGGCCCGAGTCAGGAAGTGGTCCGTCCGCGTGGTGATGCCGCTCGACGCGTACGCGGCGCTCTTGATGGTTCGACACGTCGATGCCGGTGATCGTCATTCCGCTCCCCGAGCGGTGAGTCCGAACCGGTAGGCCGGCTGCCGCGTCCGCGACCGCGCGCCACCCGCCTCATGCCCGCCGAGGGCACCGGGATGCTCCCAGCCGTCACCTGCCGACGGGCCCCCGGGCCATGCGTCCGGCTATGCGTCCGGACTCAGGCGCCGGCGGTGGGTGATCACGTCCTCCGCCGCCTCCTGGACCGTACGGCCCCGGACGAACGCGTCGCCGCGCAGGCGGGCCAGGGCCTCGTCGGGGCCGATGCCGAGCTGGGCCATGACCATGCCGATCGCCTGATGGATCCGGTCGTGGCCGGTGGCCAGGCCGCTGAGCCAGGGCAGGCCGCCCGGACCGTCGTCGTCCACCCCGTGCGGCAGCGCCATCAGGGCCATGGTCATCACACCGGCGACCAGCCGCGCCGTCCGCAGTTCGGCGCCGCCGAGCCCGCCGGGGGTGTCGCGGTAGAGGTCGAGGGTGCCCAGACAGATCGAGTCGCTGCCCAGCGGCAGCGCGTACACCGCGCGGATCCCGGCCGCCGCCGCCTGCTGGGCGTAGACGGGCCAGCGGGCCGCCTCCGGGCCGGCGGTCAGGTCACCGACGAGCACCGGGGCGCCGGTCCGCGCCGCCTGGACGCAGGGCCCGTCGCCCAGGGTGGCCTGGATCTCCGCCACCCGGCCGGCCCGCTCGCCGCTGGCGCACAGCCGTACCGGCACGCCGTCGCCGTGCAGCGACACGCTCGCGCCGGACAGCGGCAGCAGCCGGACCACGACCTCGCACAACCGGGCCGGCACCTCGCCGGGCGGGGCACCGCCGACGCTCTGCGCGATCAGGTCGGCGGCCCGGCCCTGGTCCGCTCCCCGGAACCGGTCGGACCGGTCGGCGGGCCTCCGGCAGTCGTCGCTGGGCGACACGCCCACCGCCTCCTTCACACACACGGAAGGCCACATCGGCAGCGCCCGACTACCCGAGCCCGACCAGGCGAAACCGGGCCCCGGAGGACCACCGGGCCCCGGAGGACCGGCCCGGGGCGTTCCGCCGTTCTTGCGGGGCTCCTCGCCGCGCCGGCGGGCCGGCCGGCACGGACCCGGGCACGAGCACCCGCGTCCGGCGAGGGCCTACGTCCGCTCGTACGGATTCGCCGGCTGCGCCACCCGCCGCACCCGCTCCGCGTCCACCACCGGCGGCCAGGCCGCCTGCGTGCCGAGCGCTCCCTCGGGGTGCCAGGTGCCGGTGACCGTGACCCAGGCGCCGTCGTCCGGGGCGTCGGCCGCCGCGTCGCCGCGGACCTCGGCCTTGCTGGTCGTGGCGTCGGCGGCGCAGCAGGTGACCGCGAGCCGGGTGACGTACCAGGTGCCGTCGTCGTCGCGGGTGACGAAGCCGGTCAGCCGGACGGTACGGCCCTTCAGCGAGCGTTCGCTGTCGTAGATCGCGCGGGAGGAGAACTCGGCGAGGGTCAGCTCCACCGGGTCCCCGGACGGCAGGGCCGGGAAGGTCCCCACGCCCTGGGCGGCGCGCTGGGCGGCCTCGCGTTCGGCGCTGTAGGTGCCGAGGGCAGGCGGCGGGAAGAGGAGGAGGGCGAGGGCCGGCAGGGTGAGCAGCCAGGCGACGCGGGGGCCGGCCGCGCCGTGGCCGTGGCCGTGGTCGTCGTCGCGGCTGTGGCCGTCGTCGTCGTGCGCCTCCTCCCGTGGGCGTCGCGCGCACACCGAGACCGCCGCCAGCAGCACCAGTACCGCCCCGGACAGGATCAGAAAGGGCCGCAGCCCCTCCTGCACGTACCGCAGGTACAGCTCCGAGAAGAGCGAGATCCGCAGCACCGCCGCGCCGGTCAGCGCCAGCAAGGCCGCCGGTCCGTACCGCCTCACAGCAGCCACCACCCCACCAGTACGCTGCTCGCCACCGCCACCACCCACGTCACCGACGCGAACCGCACCGCGAACGCCCGTCCGAAGGTGCCCGTCTGGAGCGCGATCAGCTTCAGGTCCACCATCGGGCCGACCACCATGAACGCCAGCCGCGCCGTCGGCGAGAACCCGCTCAGCGAGGCCGCCACGAACGCGTCCGCCTCACTGCACACGCACAGCACCACGGCGAGCACCGCCAGCAGCAGCACCGACAGCCAGGCCGAGCCGGTGAAGACGTCCAGCACGGACCGGGGCACCGCGATGTTGAAGGTGGCCGCCGCCCCCGCGCCCACCACCAGGAAGCCGCCCGCGTGCAGGAAGTCGTGCCGCAGCCCGGCCAGGAAGCCGCCGAGGCCGTACGACGATCCGGTCCCCGCCGGCCGCTTGGGCAGCCGCAGCCACTCGTCCTTGCCGAAGCGCGCCCACAGCCAGCCCATCACCACCGCCGCCGCGAGGGAGGCCAGCAGCCGCGCCGCCACCATCGACGGCTGCCCGGGGAAGGCGATCGACGTCGCCACCAGCACGACCGGGTTGATCGCGGGGGCCGAGAGCAGGAACGCGAGGGCCGCGGCCGGGGCGACCCCGCGCCGCATCAGGGACCCGGCCACCGGCACCGAGGCGCACTCGCACCCCGGCAGCACCACGCCCGCCGCGCCCGCGACCGGCACCGCGAGCGCCGGGTGGCGCGGCAGCAGCCGCTTGAACACCCGGTCGGGCACGAACGCGCCGATCGCCGCCGACACCACCGTGCCGAGCAGCAGGAACGGCACGCCCTGGACGACGACGGCGGTGAACACCGTCCACCAGGCCGCCACCGCCGGGGTGTACAGGTCGAGGGCGACGACCGGGCCGAGCACCGAGACGACGGTGACGACCGCGATCAGCGCGGTGCCGCCGACGACGGCGTACAGCAGCGCGCGCAGCACGAGCCGCAGGGCGTCGGCCGCCGTCCGCCGATCCCGGAACCGGTTCTCCATCCGCGCAACCTAACCGACCCCCCTGTGCGGCGGCTCGCACGTCTCACAGAGCAGGCTGTGCGGGCGCCGGGCCCAGGGTGGTCGTCCCCGGGGCCGTACGGTGGCCCAGGCCCGTGCGGTACGCGTCCAGGGCGGCCTCCGTACGGCCGGTGCGGCGCAGCAGGTCGCCCAGCAGCCGGCACAGGTCGGCCAGGTCCCCGGCGGCGCCCGCCCGCTCCAGCAGGCTGAGCGCGCGCACGTAGTGCTCCTCGGCGGCCTCGGTGTCCCGGGCCTCCTCGGCCATGATGCCGAGCAGCCGGTGCGCGCCGGCCGCGTGCACGGCGCCGCGCTCGGAGGTCAGGTCGTCCAGCACGGTGCGCAGCAGGGCCGCGGCCTCCTCGGACCTGCCGCGCCGGCGCAGTACGTCGGCCAGTTCGACGGCGGCCTGGCTGGTGTAGAGGGCGGCGCGCTGGGCGGAGAGCATGTCCAGCGCCTGCCGCAGCTCGGCCTCGGCGTCCTCCAGGCGGCCGTCCTGCGCGTAGACGTAGCCGCGCATCCAGTGGCAGTTGGCCAGTTCGGTGCGGAGCTGGAGCGTGCGGTACAGCTCGGCGGCCTTGGCGAGGGAGGCGTCGGCCTCGGCGAGGCGGCCCTCGGCGACCAGGGTGCGGGCGACGGACCGGTGCATCCGGGCGACCAGCGCCGGGTCGCCGGCCCGCGGGGCCAGCGCGAGGGCCAGCTCGGCGGCCTGCGCGGCGCGGGCGTGCGCGCCCATGTCCATGTACGGGCCGATGGCGCTGGCGTACAGGAGGAGCAGGGCGTCGGGGTCGTGCAGGCCGGCGCGGTTCAGTTCGTCGAGGGTGGATTCGAGGAGGTAGACGGCGTAGCGCAGCTCTCCGGCGAGGTAGTGGGCCAGCGCCCGCCCGCGCAGGGCCGGGACCCGGGCGGGCAGCGGGGCGCCGGTGTCGGTCAGGCGGCGTTCGGCCCGTTCGAAGTACTCCCGGCCGCGGGTCAGCTCCCCCTGCTCCACCGCGCACTCCCCGAGCCCGAGCAGCGCGGCGGCCTCGATGTCGGCCAGCCCGTGCGCCTCGGCCTCGGTGAGCAGCCCGGCGTAGTTCTCGGCCGCCGCCTCGGTGGCGCCGGCGGCCAGGGTGCGCTGGGCGCCGGTGAGTCTGAGGCGCAGGTCGGTGGCGAGGTGCGGCGGGCGGCCGGTGACCAGCTCCTCGAAGGCGACGCCGAGCCGTTCGGCGATGTGCCGCAGCGCCTCGTCGGAGGGGCGGACCCGGCCGGCCTCCAGGGTGGAGACGTAGGCGGGGGTGTAGGCCGGTTCGGCCAGCTGCCGCTGGGTCAGGCCACGCTCGGTCCGCAGCCGCTGCACCCGGCGCCCGATGACCGCCGGATCGTCCCGGTCCTCCACCGCCGACTCCCCCCGTGCCCCTTGCCGTTCGGCATCCCCGGCCCTAGGTTAAACCGAGAGTTAAGCGTGTTTAACCCATTGCCGTACATCGCCGTACCGCCCCCGCCCGCTTCCCGTGGACCGCTGTTGCGAGGTCACCGTGCTCGAACGCCTCCGCACCGCCGAGCGCTACGTCCGTGCCGTCGCCGCCGCCGTCGCCGCAACCGCCTGTCTGCTGCTGGCCGCCAACACGGGCCCGGCGGACCCGGCGGACGAACCGCCGGCCACCCCCCGCCCCGCCGCCCCGCGCCTCGACGGGCAGCACACCTGACACCGCCGCGCACCGCCCCGGCTGCTCCGGCAGCACACCTCACGCCGCCGCGCACCGCCCCGGCTACTCCGGCAGCGCCCGCCGCAGCGCCGCGTCCAGCCGCTTGGCCAGCGTCGCGTCGTCCGGCGGATCGGTGCCGAACAGCGGCCCGAGCCGCGCGGTGAAGGTCTGGGTGAACGCCCCGTACAGCGGGGTCCGCGGTCGCTGCACCGCCCGCCGCAGCGCGGGGAGCAGGATCTCGCGGGCGTAGGCGGGCCGGTCGGCGGCGTCCCGGGGCATCCGGTCGGGCCGTTCCCCGCTCGGGGCGGCCGACGGCGTCCCGGCGGAGTCCACCGGGCACCGCACGTGGTCGTCGGTGTACGCCGAGACCCGCGTCGCCGCGAACCCCGCGTCCAGCAGACAGCGTTCGCTCTCCTTGCCGGTGAGGAACTCGATCAGCTCGGCCGCCTTGCCCGCCCGGCGGGAGGCGGCCGTCACCGCCAGGTTCTGGCCGCCGAGCACCGCCCGGCCCGGCAGCGCCGTCACCCCCAGCTGACCGGCCGAGAAGCTCTGGTGCAGGGTGCGGTACACCCACGGCCAGTGCCGCAGGAAGGCGGTGCGGCCGTCCGCGAAGTCGGCGAGGGAGGCCGCCTCGTCGGACTGCGCGGCGTCGGCGAGGGTGTACGGCGTGGCCGTGCGGCGGCGCAGCTCGGCGATGCCCCGGGTCAGCTCCTCCACGGTCGCCGTGTAGTGGCCCTCGCCGTCGGTGAGCGGCACGCCGCCCGGCACCGCGGCGAACGCCTCCACGGCGTTGACGGTGCGGCCCTCGTAGGCGGCGAGCTGGGTCGTCCAGCCCTTCTCGTAGCCGGGGACGTCCCGCTCGTCCAGGACGTCGATCAGCGTCTCCAGCCGCCGCCAGTCGGTCGTCTCGGCCAGCTCCGTCCGCTCCAGGCCGGCCCGCGCGAGATGGTCGCGCCGGTAGTAGAGGAGGCCGACGTCGCTGTTGAACGGCACCGCGTACACCTCCCCGTCCCAGCGCGCGGTGCCGGCGACGGAGTCGATGACGTCGTCGTCGACCAGCGCCCGGGGCAGCGGGCGGACCAGGTCCGCGGCGGCGAACTCCGGCACCCAGGTCACGTCCAGGTTGACCACGTCGTAGGCGGCGCTGCCGGACTGGAGGGCGCCGAGCAGCTGGCCGCGCTGCTCGTCGGCGCTGCCGGGCAGCTCCACCAGGCGGGCCCGGAAGGCGCCGCCCGCCTTCTCCTGCCGCTCGTTCCAGGCGTCGATCAGCCGCCGCCGCACCCCGTTCTGCCCGGTGACGTCCCGGCCGCTGGCGACCACGATGTCGCCGGGCACGTCCTCGGAGGGGGCCGGTCCGGTGCCGTCGCCGCCGCCGGTGCAGGCGGCGGACGCGAGCAGTGCCGCGGCCAGCAGCAGGCCGAGCGGGCGGCGGGGCATCACTCCTCCTCCCCCGTTCCGGTGCGGGCGACCTCGTCGCGCAGGGCGGCGCCCGGGTCGTCGCCGGCGTCCAGGCAGCGTCCGCCGCTCACCTCGGCGATCCGGGCGTCCGGCCGGCCCGGGTCGCAGCCGCCGCCCGCCAGGGAGACCATGGTCACCGGCGTCTCGGCCGCGCGGGCCGCGTCGAGCACGGCGTCGAGCCGGTCGCCGCCGAGCCGGTCGGCGTCCTCGTCGTCGGTGACGTACACGATCAGGCCGGGCCGCTCCCGTTCGGCGTCGCGCCGCTCCATGTGGTCCAGGGCGGCGAGCAGCGCCCGGTGCGGGTCGGCGTCGTCGTCCGACCGGGTGACGGCGGACCGGTCCAGCGCGCGCTCGGCGTCCCGTCGGCGGTGCGGGCCGGTCGGCAGCAGGGTGTCGTACGGGTCGTCGCCCGTGCCGTACACCGCCCACACCCCGTACTCGTCGCGCGCCCCCAGGCCGCCCAGCGAGCGGGCGATCAGGCCGGGGCCGCCGCTGGGCCCGTCCCAGACGTCGCGCATCGAACGGGAACTGTCGAGCAGGAACAGCACCCGGCCGGGCCCGTCGACGTCCCGGTAGGCCTCCAGCGCCGCCTCCATCGCGTCCCGCCCGGCCGGTTCGATCAGCGGGGACGGGGCCACCAGCACCCCCGCGGCCCGGCCCTCCTCGTCCAGCAGCGCCCGCTCCCCGTCCGCCGCCCGGAACCCGGCCTCGGCGAACACCTGACGCCCGCCGGTGCGGGTCAGCCACCGGCGGAAGCCGTCGGCGGCGGCGTCCCGCCGCCGCGCGTCGCGGTCGGCGCCCCGCCAGCGCACCCGGACGAAGACCGGTTCCAGGCCGGGTACGTCGCCCGGGTACTGGGCCATCCGCGGGGTGCGCCGCGCGCTGTCGCAGGCGACGCCGCTGCGCATCAGGAACTCGGGGACCAGGGCGGCGGTGCGGTCGTCCACGGCGTCGTCGTCGGGCAGCGCGCACAGCAGCTCGGCGGCGGTCGGGGCGGGCGGGCCGGACTGCGCGACGCGGCGTTCGGCACCGGCCGCGTCCCGGGCCTCGGCGCCGGAGTGGGTGCCGTACAGGCCGATGGTGGCGAGCAGCCCGGTGTCCGCGAACTCCGGGTCCGGGCGGCGCACCCCGGCGTCCGCGCGACGGCCGCGCAGGGCGTCGATCATGCGGTTGAGCGCGACGGAGACCCGTTCGTCCTGTGACTCGGCGGCGAGTTCCTGCGGGACGGCGAGGACCACGGGGGAGTACGCGAACGGCTGCGGGTCCTCCTCCAGCGCGGCGACCGCGTCGGTGTCCCGGCCCGCCGCCACCCGGGCGACGTCGGCGGGGGAGGCGGGTATCCAGACGTCCGGCTGGGGGCCCACGTCGCGCTGCGGGTTGGGGTCGTCGCCGGGCTCCTGCCAGGCACCGGTCTGCCGGCGCAGGGCGGTGACCGCGTCGGCGGTGCCCGCGCTGTAGACGGTGAGGCCGGCGCGGCGGCAGCCGTCGTCCGTGGTGTTCTCGTCCGAGGTGAGGTACGCGTCGGCGGCGGCGCGTACGGTCGGCTCCAGGTCGGGGTCGGCCAGCACCCGCAGCTCCGGGGGAGGGGCGCAGGCCACGCCGTCACCGGACGGTGCGACGAGCCGGTAGGCGCCGAGGCCGGCGGCGGCCAGGGCGAGGGCGAGCAGGACGGCGAGGACGGCCGGCCGCCGGCGCCCGGCCAGGTACAGCGCGGTCACCGCACCGGTCACGGCGCCGGTCACGGCGCCGGCGGCGGCACAGGCCGCCGCCATGACGGCGGCGGCCACCGAGCCTGCGCGTCCGGGGCCGGGCTCACGGGGGCCGGGCCGGCGGGAGCCGGACCCACCGGAGCCGGGCCCACGGGGACCGGGCCCACCGGAGCCGGGCCCGCGGGGGCCGGGCTCGCGGAGTCCGGTCCCCGTCGGTCCGGCACCTTCCCCGACCGGCCGCTGCGCTCTCTCCGCTCCGGGCGGCCCGCCCGGGGCGGCGGACGGCGCCCACAGCAGGACGTCCTCCCCCGGCTCGGCCCGGCTCTGCGGCTCCCACGGCGCCGACCGCACCGTACGGTGGCCGCCGGCCGCCATCCGCTCGCGCAGCGCCTCGGCGAGCTGCCCGAACCACAGCTCCCCGCCGCCCCGCTCCTCCAGCAGCCGCAGCAGCTCGGCGGTGAACGGCGTCGGCGTGTCCGGAGCGCCCGCGTCGGTACGGTGGTTGGCCTGCACGCTCATCAGCAGCAGGACCCGCCGCTTGTCGCGGAAGGTCTCCCACAGCCAGGCCGCGTTGCCCGCGAAACAGCAGTCCAGCACGATCACGATCCGCCGGGCCGCACTGGCCGCGAGCACCGTCAGCACGGTGGTGAACATCTCCGCGCCCGGGAACACCGCGTGCCCGCCCGCCACCACGCTGGCGTTGCGCATCTGGAGGAACAGCTCGTCGCCCGCGCTGGGGATCGCCCCGTGCCCGGCGAAGTACAGCAGCAGGACGCCCTCGGCCTCCTGGGCGGCGGTGCGCAGCGACCTGCTGAAGTCGTCCAGCGTCGGCGACCGGGACACCACGATCTCCCGCTCGCCGAAGACCCGGCCCCGCTGCAGCGCGTCCCGCAGCCGGTTGAGGTTGTGCTTGACCGCGGGCAGGTCGCAGGGCACGCCGTGCGGCGGCTGTGTGAAGTCGTACTCGGACACCCCGACCAGCAGCGCCCGGTTCACCCGCCCGCGCGGGTCGTAGCCGGCCACCGGCCTACCTGTCGTCGGGGTTCACCGGGTCGACACGGCCCTCGGGCGGTTCACCGTCCTCCACCTCGCGGCGGTTGGTCCGCCAGGCCTCCACGGCCCCCTTGACCTGGTCCAGCAGCTCCCGGAACACCACCGAGGCGGCTCCCGACGTCACCGCCACGACGATCTCCATCCCGACGCCCATCGGGGCGCCGGACCCGTCCGTGTGCGGACGTTCGTGGATTCTCAGATGCCCGGCGCGGACCAGTTCGTCCAGTGGCTTCTCCCGCTCCAGCCACTTGCGCAGGGCACCGACGTCGCCCTCGGTCGCGGTGCCGTCCAGTCGTACCCGGATGTCCTGTGTGGCCACTTCGTCCCCCTCAGCCATAACGCACCATCATGGCACCGGGAACGGACAGGGGGGAGGGGTCCGACGGAGGTTCAGCCCTGGGTCTGCAACTGGTCCAGCTGCTTGCGTACGTGGTCCAGGGCGCCCGCGCGGCGGCCGGGCACCCGGCCCCGCAGCTCGGCCAGCACCTGGCCCAGCTCGCGGGCCTGGTGCGGATCGCGGATCTGCCCCCACTGGTGGTGGGCCCGGTCGACGGCGGCCTCGACGGCGGGCGCGTCCGCCGCCTGCCCGGCGTTGAGCCTGACCCGCGCCACCGCCAGCCAGCCGCGGCAGCTGCGCACCGGGTCCCCGGCGAACATCGCCAGGTCGGCCCGGACCTCGGTCCAGTGCAGCGCGTCCTCGGAGGCCGGCCCGTGCGTGTAGGCGGCGGCCCGCTCGTGGGAGGCGGCCAGCGCGTCGGCGTCGGCGTGCCGCCCGGCCTGCACCGCCGCGGTGACGGCGTCGTGCGGGTCGCCGGGGGCCGGTCCGGGCACCGTCAGCACCAGGTCGGGGACGCGGCCGTCCCCGCCCTCGGCGACGGCGCGGGCCAGCGCCTGCTCGTGCAGGTGCGGCAACGGCGGCCGGTGCCCGCTGCGCAGGATGGTCGCGACCCCGCGCATGTACGCCGGGACCCCCGTCCCGCGCCGGGACAAGGGCGGCGCGACCCGGCCGTAGACGGCGTTGTTGCGCCCGCAGTCCAGCGGGTGCCGCTGGAGCCACTCCCAGGTCTCCTGGTCGGCGTGCAGGTCGAGGAGGAGCGTCGTCGCCCCGGTCGGGCGCAGCCGCAGCTCCTCCCTGATCCAGTGCCAGGGCAGGGCGGTGTAGCGGACGGTGGCCGGGGTGGTGCGGGCCAGCGCCAGGTGCGGCAGGTGCTGGCGGCGGTCGGTCTGGAGCTGTCCGGTGACGTACACGGTCAGCGGGCCGGGTGCCGCCGCGGCGGCCCGCAGCCGGGTCAGCACGGCCTGCGGGTCGAGCGGATCGGCCAGTTCGATGACGTTGGCGGTGTCCGTGCCGGACAGCACCGGGGGCGGCACGGCCGCGAGGACGGGGAGCACCGAGGCCGCGTCCACCAGGCGTCCCTTGCCCACGGGCGAAGCCGCCAGCAGCAGCACGGTTCCGGGCATGTCCCCTCCCCTGTCGATCACGTACGTCAGCACCGTAACCGCTGTGGCCGCCAAGAGGGGCGCCGGGCGGAAAGTGTGACCCCTTCCGGCACCGGAGCCCGGGGCTCCGCGTCGGCGCGCGAACCGCCGACGGCGCCCTCGGACCCGGCACCGGTGACGCCCTCGGCCCGGCACCGGCGGCACCCTCAGGACCGGCACCAGTGACGCCCTCGGCCCGGCACCGGCGGCACCCTCAGGACCGGCACCAGTGACGCCCTCGGCCCGGCACCGGTAGCGCCCTCAGGCCCCGCACCGGCGGCGTACGGCGAAGACCGTCGTGTCGTCGTCCAGCCGCCCGCCGCAGTGCCGGAGCGTGCCGTCGCGCACGAGGCGCACCAGCCGGTGCGGCGCGGTGACCCGGGCGTCGGCGGCGACGGCCCGGGCGACCTCCTCGGCGTGCCGGTAGAAGCGCCCGTTCCGGTCCCGGGCCTCCGTCACCCCGTCCGTGACCAGCAACAGCGTCTCGTCGGCGGCCAGCTCCAGCCGGCGCACCGGTGGCGGCCCGGAGCCGAGTGCGGCCAGGCCCAGCGGCAGCCCGCCGTCGACGGGCAGCTCCCGTACGCCGCGCGGGCCGACCGCGAGCGGCGGTTCATGGCCGAAGACGACGGTGTCGACGACGCCGGGCGCCCCCGGCGGGAAGCCGACCAGCACGGCGGTGGCGAACCGGTCGCCGTCGGCCGACCGGCCCCGGGCCGCCGCCGTGTGCCGGCGGTGCCGCGCCATGCGCACCTCCAGCCGGTCCGCGACCGTCGCGAGGTCCGCCTCGTGGTAGCCGGCCTCGCGGAAGGCGCCGAGCAGCGCCGCCGCCGTCTCCACCGCGTCCAGCCCCTTGCCCTGCACGTCGCCGACGAGGACGCGGGTGCCGTGCGGGCCGGGCTGGATGTCGTAGAAGTCCCCGCCGACCCGGGCCTCGGCGTCGGCGGGGAGGTAGACGGCGGCGTGGTCGAGGCCGCCCCAGCCGGACGGCAGCGGGCGCAGCACCACGCGGCGGGTGGTGTCGGCGACGTCCCGCATGTGCAGCATCCGCCGTTCCCCGCGCACCCGCAGCACACAGGCCAGGGTGGCCAGCAGCCCGCCGACGGTGACGAGGATGAAGTCGGGCAGCCCGCTCTGGTACCGGTGCGGCCAGACGCTGTCCACGGCGCCGTACGTGACGACCGCGAGGACCGCGTAACCGGCGGTGCCCCACACCCCGCAGACGGCCGAGGCGATCCCGGGGACCAGCACGATCCAGGAGATCATCCGGAAGTCCCCGCCGGTGTTGGCGTCGGCCGCAGCGACGGCGCCCAGCAGCACCAGCGGGACCCAGCCGACCCCGCGGCCGCCCACCCGTGCCGGCCGGGACCGCCGCACGGCACCCGGGTCACCGGACAGCCGGCCGGCGCGTCCCGGCCGACCGCTCAGCGGCCGTCTCACCGGCCTCACCTCACCGGCCCCGTCAGGACGCGACCGCTCACCCGCCCAGCGAAACACGCGCCCGCGGCACCCGCATCCTGAGTTGCCCGGGCGCGGCACCGGGTGTGACCTGGTAGGCGGGGGCCGGCGAAGAGAGGAGCGTCCTCATGACGCACGCGGGAACCACGTACGGCGGTACCAGGGGCAGGCCGGGCCGCGGGACACGGGCACCGGCGCCGGAATCCGATGTCTTCGGTCCCCGGACCCACCGGGTGGCGAAGTGGGCGCTGCCGGTCCTGCTGGGGCTGGTCTACGGCTGGTGGGCCGCGGCCAACCGGCGCCACGGCACCGAGATCACCGGCTGGAACCTGCTGTTCGGCTGGGTGACCGCGCTCGTCTTCGTGGTGCTGTACTCCGTCGTCCGCGCGGTGGCCACCCGGCTGCGGCGCGAGCGGCACGCGCTGCCGTGGGCCGTGTTCACCGGCTGCGCGGTGGGCTTCCTGATCGACCAGTCCGGCCGGAGCCTGCTCCAGTCCGCGGGCATCTCGCTGGCGGTGGCGGTGGGCGTGTTCTTCATGCTGTTCTACCGCTCCTCCACGCGCGAGAAC
Source organism: Streptomyces sp. SYSU D01066-1 (assembly GCF_054956795.1). NCBI lineage: Bacteria > Bacillati > Actinomycetota > Actinomycetes > Kitasatosporales > Streptomycetaceae > Streptomyces > Streptomyces sp. SYSU D01066-1. The sequence goes on along the minus strand of NZ_JBUDHV010000042.1, from coordinate 5,434 downwards.
GCGACCGACCACCGTCCGACCTGACCGTCCGGCCCCCGCCTCCGCCCCCGTCCCCACCCCCGTCCGACGCCGACACCGACACCGGCACCGGCACTGACGCCGACACCGGCACCGGCACCGGACCCACTCGTCCGGCCCACCGCATGCCCCCACATGCAGTCAGGCCGCTCGCCCGCCCCACCCCGGCGGTCTTGCCTGGACCCGTGGCCCCACGTCTCCTTCCCCGTCTCCGCCCCCGTCCCCTTCCCCCTCTCCGTCCCCGGCAGATCCTGTCGGCCGTCCTGATCGCCCTCGGCTGCCTCCTCGCCCCCTGCGGCACCCTCGCCGCCTGGGCGTCCTACGCCCTCTCCGACACCGGCCGCTACGTCGACGCCATGGCGCCCCTCGCCGCGGACCCCCGCGTCCGGGAGGCCGTCGCGGACGGCATCCGGGACGGCGTGTCCCCCCGGACCGGCCCCGCCGCCACCTCCCGTGCCACCCGCGTGTTCGTGCACGACGCCGCCCGCTCCTTCACCCGCACCGAAGCGTTCCGCGCGGGCTGGGACGCCGCCAACCGGACCGTCCACGACGCCGTCGTCCGCGCCCTGCGCCGGCCGCCCCGCGCCGACGGCCACCGCCCCGTCACCGTCGACCTCGCCCCCGTCACCGCCCGGATCAGGCACCAGCTCGCCCGGGACCACGTACCGTTCGCGCACCGCATCCCCGTACGCCCCACCACGGTCACCGTCCTCGGCGCCGCCGAGGCGGACCGGCTGCGCCGCGGTTACCGCGCGCTGGACGTCGCCGCCTTCTGGCTCCCGCTGGCCGCCGTCGCCTGTGCCGTCACCGGCATCGCGGTCGCCGCCCGGCGCCGCCTCGCCGTCACCGCCGCCGGGCTCGGCACCGCCCTGGGCGGCGCGCTGCTCGCCCTGGCCGTCGCCGTCGGCCGCCGCCTCACCCTGGCCGAACTGCCGGGCCCGGTGCGCGGCCCGGCCGCCGGAGCCGTCTACGACGCCCTGACGGCCACCCTGCGCACCGCCGCCTGGCTGCTGGTCGCCCTCGGTCTGGCCGTCGCCCTGGTGTCCTGGCTCACCGGCCGCGTCCGCCGCCGGACACCGGCTGTTCCCGCTCCCGGAACGCCAGGGGAACTTTCCGACCGCTCATCCCGTCTTTGATGAAGGATTTGAGGGAGAAACCGAAAAAGACGACCTGTTCCACCGAGCGGAAGGCCGGACTTGAACACGGACACCAGGGCCGCCGCGTGGGCGGTCCCCCGGCACGTACGCCGCAGACGGGCCGGCCGCCGGGCCGCCCTCACCTGCGCGGTCCTGCTGTTCACCGGTCTGAGCGTGGTCCTCGGCTGCCGGACCGCCGACACCGACGGCATCACCCCCGTACCGCAGCTCCTGGCCTTCCTGCCCTGGCTCCTCATACCCCTCGGCGTCGCGCTCGTGATCGCCGTGTGCACGCACTGGTGGTCCGGCGCGCTGTGGGGGGTGCTGCTGCTCGGCCTGCTGGCCTGGTTCCTGCAGCCCTACGGCAGGACCGGCGACCCCATCGGCCCGGCCTTCGCCGAGCTGCGCGTACTGACCTCGAACGTCGAGTTCGGGCAGGCCACCGACGCCCTCGTCACCGCCGTCCGCCGCGAGGAACCGGACATCGTGTTCGTCCAGGAGTGCGACCAGGCCTGCGACACGACGCTCCGCCGGGAGCTGGGCAGGACCTACCCGGACCGCCGGGCCGTCGAGGGCGGCGGCCCGGAGGGTTCCGTCATCCTCAGCCGCTACCCGCTCCGGACGGCCGAGGGCGTCGAGGGCACGATGGGCATGCCCGCCGCCGTCGCGGAGGTCAGCGGCGCCGACGTACGGCTCCAGCTCGCCCACCCCATGCCCCCGCTGCCCGGCCGGACCGACGTGTGGCGCGAGGAGCTGGACGCGCTGCGCGACGCCGTCGCCAGGGACACCAAGACCCCCACCGTCCTGGCCGGTGACTTCAACGCCTCCCAGGACCACGCCGCGTTCCGGCCGCTCCTGGACACCGGTCTGCGCGACGCGGCCCGGCTGGCCGGTTCCGGACGGACCGCGAGCTGGCCGGCCCTGACGGCGCCCACCTTCGGGGTCCAGATCGACCACGTACTGGTCTCGGAGGACTTCACCTCACGCGAGGCCCGGTTCCTCGACCTGGCCGACACCGACCACCGGGCCCTGCTCGTCGACCTCACCCTGCACCGGGCCGGCTGACCCGGGCCGGTTGCCTCGCCCCGGTACAGGGACCCTGAGGGTTCTCGACCCCTCAGAGCCCCCTGGTCCCAGACCTCAGGACCTCAGGGCCTCAAAGCCCTCAAGGTCCCAAGGCCCCAAGCCCCCAGCGACTTCTGAGTCCCCAGGGATCCCGGAAATCCCGGAATCTCAGACGCCGATGTCGGAGCCGTCCTCGCGCCACACCGCCACGACCGCCGGGCGCACGATCTTGCCCGCCCCGTCGGGCCAGGTGCTGGCCGGGTTCTCCACCGAGGCGCCGTCCACCTCGCCCGGGTGCTGCACGGCGACCAGCACGCGCCGGTCCTGGATGAGCGGACCGCAGGTCTCGGCGCCGGTCGGCACGGTCAGGAACTGCTTCAGCTCACCGCGCCGCTCGCCCGCCGTCGCCACGCCGAAGAGGCCGTCGTGCGTGCCCAGCGCGTTGCCGTCGGTGGAGATCCACAGGTTGCCGTGGTCGTCGAAGGCCACGTTGTCCGGGCAGGAGATCGGGCTGACGTTCTCCTTGGGGAAGCCCGCGAAGTACGTCGCGGAGTCCTCCGGGTCACCGGCGACCAGGAACAGCGACCAGCCGAACTTCAGGCTGTCGGCGCGGCCCCGGTGCTCGGTCAGCTCCAGGACGTGCCCGTGCTTGTTGGCGTTGCGCGGGTTGGCCTCGTCCGCCGCGGCGTAGGAGCCGACGCCGCGGTTGCTGTTGTTGGTGAGGGCGACGTACACCTTGCCGGTCTTCGGCGAGGGCTCGATGTCCTCGGGCCGGTCCATCTTGGTCGCGCCGACCTTGTCACCGGCGAGGCGGGTGAAGACGCACACCTCCTCGGCGCTCATCCCCTCCACGTGCGAGACGGCGCCGTCCTCGTCGGCGGTGACCAGCGGGATCCACACGCCGCTGCCGTCGAACTCGCCGTCGCCGGGCAGCTTGCCCGTGCCGTCGATCTCGATCGCCGGGGAGTCGCCGGTGAGCTTGGCGACGTACAGGGTGCCCTCGTCCAGCAGGGAGAGGTTGTGCTCGCGGACGGCGCGGCCGCTGCCCTTCTTCATCCGCTTGCTGCCGACGAACTTGTAGAAGTAGTCGAACCGCTCGTCGTCACCGGTGTACACGACCGGACGCCCGTCCGAGGTCAGCCGCACGGTCGCGGCCTCGTGCTTGAACCGGCCCAGCAGGGTGTGCTTGCGGGGCGTGGAGTCCGGGTCGTACGGGTCCAGCTCGACGACGTAGCCGAAGCGGTGCACCTCGTTGGGTTCCTGGGCGACGTCGAAGCGCTTGTCGAACCGCTCCCACTTGCGCTCGGTGGCGCCGGTGCCGATGCCGTACCGCTTGTCGGTGGTGCGGCTGCTGTTGGCGAAGTACTGGTTGAAGTTCTCCTCGCCGTGCAGCGTGGTGCCCCACGGGGTGGTGCCGCCGGAGCAGTTGTTGAGGGTGCCCAGCACCTTCCTGCCCGTCCGGTCGGCGGAGGTCTTCAGCAGGTCGGATCCGGCGGCCGGGCCGGTCAGCCGGAACTCGGTGGTGGCGGTGACGCGGCGGTTGAGCTGGTGCCGGGTGACGGGCGTGAGCTTGCCGGTCTTGCGGTCCTCCTCCACGACCACCGCGGACAGACCGTGCGCGGCCCACGCGATCTCGACCTGCTCGCGGGTCGGGTTGTCCGCGTCGTAGCCGCGGAACATCAGCACCTCGTCGGTGTACTCGTGGTTGGCCACCAGGAGCTGCCGGCCGCGCTCGTCCAGCGGCAGCAGCGCGAGGAAGTCGTTGTTGTAGCCGAACTGACCCGCCTGGGCCTTCGCGGTCTGGTTCTCCGGGTCGAAGGCGGGGGCGCCGCGCAGGATGGGCTCGCCCCAGCGGATCACGACGTTCTGCCGGTAGCCGTCCGGCACGGTGACGGCGTCGTCGGTGTTGGGGGCCACGGGCGTGAAGCGCAGCCCGCGCGCGCCCTCCGGCTTGCCCTGGCCGTTTCCGTGGCCCTTGCCCTTGCCGGCGGCAGCGGCCGCCTGCGCCTGGGGCGCGGCACCGACGGTGACCGCGCCGGCGCCCGCCGCGGCGACGGTGACCACGGCGGCGGCCCGCATCATCGACCGGCGGCTGAGCGCGCCGGCGATGACATCACCGACGTACTCGTTGTCACTGGTGTTGGGCACCTCGTGGAAGCAGGCGTCACCACACCGGAAACGACAGGTCATGGCGGAACGGCCGCCAGGGTGGGAACCGGACGGTGTTCCGATCAACGGCAGCAGCTTGCGCACTTTGCTCTCCCCTTGGATGCCCTTGGTGTCAGCGTGACCGTAGGGGCACATATGTGCGGCAGCCGGGCGCCGGGGTGAACAGGGAGTGAACCGAGGGCGACTGTCAGGTAGTTGATCACAGTCGGAGCGCCGTCCGCATACGGGCCGAAAGCGGCCCTTGACGCGGACCCGGTCCGTGTGCCAGACCGTGGCTCGAAGCGGAAGCGGGGGCCGCTAACCTTACGTGTCCGTCCTGGCCAGGGATTGACGGGCTTCAACTCATGCGAAGGGTTGCGCACATGGGCATTCTCACTCTCCTGCGGAACGCGTTCGGCCGCTCACGCAAAGCGCGGTCCGCCCAGCCGGAGGAGGCCACGCAGGAGACGACCCCGTCACCGGAACCGGCTACGACCCCGGCGCCGGCCCCCACGGAGGCCGCGGCTCCCGCGGAGGCCGAGGCCCCGTCCCGGCCCGAGCCGAAGCCCGAGCCCGCCGCCCCGGCGGTACCGGAGCCGCGCACCTCCGCCGAGGACGCCCCCGAGCCGCCCGCCGGTGACGTGCACGAGCTGGTCACCGCCGCCTTCGACAAGCACACGGTCCCGAAGCCCTCCCCGTCCCCCGACGACGCCCCGACCCCCACGTCGACGACGACACCCCCGGCCCCGGAGCCCACCCCCGAGCCGGAGCCGGAGCCCACCCCCGAGCCCACCCCTGCTCCCACCCCCGAGCCCGAGGCAACGGCCGACCCCGGACCGGAACCCACCCCCGCACCCGCACCCGCACCCGCACCCGAGCCCGAGCCGGAACCCGAGCCGGAACCCACCCCCGCACCCGAGCCCACCCCCGCGCCCAAGCCCGAGGCAACGGCCGACCCCGAACCGGAACCGACTCCGGCCCCCGCGCCCACCCCCACCCCCGCACCCGAGCCCGAGGCAACGGCCAGCCCGGAACCGGAACCGACTCCCGAACCGGAACCGGCCCCG
>NZ_JBUDHV010000041.1:0-66116 GCF_054956795.1 Streptomyces sp. SYSU D01066-1 | reverse complement strand
CCGACTTCATCCTGTTCGCCGCCTCCGACCAGGCACGCTTCGCCACCGGCTCCGAGATCGTCGCCGACGGCGGCTTCACCCTCGGCCCCGTCGCCTGACAGACGCCGGCCGCAACCGAGGCAAGCTCGTTCTCACCATCGACTGACCTTTTCACGCAGGGGCCGGCCCCGCGCGTTCACGCAGGGGCCGCCCCGCGCACCCACCCCGACGCCCCCGGCCGTCCACCGTCGGTCCCATATCCACGCATTCCGACTCTGTCCCGGCCCGGAGGCCGGAGTTTCCTCGGAGGTCTTCGATGACCATGGCTTACCTGGCCCAGCCCGAGCAGCAGCAGAAACTCGAATGGCTCGACGGAGGCACGTTCTCCGTACTGCTCGACAAGGACGCCACCGAAGGGCACCTGACCGTGGGCCGCTTCGACGTCGCCAAGGGCGAGGCACCGCCGTTCCACGTGCACACCCGTGAGGACGAAGTGTTCGTGCTGATCAAGGGCACGGCCCTGGTGCGGCCGGGGAGGAGGAGCACGAACTGCGCGAAGGAGGCATCGTCCAGCTGCCCCACAACGTTCCACGCGGCTACCGCATCACCTCCGACCGCGCCGACCTGTTGATGATCACCACACCCGGTGGCATCGAGGACATGTTCCGCCACGCTGGACGCGACCTCACCACCCCGCGTCCCGACGGCTTCGAGATCCCCAAGTCCCTCCTGACGGAAGCGGTCGAACTCTCCGGCGGCATCATCCTCGACCCACCGCGCTGAACGCACACGGCCCCAAGCGCCCTGCCGGCACAGCCGATACCGCCACCGCCCCGGCAGGGTTGTGTCCAATAGACGGCCCGTACGGCGGGGTGGTGGGGCAGTCAGCCGTGGCAGTGCTGAGGGCCGCGGTGACCCAGGCAGGTGCGCCGGAGGCATGGGCTGGCGGTAACCGCATCCGGTGCGACCGGACCGGGCGGAAACGGCGGCGCTGCAGGGTCCGGGCAGGCCACGGTCGGGGGTGTGTCAATTTAACGGCTGATCTTGGTTGTTGGGGTTCAGTTGTTGGCTGGGGTGAGCCGGCCCTCGAAGGCGATCTGGAAGGCGTTGAGTGGCGCCTTTCAGCGTATGGTCCACCTCTTGCGGCCCTTGCCGGTCGGGTCGAGGCTCATCAGCGTCATGTAGACGCACTTGAGGGCGGCGGCCTCGTTGGGGAAGTGCCCGCGGGCACGGACGGCCTTGCGTATGCGGGCGTTGACGCTCTCGATCGCGTTCGTCGAGCAGATCACCTTGCGGATTTCGACGTCGAAGGAGAGGAAGGGCGCGAACTCGGCCCAGGCATCCGACCACAGCTTCACGATCGCCGGATACTTCTGGCCCCAGGACTCCTGGAACTCCAGGAACCGCTCGGTCGCCGCGTCCTCGCTGGGCGCGGTGTAGACGGGCTTGAGGGCCTTGGCGACCTTGTCCCAGTCCTGCCGGGCGGCGTATCGGAAGCTGTTGCGCAGGAGGTGAACCACGCAGGTTTGGGCAATTGTGCGGGGCCAGACGGTCTCCACGGCCTCGGGAAGGCCTTTGAGCCCGTCGCAGACCAGCATGAGCACATCGTCCAGGCCGCGGTTCTTCAGCTCGGTGAACACGTGCAGCCAGTACTTGGCGCCCTCGCCGCCGTCGCCGGCCCAGAGGCCGAGGATAGGATGTCGCCGGTGGCGTCCACGGTCACGGCCATCGCCATGTGGATCGGGCGGTTCGCGGCCTGCCCATCTCTGATCTTGACGTTGACGGCGTCCACGAACAGGACCGGGTAGACGCGGTCGAGCGGCCGGTTCTGCCATTCGGCCATGCCATCCATGACCTTGTCGGTGGTGGTGGAGATGGTCTGCTGGGACACCTCCGCCCCGTAGACCTCGGCGAGATGGGCCGAGATCTCGCCGTGGGTGAGGCCCTTCGCGGACAGCGACAGCACCATCTCGTCGATGCCGGTCAGGCGGCGCTGCCGCTTCTTGACGATCTGCGGCTCGAAGGTGCCGGCGGTGTCGCGAGGCACCCTCACCTCCACCGGGCCGACATCGGTCAGCACGGTCTTCGCCCGGGTGCCGTTGCGGCTGTTGCCGTTGTTCTTCCCCGCCGGATCGTGCTTCTCATAGCCGACGTGGTCGGTGATCTCGCCCTCCAAAGCGGACTCCAGCACCCGCTTGGTCAGCTGCTGCAACAGCCCGCCTTCACCGGTCAGCTGCAGCCCCTCGTTCCGGGCCCGGTCAACCAGCATCGCAACGAGCTGCTCGTCCGGCACCACGCTCGACGGTGCCTGCCCCTGCTCGGACTGCTCATTCTCCACGGCGGTCTCCGTCATCAGACGCACCTCCTTGATCATCAGATCCGCCGTCTATTGGACACTCCCACTCGCCGCATGACCCAACAAGCCAAACCACCCCAAACCGAACCCAGGCGCCTTGACGAAAGACATAGAGGCACCCCCCGGCTTCCCGAACCGCACCCCTCTCCTCAGCCGGCCACCGCCCGCCCCGTGGTGTCCCGTGCCACCAGCTTCGGCTCGATGACCGCCTCCCTGGGTTCCCGCCCCTCCTCGTCCAGCCGGTCCACCACGAAGCCGACGGCCCGCTCCGCCATCAGGACCGCGTCCTGGCGGACCGTCGTCAGGCCGACGGGCATGAGGTGCGAGAGGTGGCTGTCGTCGTAACCGACCACCGACACTTCGCCCGGCACATCCACGCCCGCCCGCGCGAACGCCATCAACAGGCCGAGCGCGCACCGGTCGTTGGCCGCGAGCACCGCGGTCGGCAGCGGGGTGCCGCGGTCCCGTTCGGCCACCAGCAGGCGCCCCGCCTCGATGCCCGACTCCTCCGTGTGGCTGCCCGCGATGACCCGCGTCTCGGCCTGGAGCCCGTGGCGCCGCATGGCCGTTCCGTAGGCCCGGCGCCGCTCGGCCGATCCTGGACCCCGGCCGCCGTCGATGTGGACGATGCGACGGTGGCCCAGCTCGAACAGGTGGTCCATGGCCTGCCGCACACCCTTGTTCTCTGCCGTGTGGACACTGTCGATCCGGGCGTCGCGCACCCGGCGGCCGACCGACACCGCGACGGTGCGCCGACCCAGCTCGTCCAGTCTCGCCGCCTCGCTGCCCGGTCCGAGCAGGATGACCGCCTCGCAGCGGTGGGCGAGCAGCGCCTCGACCGCCTGTATCTCGTCCCGGCCGGGCGCGGTCGCGGACAACAGTACGTCGTAGCCGCGCCGTTCGGCCTCCGGGTAGATGCCCTCGACGAGGTCGGCGTGGAAGGTGTGGTGCACGGTGAACATCACGCCGAGGGTGCGGCTGCGGCCGCGGGCCAGCAACCGGGCGGCGTTGTCGGGCCGGTACCCGAGCTCCTCGGCGACCCGCAGGACCCGGTCGCGGGTCTCCTGGCCGGCGCCCGGCTGGTTGCGGAAGACGATCGAGACCAGCGCCCGTGAGACGCCCGCGCGGGCGGCGACGTCCGCCATCGTGGGGCGTTGTTTGCCCGTTGCACTCAACTGTGACTCCACGCCCTCTCGTGACCCGGCCGCGAAATCCCGCGGCAACGAGCTATTGACATGACATTTGAACAGGGGCCATCGTACTCGCACTAGAGCGCGCTAGTAGAGCGCGCCAGTACCTCTTCCCGACCTGTTTCCTGTGCTCAACTCCGGTATTCCGGAACGAAGGGACCCAGCCTGATGTCGTTCGAAGTGCTGACCATGGGCCGCGTCGGAGTGGATGTGTATCCGCTCCAGACCGGGGTGGGACTCGCCGAGGTCACCTCGTTCGGCAAGTACCTGGGCGGCAGCCCGACCAACGTGGCGGTGGCCGCCGCCCGCCACGGCCGCCGCGCCGCCGTCATCACCAAGACCGGACGCGACCCGTTCGGCGACTTCGTCCGCACCGCGCTCGCCGGGTACGGCGTCGACACCCGCTACGTCGGCACCTCGGACATCGCGCCCACCCCGGTCACCTTCTGCGAGATCTTCCCGCCGGACGACTTCCCGCTGTACTTCTACCGCCTGCCCAAGGCCCCCGACCTGGACATCAGGCCGGACGACCTGGACCTGGACGCGGTGGCCGCCGCCCGCATCCTGTGGTTCACCGGCACCGGCCTGAGCGAGGACCCCAGCCGCACCGCGACGCTGCACGCGCTGGCCCACCGCGCCAAGTCCGGCACCACTGTCTTCGACCTCGACTGGCGCCCCATGTTCTGGTCCGACGCCGAGCAGGCGCGCACCTACTACGCCGAGGCGCTGCGGCACGCCACCGTGGCCGTCGGCAACCTCGCCGAGTGCGAGGTCGCCACCGGGGAGAGCGAGCCGTACGCCGCCGCCAAGGCGCTGCTCGCCACCGGCGTCGAGCTGGCCGTGGTGAAACAGGGCCCGCGCGGGGTGCTGGCGATGGACCGGGACGGGACGGTGACCGAGGTACCGCCGGTGCCGGTGGACGTCGTCAACGGGCTCGGCGCCGGCGACGCGTTCGGCGGCGCGCTCTGCCACGGGCTGCTGGCGGGCTGGGACACCCGCCGCACGGTGACGTTCGCCAACGCCGCCGGGGCCGTCGTCGCGGGCCGGCTGGCCTGTGCGGACGCCATGCCCACCGAGCCGGAAGTGGAAGCCGTGCTGGAGGAGGCCGGTCGTGCTGTCTGAGAACGTCAGTCGCGTACTCGCCGCCCGGGTCAACGACCCCGAGGCCGTCGCGGCCGCCGCAGCCCGACGGGTCAGGGCGACCTCGCCCTTCGGTGAGCACGGCAAGGTGATGATCATCGCCGCCGACCACCCGGCGCGCGGCGCCAACGCCGTGGGCGGCGACCCCTCCGCCATGGCCGACCGCTTCGAACTGCTGGACCGCCTGTGCACCGCCCTGGAGCGGCCTGGTGTCACCGGTGTGCTGGCCACGGCCGACATCCTGGAGGACCTGCTGCTGCTCGGCGTCCTGGACGGCAAGAGCGTCTTCGGGTCCATGAACCGGGCCGGGCTCGCCGGGTCCGTCTTCGAGATCGACGACCGGTTCACCGGCTACGACGCCGAGACCATCGCGGCGATGGGCTTCGACGGCGGCAAGATGCTCACCCGGATCGCCCTGGACGACCCGGCGACACCGTCCGTCCTGGAGAACACCGCGCACGCCGTCAACGAGCTGAACGACCGCCGCCTGATCGCGATGGTCGAACCGTTCCTGTCCGCCTGGCAGGACGGACGCGTCCGCAACGACCTCTCGCCCGACGCCGTCATCAAGTCGATCACCATCGCCTCGGGCCTCGGCCGCCGCACCGCCTACACCTGGCTGAAGCTGCCGGTCGTACCGGACATGGAGCGGGTGCTGGCCTCCTCGACGCTGCCGGCGGTGCTGCTGGGCGGCGAGGTCAAGGACACCGAGGCGGCGTTCGCCTCCTGGGGCAAGGCCCTGAAGTGCCCGACCGCGCAGGGCCTGACCGTGGGCCGCTCGCTGCTCTACCCCTCGGACGGCGACGTCGCCGGCGCCGTGGACCGGGCGGTGAGTCTGCTGTGAGCGCGACGAGCAAGTACCACCTGCCGGCCGGCACCGCGGCCGAGGGCCCCTACGACCTCCTGGTCACGCCGGAGTCGGCGGGCTGGGGGCACTCCGGGCTCAGGGTGCTCACCCTGGCGCCGGGGGAGGCGCACGCCCTGTCCACCGGGGAGTCCGAGTTCCTGGTCCTCCCGCTGTCCGGCGGCTGCACCGTCACCGTCGGCGGCCGGGCCTTCGAACTCGACGGCCGGACCGGCGTGTTCGCCTCCGCCACCGACTTCGCGTACCTGCCGCGCGAGGCGGAGGCCCTCATCAGCAGCGCGCACGGGGGACGTTTCGCGCTGCCCAGCGCCCGTACCGGGCGCGGCGGCCTCCCCGCCCGGTACGGACCCCGGCAGAACGTGCCCGTCGAACTGCGCGGCGCCGGCGCCTGCTCCCGCCAGGTCAACAACTACTGCCTGCCGGGCACCTTCGACGCCGAGCAGCTGCTGGTCTGCGAGGTGCTCACCCCCGGCGGCAACTGGTCCTCCTACCCGCCGCACAAGCACGACGAGGCCCGCACCGACGAGCACGGCACCCCGGTGGAGTCCGAGCTCGAGGAAATCTACTACTTCGAGGTCGCGGGCGGCCCCGAGGGCTTCGGCTACCAGCGGGTGTACGGCACGGAGGACCGGCCGATCGACGTGCTCGCGGAGGTCCGCTCCGGCGACACCGTCCTGATCCCGCACGGCTGGCACGGCCCGTCGATCGCCGCCCCCGGATACGACCTCTACTACCTCAACGTCATGGCCGGCCCCGGCGCCGACCGGGCCTGGCTGATCTGCGACGACCCCGCCCACGGCTGGGTGCGCTCCACCTGGGAGCAGCAGGACGTCGACGACCGGCTGCCCTTCGACGGGAACAGGACCCGATGAACACCGTACGACTCACCACCGCGCAGGCCCTGGTGCGCTTCCTCGCCCAGCAGTACAGCGAGCGCGACGGCCGGGAGCAGCGGCTGATCCCCGGCGTCTGGGGGATCTTCGGCCACGGCAACGTGGCCGGGGTCGGCCAGGCCCTGCTGCAGGCCGCCGCCACCGGCGAGGCCGACCTGCCCTACTACCTGGCCCGCAACGAGCAGGGCATGGTGCACGCCGCGGTCGCCTACGCCAAGATGCGCGACCGGCTGTCCGCCTTCGCCTGCACCGCGTCCACCGGCCCCGGCTCCACCAACATGATCACCGGCGCGGCGCTGGCCACCACCAACCGCATCCCCGTGCTGCTGCTGCCCTCGGACATGTTCGCCACCCGGGCCGCCGACCCGGTGCTCCAGCAGCTGGAGGACACCCGGGGCGGCGACGTCACCGTCAACGACGCCTTCCGCTCCGTGTCTAAGTACTTCGACCGGATCACCCGGCCCGAACAGCTCGTCCCGGCGGCGCTCGCGGCGATGCGGGTGCTGACCGACCCGGCGGAGACCGGCGCGGTCACCCTCGCGCTGCCGCAGGACGTGCAGGCGGAGGCGTACGACTGGCCCGTCTCCTTCTTCCGCCGCCGGGTGTGGCACGTCGGCCGCCCGGTGCCGGAGCCGGCCGCCGTCGAGCGGGCCGCCGCCCTGCTGCGGAACGCGCGCAAGCCGCTGATCGTGGCGGGCGGCGGCGCCGTGTACTCGGGGGCGGAGACGGTTCTGCGCGCCCTGGCCGAGGCCACCGGCATCCCGGTCGCCGACACCCACGCCGGCAAGGGCGCGGTGCCCTGGGACCATCCGTGCGCGGTCGGCGGCATCGGCTCGACCGGCGCGTACGCCGCCAACGAGCTGGCGAAGGACGCCGACGTCGTCCTCGGCATCGGCACCCGCTACTCGGACTTCACCACCGCCAGCCACACCGTCTTCGGCAACCCCGACGTCACCTTCGTCAACCTCAACGTGGCCCGCCTCGACGCCGTCAAGCACTCCGCCGAGCCCGTGGTGGCCGACGCCCGCCTCGGCGTCGAGGCGCTCGCGGCGGCGCTCGGCGACTGGCAGGTGGCACCGGAGTACCGCGCCGCCACCCGCCGGCTCATCGCCCGCAACCGGGAGATCGAGGAGGGCTGCTTCACCGTCGGTCACGGCCCGCTGCCCGCGCAGACCGAGATCCTTGGCGTCCTCAACGACGTCCTGGACGACCGGGCGGTGGTCATCAACGCGGCCGGCTCGATGCCCGGCGACCTCCAGCAGCTGTGGCGGGCCCGCGACCCGAAGGCCTACCACGTCGAGTACGCCTACTCCTGCATGGGCTACGAGGTGGCCGCCGGCGTCGGCGCGAAGATGGCCGACCCGAGCCGCGAGGTCGTCGTCCTGGTCGGGGACGGCTCCTACCTGATGATGGCCCAGGAGATCGTCACCATGGTCTCCGAAGGGCTCAAGGTCGTCATCGTCCTGGTCCAGAACCACGGCTTCGCCTCCATCGGCTCGCTGTCGGAGTCCCTCGGCTCGCAGCGGTTCGGCACCAAGTACCGCTTCCGCAACGACGAGTCGGGGCTGCTCGACGGCGACGTGCTCCCCGTCGACCTGGCCGCCAACGCCGCCTCGCTCGGCGCGGACGTCCTGCACGCCACCACCGTCGACGACTTCCGCACCGCGATGGAGAAGGCGAAGGCCGCCACCCGCACCACCGTCGTGCACGTCGAGACCGACCTGTACGGCCCCAACCCGCCCGGCCACGGCTGGTGGGACGTGCCGGTCAGCGAGGTCTCCGCCCTCGACTCCACCCGAGCCGCCTACGAGACCTACGCGGCACACAAGCAGACCCAGCGCCACTACCTGTAACGAGTACTGAGGAAATCACCCGTGAAGATCGTCCAGCACTGGATCGACGGCACCTCCGTCCCCGCCGACGGCGAGTCCGCCCCCGTCTACAACCCCGCCACCGGGCAGGAGCAGGCCCGGGTCGCCCTCGGTGGCGCCGCCGAAGTCGCCGCCGCCGTCACCGCCGCCGCCCGCGCCTTCGAGACCTGGTCGGAGTCCTCGCTCAGCCGGCGCACCCAGGTCATGTTCGCCTTCCGCCAGCTGCTGGTGGAGCACGAGGAGGAGCTGGCCCGGATCATCTCCGCCGAGCACGGCAAGACCGTCGACGACGCGCGCGGCGAGATCGTCCGCGGCCGGGAAGTGGTGGAGTTCGCCTGCGGCCTCGGCGACGTGCTCAAGGGCGGTTTCTCCGACCAGGTCTCGCGTGGCGTCGACGTGCGCGACTTCCGCCGGCCCCTCGGCGTGGTCGCCGGCATCACGCCCTTCAACTTCCCGGCGATGGTGCCGCTGTGGATGCACCCCATCGCCATCGCCACCGGCAACACCTTCATCCTCAAGCCCAGCGAACGCGACCCCTCCGCCGCCAACTTCGTCGCCGGGCTGTACCAGCGGGCCGGGCTGCCCGACGGCGTCTTCAACGTGGTGCACGGCGGCAAGACGGCCGTCGACGCCCTCCTCGACCACCCCGGCATCCGGGCCGTGTCGTTCGTCGGCTCCACCCCGATCGCCAAGTACGTGCACGAGCGGGCCACCACCGCCGGCAAGCGCGTCCAGGCGCTGGGCGGCGCGAAGAACCACGCCGTGGTCCTGCCCGACGCCGACCTGGAGTTCGCCGCCAACCACATCACCGCGGGCGCGTACGGCTCCGCGGGGGAGCGGTGCATGGCCGTCTCCGTGGCTGTCGCCGTGGGCGACGCGGCCGACCGGCTGGTCGAGATCCTCAAGCGCAAGGCCCACGAGGTGCGGGTCGGCCCCGGTGACGCCGCCGGCACCGACATGGGCCCCCTGGTCACCAAGGCCGCCCAGGAACGGGTCGAGCACGCGGTCGGCACCGCCGCCGCGCAGGGCGCCACCGTCGTCGTCGACGGCCGCGGCCTGAAGGTCGACGGGCACGAGGACGGCTTCTTCACCGGCCCCTCCCTGCTCGACCACGTCACCGCCGAGATGGACGCCTACCAGGAAGAGCTGTTCGGGCCGGTCCTCGCCGTCGTCCGCGTCGACACCCTCGACGAGGCCATCGCGCTGATCAACGCCAACCCGTACGGGAACGGCACCGCCCTGTTCACCGACTCCGGCGAGGCGGCCCGCCGCTTCGAGCGCGGCGTCGACGTCGGCATGATCGGCATCAACGTGCCGGTGCCCGTCCCGATGTCGTACTACTCCTTCGGCGGCTGGAAGGACTCGCTCATCGGCGACTCCCCGATCCACGGTCCCGAAGGCGTGCGCTTCTACACCCGCCCCAAGGTCGTCACCAGCCGCTGGCCCCGGCCGGCCCAGCAGGTCGCCGCGGGATTCAACTTCCCCACCTCCAGCTGACACGCCCACTTCTCAAGGAGACACCATGGCAACGGCGCCATCCCCGCGCATCGTCGCGGGCAACCTGTGCCTCGGTTCCGCCCCCGACTCCTGGGGCATCTGGTTCCCCGAGGACGAGCACCAGGTCCCGTACACCCGGTTCCTCGACGAACTGGCCCGGGCCGGCTACGAATGGCTGGAACTCGGCCCCTACGGCTACCTGCCCACCGATCCCGCCGTCCTCGCCGAGGAACTGGCCGTGCGCGGCCTGAAGGTCTCCGGCGGCACCGCCTTCGGCGCGCTGCACCGCCCCGAGGCGTGGGACGACATGCTGGCCCACGTCCGGCAGGTCGCCGAGCTGACCGCCGCGGCCGGCGCGCACCACCTGGTCCTCATCCCGCCCATGTTCCGGGACGAGAAGACCGGCGCCTACACCGAGCCGCCCGAGCTGAGCGCCGCGCAGTGGGCGGGCTTCGGCCGGGCCGCCGACCGGCTCGGCAAGCTGCTGCTGGAGGAGTACGACGTGCGGCTCGTGCTGCACCCGCACGCCGACAGCCACATCCAGACCCAGCCGGAGATCGAGCGGCTGCTCAACGAGTCCGACAGCCGGTACACCAACCTCTGCCTGGACACCGGGCACGTCGCCTACGGGGGTGGCGACAACCTGGACCTGATCCGCCGCTTCGGCGCGCGCGTCGGGTACGTCCACATCAAGCAGATGGACCCCGAGGTGCTCGCGCAGGTCGCCGCCGAGGACCTGTCGTTCGGCGAGGCCGTCAAGCGCGGGGTGTGCGTGTCACCGCCCGCGGGAGTCCCCGACCCGGGCGACGTCGTCGCCGAACTCTCCCTGCTGGACGCCGAGCTGTTCGTCATCGTCGAGCAGGACCTGTACCCCTGCGCGCCCGAGGTGCCGCTGCCCATCGCGGTGGCCACCCGGGAGCACCTGGCCGGCTGCGGCCTCACCGGAACCCGACGCCCGAACCACTCCCGGTAGGAGGCCGCCATGGACGTCAAGGACGACGCGACCACGGCATCACCCACGCCCACCGGCACCCCGCCCCGGCCGGTCAGCCGCCGGCTGCGGATGATCACCCTCATCGCCACCTTCGGCGGACTCCTCTTCGGCTACGACACCGGGGTCATCAACGGCGCCCTGCCGTACATGACCGACGACCTCGGCCTCACCCCCGTCACCGAGGGCATGGTCACCAGCTCGCTGCTGCTCGGCGCGGCCCTCGGCGCCGTGGCCGGCGGGCGGCTGTCCGACGCCCGCGGGCGCCGACGCACCATCCTCCTGCTCGCCGTGCTCTTCTTCGCCGGAGCGCTCGGCTGCACCCTGGCCCCCACCACCGAGGCCATGATCGTGGCCCGGTTCCTGCTCGGCCTCGCGGTCGGCGGGGCATCGGTGACCGTGCCCGTCTACCTGGCGGAGGTCTCCCCGGCCGAACGCCGCGGCGCCCTGGTCACCCGCAACGAACTCATGATCGTCAGCGGTCAGCTGCTCGCCTTCACCTGCAACGCGATCATCGCCCGCATCGGTGGCGAGTCCGGCGGCGTCTGGCGGTACATGCTGGTCATCGCGACGCTCCCGGCCGTCGTCCTGTGGTTCGGAATGCTGGTGATGCCGGAGAGCCCGCGCTGGCTGGCCCACCACGGCCGCTTCGACGAGGCGCTCGCCGTACTGCGGCAGGTCAGGGCCGAGGCACGGGCCCGGGACGAGATCGAGGAGGTCTCCGCCCAGGCCGCCGCCGAGGAGCGGGAGAAGACGGGCGGCTGGCGGGACATGCGCACCACGCCGTGGCTGCGCAGGCTGATGCTGGTCGGCTTCGGCATCGCCATCGTGCAGCAGCTCACCGGCGTCAACACGATCATGTACTACGGCACCCAGATCCTCACCGACGCGGGCCTGGCCTCGGACAGCGCCCTGACCGCCAACGTCGCCAACGGTGTCATCTCGGTCCTCGCCACCTTCGTCGGCATCTGGCTGCTGGGCCGCGTACCGCGCCGCCCGATGCTGATGACGGGCCTGCTCGGCACCACCGGTGCCCTGCTGCTGATCGGGGTCTTCTCCCTGACGCTGCCGGAAGGAACCGGCCGGGCGTTCGCCGTACTGGCCATGACCGTCACCTTCCTCGCCTTCCAGCAGGGCGCGATCTCCCCGGTGACCTGGCTGATGCTGTCGGAGATCTTCCCGACCCGGATGCGCGCCTTCGGCATGGGCATCGCGGCGGTGGTGCTCTGGCTGACCAACTTCGCCATCGGCCTGTTCTTCCCGTCCCTGGTCGCCGGGATCGGCATCTCCGCCACCTTCTTCCTGTTCACGGTGGCCGGCCTGCTCTCCCTGGCGTTCGTGCAGCGGTACGTGCCCGAGACCAAGGGCCGCACCCTCGAAACCCTCGAAGCGGAACTGCGCGCCCGTTTCTCCTGAACCCCCCTCACCACCGATGGCCCGTCCCCGGGCCACGAAGGGTCATGCCATGACTGTACGTGTAGGCGTCATCGGCGCCGGAATGATCGGCCAGGACCACATCCGGCGGCTCACCGACGTCATCACCGGCGCCCGGATCAGCGCGGTCACCGACATCGACGCGGCCCGCGCCGCCGAGGTCGCGGCCGGCTGCGGAGCCACCGCGCTGCCCACCGGGGCCGACCTGATCGCCTCGCCCGACGTGGACGCCGTCCTCGTCACCTCCTGGGGCCCCACCCACGCCGAACACGTCCTCGGCGCCATTGCGGCCGGCAAGCCCGTCTTCTGCGAGAAACCGCTGGCCACCACCGCCGCGGACTGTCTGCGCATCGTCGAGGCCGAACGCGCCCACGGCCGCCGCCTGGTCCAGGTCGGCTTCATGCGCCGCTTCGACGCCGGGTACCGGCAGATGAAGGAGGTCATCACCGGCGGTGACATCGGCACCCCGCTGCTCGTGCACTGCGCCCACCGCAACCCCACCGTCCCCGAGTCGTACACCTCCGCCATGGCGGCCCAGGACACGGCCGTGCACGAGATCGACGTCCTGCGCTGGCTCCTGGACGACGAGATCGTCTCCGCACAGGTGATCACGCCGCGCGCCACGACGAAGCGGTTCGCGCACCTGAAGGACCCGCAGCTCATGCTCTTCGAGACCGCGGGCGGCGTCCGCATCGACCTGGAGGTCTTCGTCAACTGCCAGTACGGCTACGACATCCAGTGCGAGACCGTCGGTGAGCAGGGCCTGGTACGGCTGCCCGACCCGGCCGGGGTCGGAGTCCGCGCCGCGGGCCGGCACGGCACCGTGGTGCTCCAGGACTGGAAGGACCGTTTCAAGGACGCCTTCGACACCGAGTTCCGCGAGTGGATCGCCTCGGTGGCGGCCGGCGCCGAGCCCACCGGCCCGTCCGCCTGGGACGGCTACGCCGCCACGGTGATCACCGACGCCGCGGTCCGTTCGCTGGAGTCCCACTCCGCCGTCGTCACCGTCGACATGAAGCCCCGCCCCGCGCTCTACGGAGGCACCGCGTGAAGATCGCCATCGACCCGTACATGTTCCGCGCCCTGCCCATCGACGAGATGGTGCGCACGGTCGCCGAACTCGGCTACGAATACATCGAGTTGTCCCCGCGTGACGACTTCATGCCCTTCTTCCTGCACCCGCGGGCCGACGACGAGCGCGTCGCCGAGCTGAAGAAGTCGCTGCGCGCCCACGGCGTCCAGCTCTCCTCCGTGCTGCCGCTGTACAAGTGGTCCTCACCCGACGAGACCGAACGGCAGACGGCCGTGCGCTACTGGAAGCGCATGATCGAGATCACCGCACAACTCGAGTGCCCGCTGATGAACTCTGAGTTCAACGGCCGTCCCGAGCGGGCCGCCGAGAGCGAGGCGGCCTTCTGGCGCTCGATGGAGGAACTCCTGCCGCTGTTCGAACACGAGGGCATCGCGCTCAACCTGGAGGCGCACCCGGACGACTTCTGCGAGGAGAACACCCCCGCCGTCGACCTCGTTCGCGCCGTCAACAAGCCCTGGGTGAACTACCTCTACTGCGCCCCGCACACCTTCCACCTCTCGGGCGCCGACCCGAAGGCGGACATCGCGGAGATGATGCGCTACGCCGGCGACAGACTGAAGCACGTCCATATCGCCGACACCTTCAACCACAAGGGTTCCTCCGGCCTGCGCTACATCCTCAATCCCCCGGGCACCGCTGCCCGCATCCACCAGCACCTGGACATCGGCCAGGGCGAGGTCGACTGGGACGCCTTCTTCGGCACCCTGCGCGAGCTGAACTTCGACGGCGTCGCCACGGCCTGCGTGTTCGCCTGGGAGGAGCGGGCCCGGGAGTCGTCGGCCTTCATGCGGGAGCGCATCGGGAAGGAACTGGGCGCCTGCTCCACGAGATGAGGCCCGCCCCGTCGTGGGCCGCGGTCCGGCTCTTTCCGGTGGCGCCGTCAGGCGGTCGGCGCCCCGCTGCTCCGACCGCCCGTCGGCGTGAGCCCAACAGCGGGCGCTCCCGCCGAAACGGCCCGCAGACCGGTCGCGGGCGGTGCCCGGCGGGCCGGTGGTGGACCGGGGCGGCGTACGTGTCCTCAGCGCCCCGGGCCCGCCGCCGGTCCGCGGCGCTGCGCGCCCTGCACCGGGCCGGGCGGTCCCAGGGCCGGGCCGACGAGGTCACGCAGGTGGGCGCAGGCCACCGCGTGCACCCGGTCCCGCAGGTCGGGCTCGGTGAGGATGCGGGCCACATGGGTCGTGACCGTCTCGTCCCCGGCACCGGGCCGGCCGGCGATCTCCGCGTTGCCGTACGCGCGCGCCAGCAGCGGGAACACCACGTGTTCCCGCGCGGTGAGCCCGTCCGGGGCGGCGGGAACGGGCGGCGGGGTGATGCCGTCGGTGAGCCGGGAGAGGAGGCGACGGGTCACCGAGGGGCCGATCAGCGCGTCGCCGTGCTGCTGCGCCTCGGCACGCCCGCCACCGACCAGGAAGACCACTGATCCGATGCGAGCCCGGACGCTCTTCTCGGTGGTGGTCATGCTGAGGGTGCCGGTCCTCTTGCCGGTCCCGCCCTCGGGGACGAACGTGAGGTCCAGTGACTGCCCGGACGCCCAGTCGCTGTCCGCGGCGGGCAGGTGGAACCTCATCTCCACCATCGACGGGCCCAAGGGGGAGGGCACCGGCACGCTCGAGGACATCACCGTCCTGGAGCAGCCCGGCCCGCCGCTCGCGCCGGGCTGGAGCGTGTGCGCGCTGCCCGTCGTCGGGCTGGTCGTCTTCCCGGTCATCGTCTGGCGGCGGCACCGCCCGGCCGGGCAGGCGGCCGTCCTCCTGGCGTGACCTCCCCGCGGGAGCGGTGACGCTTCGCAGTACCCCCGTCGGCGCTTGAGCCGGCGGGGGAGCTCCGCGGTGTCCCGGCGCGGGTCAGTCCAGGCCGTGGCCGTCCGTCGTCAGGGACCGGGCGAGTCGGTCGAGGTAGGCGCGGTAGTCGGCGACGAAGTCGAGGCGGCCCTGCGAGAGGGCCCACTGCACCTGGAGGCCGTCGGAGACGGCGAGGATCTCCCGGGCCACCTGGTCGGGGTCGGTGCCGGGCCGGAGCCGGCCGGCGGTGAGCGCCCCGCGCAGCCCCGTGGCCAGGGCGCGGGCGGCCCCCTGGTAGCGGGTGGTGAAGAAGGCGTGGGCCGGGTGGGCGGCGTCGGTCGCCTCCACGGAGAGCCGGGCGAAGAGTTCGATGAGGCCCGGTTCGGTGAGGTTGTGCGCGGCCAGTGCCAGCACGGCGCGCAACTGCTCGCGGACGTCGTCGTGCGGCACGGTCCCGTGGACCTTGAGGTAGTTGCGCTCCTCGCGGGCCTTCAGCACCGCCATCAGCAGTTTTTCCTTGCTGCCGAAGTGGTGCGTGACCACGGTCGCCGATGTCCCGGCGTCGGCAGCGATCGCGGCGAGGGACGAGTTGAGGTAGCCGCCGCGGGAGAAGCGGGCGGTGGCCGCGTCGAGGATGGCCGCGCGCCGGGCGTCGGCCGCCGCGTACGTCCCCGTGGACCGCCGTCGCCGCTTCGTCCGGCCGGTCGGCTCCTGGGCCACGGCCGGCTCCGCACTGTTCTCCATCGGCACCAGCGTAACGATCCGTGGAGTGTGACCCGCGCCGCCCAGTAAAATTATTGGCCACGTTCAATTTTTATTCTACTGTTCACGCACCGCTCGCCGTCGTGCTGGGTCTCGAGCCGCTGGAGCGCGCCGTGAACGACCGTCCCGACGCCGTGAAGCCGCCGTCGGCCACGCGGACTTCCGCGCCGCCGCCCAGCGCCGCTCGGTCACCGTCCGCGAGCCCGGCCCGCTGCCACCGGACCCGGCGGCCCGCGCACCGTGGGGCGAGGCCGTCGCCGAGCCGGCCGCCGCCGACCCGTCCGTGCCGCGTCCGGGCACCCCTCACGAGCCCCGGCCGGGCCGCTTCGAGTCCTTCTTCCACACCGGCCGACTGGACTACCCCGAGGAGCGGCCCAAGAAGGTGTTCGCCCTGCTCGGCACCGTCCCCACCGCCGTCGCCGTCCATCCGGAGCGGCCCGCCGTCCCCCCGGGGGACCCGCCGGCCGCGGCGCCGGGCCGCCCGCCGTCTACGGCGCGGCGGACACCGCCCTCCTCGACGTGGTCCACGGCCGGGCCCGCCCGAGGGCCGGTTTCCCGTCCGGTTCCCGTGCTCAGTTCCCGCGCTCTATGCGGGAGACGGAGGTCGGCCGGCTCAGGAGAACGCCCCCGCACCACTGGCAGCACTGAACCGTCGCTGCCCCACCCCACCGACCGGCGGAACACGTCCGCCGGCCTACGGGAGGAAGCGCCCATGCCGCCGGTCAACCCCCCGACCAGCCCCGCCGAGCAGCTCCAGTGGCTGGTCGACCGTGCCGCGATCAGCGATCTGCTGATCGACTTCGCCCGCGCCCTGGACGACAAGGACTGGGCGGGATACGCCGCCAACTACGCCGAGGACGGCGTCCTCGCCATCGCCCCGGGCATCTCCCACACCGGCCGGGCCGGTCTGGCCGAGTTCGTCGCGGGCAGTCTCGGCCGGTACGCGGGCACCCACCACCTCAGCACCAACCACGCCGTCACCGTCGACGGGGACACCGCCACCACCCGCTCCTACCTGGTGGCCGCCCACGTCCTGGACGCCGACGACCCCTTCCGGCACGCCGACGGAGCCGGCTGGTACCTGTGCCGGCTCCGCCGTACCCCGGAGGGCTGGCGGTTCACCCACGTCACCCTGGAGATCCGCTACCTGTCGGGTGAGCCCCTCATCCACTGACCGTGGCGGCCCACGCCGCAAAGGTGCGGGCGAACTCCTCCGGCACCCGCTCCGGGGCGGCCACGTGCCTGCCCGACAGGACCCGCGTCCACGGCCCAGCGCCGACGCGAACCTGGTGAGGGACGGCACGGAGCGGTGGTCGTCCGGGCGCGGACGGCGAGGGTGTGGCGGTGACGTGCCGGCAGGCGGTCCTCCACGCGGTGGCGGCGGACCGCCTCGTGCCCCTCCCCGACGCGG
Source organism: Streptomyces sp. SYSU D01066-1 (assembly GCF_054956795.1). NCBI lineage: Bacteria > Bacillati > Actinomycetota > Actinomycetes > Kitasatosporales > Streptomycetaceae > Streptomyces > Streptomyces sp. SYSU D01066-1. Next base: position 48,853 of record NZ_JBUDHV010000041.1, on the reverse strand, counting down.
TCCAGGACGGTGAGCGCGTCGCGCGCGTACCGGTTCAGGGCCGCCTTCTGGCCGGCGCGGCAGCGACCGCACGGCTCGCCGCCCGCTGCGGGCCGTGCGGTCGCCCGCAGGGGTCGGCTACGGCGACATCGGGTCCGCCTCGTCGGCCGTGGTACCGCTCACCTCGGTGCGGCGGTGGGCATCCGGCGTGGGACGGCGGGCCGGCCGGCTGCCCATCGAGGACACGGCCCACGGGATCAGGCACCCGCACAGCCGCATCGCGCTGCGACCCGGATGGTCGTCCGCCGGCCGGCCACGGCGCCTCCCGCGCACTGACCGGGTCCGCTCAGGGCTGTCGGGGACGTGCGGTGGGACTCGCTCAGCCCCCGGACCCGTCGGCCATCCGCCTGCCGACCCGGGCGGCGGTCTCACGCAGCCAGATGTGGGCCGCGTCGTGGGTGTGCACCGGGTGCCACCACAACGCCTCGCTCAGCGACACCGCCTCGTAGGGCGGCTCCACCACGCGGACGGCGGCGAGCGGTGCGAGGAGCCGGGCGAGCCGGGCCTGGACAAGGGCGATGCGCCGGGTTCCGCTGACCAGCAGCGGCATGAGCTGGAAGCTGTCGACGGAGACCTCGACGCGGGGCTCGATGCCCAGCATGCCCAGTTGCCGGACGGCCGGCGCGTCGTAGGTGCGCTGGTAGGTGACCCAAGGCAGCCGGGCCAGGTCTTCCCGGGTCAGCCGGTCACCGACGGTCGGGTGGTCGTCGGCGACGAGGAAGACCCACCGGTCCCGGTAGAGGTCGGTGGCCGGGAAACCGTTGATGACGCCGTGCGGCATCAGCAGGCCGTCGGTGGTGCTGAGCAGGGTGTCCGTGGCGTCCACCACGGCGGTCGGCGTCTGGGCGAAACGCAGCCTGATGCCGGGGGCCTCCTGGTGCACGACCCGGGCGAGTTCGGCGCCGAAGACGGCGACCGCGTAATCGGACGCCACGAGTTCGAACTCGCGGCTCTCCCGGGCCGGGTCGAAGTCCGCCTGGCTGGCGAAGAGACGCTCGAGCAACTCGTAGGCGGTGGACGCGCGATCGAGGAGAACCTGGCCGAGGGCGGTCAGTTCGTAGTGGCCGCCGACCCGGGCCAGCAGGTCGTCGTCGAAGTGCCGGCGCAGCCGGGACAGCGCGGCGCTCATCGCCGGCTGACTGAGCCCGACGCGCTGCCCGGCGCGGGTGACGTTGCGCTCCTCCAGCAGTGCGCGCAGGGCGACGACGAGGTTGAGGTCCAGGCGACTGAGATTCACGGTGACTTTCCTAGCTGTCCGGTGCTGAGCTGCGCGAATTTGCCTCATGGATGGCCGTCATCCACAAGATCTATTTCCCAGATCGCGGGTGGCGCGTCCAGATTAGTGCCATCGCAATCAGGAGGACATGTCCGTGAAACCTGAAGCCGCGTCCGCCCTCTTCGCCGGACCCTTCGCCCTGGCCACCCTTTCCGCTCCCGAGGGCCCCGCCTTCCCCGCTCTTGTCACTGCCGACGCCCAGGTGATCGACCTGCGGTCCGCCCTGGGCGACGCCGCGTTGAGCATGCGGGGAGTTCTGGACGGCTGGGACGCGGTGCTGCCCCGGCTGACCGCGCTGGCCGACGCCGCCGGCCCCGTAGTCGGGACCTTGGCGGAGTTCCGGACGCACGCTCCGGTGGAGCCGCGCCAGGTGTTCCAGTCCGGGGCCAACTACCGGCAGCACGTGATCGATCTGCACGTCGCCCACCGGGCCCCGGGCGACGACCGGCCGGAGGCGGAACGCCGCGCGGAGGCCGCCGAGATCATGGACCGGCGGGCCGCCGAGGACCTGCCGTACGTGTTCATCGGCCTGCCGAGCGCGATCACCGGTCCCTACGACGACGTGGTGCTGCCGTCCTGGGCCGAGAAGCCCGACTGGGAGCTGGAGCTGGCCGCGGTGATCGGCCGCCCGGCCCACCGGGTGTCCGTGGAAGAGGCCCTCGGCCATGTCGCCGGTTACACCATCGCCAACGACCTCACCGACCGGGCCACCGTGTTCCGCCGGGACATGCCGCAGATCGGCACCGACTGGCTGCGCAGCAAGAACGCCCCGGGCTTCACCCCGCTCGGTCCCTGGATCGTGCCGGCCGCCTCGATCGCGCACCCGGACGACCTTCGGCTCACGCTGAAGCTCAACGGCGAGACCATGCAGGACGAGTCCACCAAGGACATGATCTTCGACGTGGCGCGGATGGTCTCCTACGCCTCCTGGACCGCCCGGCTCCTGCCCGGCGACCTGGTGCTCACGGGCTCCCCGGCCGGCAACGGCATGCACTGGGGCCGGCTGCTGCGCGACGGCGACGTCATGGACGCCGCCATCACCGGGCTCGGCGCCCAGCGCACCCGGTGCGTGGCGGAGGCGGCTCGATGACGCCGGACCGCACCGATCCCGAGGGGGCGATAGCGAAGGCCGCGAAGGCGTGCTCGAACTGGGGCCGCTGGGGCGAGGACGACGTGCTCGGCACCCTCAACTTCCTCGACGACGCCAAGCGCCGCGAGGGCGCCGCACTGGTCCGGCGGGGCGTCAGCTTCTCCCTCTCCCAGCGCTTCGACACGGACGGCCCGCAGAAGGGCTGGCGGCGGCGCACCAACCCGGTGCACACCATGCTGGACACCGGCACCGACGCCGCGCTCGGCAACCAGGGCTTCCCGCACGGCATCGGCGGCGCCGACGACGTGATCGCGATGCCGCTGCAGTGCTCCACCCAGTGGGACGGGCTCGGGCACATCTTCGACCACGGCAAGGCGTGGAACGGCCGCCCGGCCGAACGGGTGGTCACCTCCGACGGCGACCTGGTCACCGGCATCGAGCACATGGCCCCGCACGTCGCCGGACGCGGGGTGCTCCTGGACGTCGGCCGGGTCGTCGGCGAGGACGGGCAGCTGCCGGACGGCTTCGCCATCACCGAGGAGCACCTGGCCGCAACCGTCGAAGCACACGGGGTGGCCGTCGGCCGCGGCGACATCGTGCTCGTGCGCACCGGCCAGCTCACCCGGGTACGCCGCGACGGCTGGGGCGACTACGCCGGCGGTCCCGCCCCCGGTCTGTCGTTCACCACGGCCGGCTGGCTGCACCGCACCGAGATCGCCGCGATCGCCACCGACACCTGGGGTTTCGAAGTCCGCCCGAACGAGTTCGAGCACGCCTTCCAGCCCCTGCACCAGATCGCCATCCCGCACATCGGTCTGCTGATCGGCGAGATGTGGGACCTGGACGCCCTCGCCGCGGACTGCGCCGCCGACGGCGAGTACGCCTTCTGGCTCACCGCCGCGCCCCTGCCCATCACCGGCGCGGTCGGCTCACCCGTCAACCCGATCGCCGTCAAGTAAACAGAGGAAAAAGGGAGTTCCCCATGCCCCAATCCCGCAAGATCCTCGTCATCGGCGGCGGCGCGGCCGGCAACGCCGTGACGATCCTGCTGCGCCGCGCCGGATTCGCGGTGGACCTGGTCGAGGCCAAGGACGACTGGAACGCCACCGCCGGCTCCGGCATCACCCTCCAGGGCAACGCCCTGCGGGTCCTGCGCGAACTCGGTGTCTGGGAGCAGGTGCGGGCGTCCGGGTTCGGCTTCGGCTCGGTCGGCATCACCGCCCCCGACGGCACCGTCCTGCACGTCCAGGACGACCTGCGCACCGGCGGCGACGACCTGCCCGCCGCCGTGGGCATGCGACGCCCCCGGCTCCAGCAGATCCTCATCGACGCCGTGCGCGCCGGCGGCGCCTCGGTCCGGCTGGGCACCACCGCGGAGATCCTGGACCCGGACGGCGCCCGCGTACGCCTCTCCGACGGCTCCGAGCACCGCTACGACCTGGTGGTCGCCGCCGACGGCCTCGGCTCCGCCACCCGCGCCGCGATCGGCATCACCGCCAAGCCCGAACCGACCGGCATGGCCATCTGGCGCATCGCGGCCCCGCGTCCGGCCGGTGTCACCCGCACCGACCTCGCCTACGGCGGCCCGGCCTACATCGCCGGCTACTGCCCCACCAGCGAGGACACCATCTACGCCTACGTCGTCGAGGACAACCGCGACCGGGCCTTGATCCCGCCGCAGTCCTACGCCGACGAGATGCGCCGCCTGACCCGGCACTACGGCGGATTCTGGCCCGAGATCACCGAGCACATCACCGACCCGGCGAAGGTCAACTACACCTGGTTCGACCGGATGCTGGTGGAGGGCTCCTGGCACCGCGGCCGGGTCGTGCTGGCCGGGGACGCCGCACACTGCTGCCCGCCCACCCTCGCCCAGGGCGCCGCGCTGTCCCTGGAGGACGCCTGGGTGCTCGCGCAGATGCTGACCGACACCGACGACTGGGACGACGCCCTGTTCCAGGCGTACTACGAACGGCGGATCGCCCGGGTCCGCCCGGTCGTGGAAGCCTCCGTGCGGATCGGTCAGTGGCAGCTCGACGGGGTGCGCGACGCCGATGTGCACGGTCTGATGGGCCGGACGATGACGATGCTCCGGGAGCTGCCGTGACCGCCGTGGCCGCGCCCACCGTGGACGTGCACGCCCACGTCCTGCTGCCCGAGGTCGAGGCGCTCGTCGCCGGACTGCCCGGACACGCCGAGGCCAAGACGCTGGACGCCCGCCGCAACGGCTCCGAGGCCCTCGCGGTGAGCGGGCCGATGGTCCGCGACCGCGTCCGGCTGCTCACCGACGTCAGCGCCCGGCTGGCGTCGATGGACGCGCAGGGGGTGGACGTGCAACTGGTCAGCCCCTCGCCGTCGCACTACCACTACTGGGCGGACGAGCAGACCGCGGAGAAGGTGTACCGGCTCGCCAACGAGGCGACGGCGGCGCACTGTTCGGCCGCCCCCGACCGGCTGCGGGGCCTGGGACTCGTGCCGCTCCAGCACCCGGAGCCGGCGGTGCGGGCCCTCGACCACGCCCTGGAACAGGGCCTGCTCGGGGTGGAGATCTCCAGCCACGCCCCCGGCCGGGAGCTGTCCGACCCGGACTACGCTCCCCTGTGGGCGCGGGCCGAGGAGACCGGGGCACTGCTGTTCCTGCACCCCTTCGGCTGCACCCTCGACGAACGCCTCGACCGCTGGTACCTGTCCAACACCGTCGGGCAGCCGGTGGAGAACGCCGTCGCGCTCTCCCACCTGATCTTCTCCGGTGTGCTGGACCGGCACCCCGGTCTCAAGGTGATCGCCGCGCACGGCGGCGGCTACCTGCCCACCCACATCGGCCGCTCCGACCACGCCTGGACCGCCCGCTCCGACGCGGGCGCCGGCTGCGCGCACCTGCCCAGCAGCTACCTCAAGCGGCTGTGGTTCGACTCGCTCGTGCACGATCCGCACGTCCTGCGGGAGCTGGTCCGGGCGGCCGGCGCCGACCGGGTCCTGCTGGGCTCCGACTTCCCCTTCGACATGGGCAGCGAGGACCCCGTCGGCGCCCTGCGCGCCGCCCGCCTCACCAACTCCGACTTCCACGCCGTCCGGGGCGGCAACGCCGCCGCCCTCCTCCGGAAGGACTGACCATCATGCGCCTGCTGACCCACCTGCGGCACGTCGACCTCGCCGTGCCCGACTACGACAAACAGCTCGACTTCTACGCCGGCGTCTGGGGCCTGACCAAGATCGCCGAGGACTCCGGCATCTCCTTCCTGGCCGCCGAGGGCTCTCCCGAGCAGTACGTCGTCCGGCTGCGCAAGGCCGAGGAGAAGCGCCTCGACCTCGTCTCCTACGGCGCCGCGTCCGCCGCCGACGTCGACACCCTGGCCGAGCGGCTGCTCGCGGGCGGTGTCCAGCTGATCTCCCGGCCGGGGAAGGTCGACACCCCCGGCGGCGGCTACGGCTTCCGCTTCTTCGACGTGGACGGCCGCACCATCGAGGTCTCCGCCGATGTCCAGGTGCGGCAGCACCGCAAGATCGAGGAGAAGGAGTCCATCCCGGTCAAGCTCTCCCACGTCGTCCTCAACTCTCCCGACCTCGGCCACACCCGCGAGTGGTACGAGCGCCACCTCGGCTTCGCCCTGTCGGACACCCTGTCCTCCCCGCACATGGGCGAGGTCATGCACTTCATGCGGATCAGCAGCCAGCACCACTCCATGGCCCTGGCCAAGGGTCCGCACACCTCCCTGCACCACGTCTCCTTCGAGATGCGCGGCATCGACGAGTACATGCGGGGCTCCGGACGCGTCATCCGGGCCGGCTTCAAGAAGGTGTGGGGCCCGGGCCGGCACATGGCCGGCGACAACACCTTCACCTACTTCCTCGACCCGCACGGCAACACCGTCGAGTACACCACCGAACTGGAGTGCCTGGACGAGGACACCTGGCACCCCCACGTCTACGACTTCTCCCAGCCCGAGGTCACCGACCAGTGGGGCACCGCCAACCCCATGAACGAACTCGTCGCCAAGGAGTCCTTCAACGACCCCGACCGCGGCGTCTTCGTCGCCCCGCCGGTCTAGGGGGGCTTCTGACGGATTCCCGCGGCGTCACGACGCCCGGCACGCACTCCCGCCGCACGGTGCGGCGGCGGGAGTGCGCCGCGTGGTCCTCAGCCACGTGGCGCCGGCCGGTTTGGCCCGGTTCCCCGGCCGCGAGCGGGCCGCGGCGACCCGCGCCTGTGCCCGCGGGACCGGCGACCGGGGCCGCCTCGCCATAGGCCCCGACCTCATGCGCATCCCCCTCGACCGACCACCTCGCCCAGGAGTCGCATCATGCGTTTCGCCGCCTACGAAGACCGCCACCGTCACCGCGTGGCCGTCGTGGAGGACGACGGCACCCTGTACCCGCTGCCCGGTGTCACCTCGCTGACCGCCCTGCTCGCGCAGGCCGACGGACTGCCCGGACTGCTCGCCGCCGGCCACGCCGCCCTCGACGTCCCGCCGGGCCCGCACGTCTCCCGGGTACGGCTGCTGCCCCCGCTGCGGCCCGCGTCGGTACGGGACTTCGTCACCTTCGAGGAGCACGTCGAAGGCGTACGCCGCTCCGTCGACGGTGTCGCCGGGGTCCCCGAGCAGTGGTACGCGGCACCGACCTTCTACTTCACCAACCCGCACGCGATCTACGGCCATCGGGACGACATCCCGGTACCGCCCGGTTCGGCCGTGCTGGACTTCGAGCTGGAGGTGGGTGCGGTGATCGGCCAAGAGGGCCGCGACCTCACCCCGGCACAGGCCCGCGAGCACATCGTCGGCTACACCGTGTTCAACGACTGGTCCGCCCGTGACCTGCAGGGCGCCGAGATGAAGGTCGGGCTCGGCCCCTGCAAGGGCAAGGACACCGCGACCACCCTGGGCCCGTACCTGGTCACCGCCGACGAGCTGGAGCCCTGCCGGGACGCCGACGGTTTCCTGCGGCTCGCGCTGACCGCCGAGGTCAACGGCGAGAAGGTCGGCGAGGACCTGCTGTCCAACATGAGCTGGACCTTCGAGGAGATGACCGCCTACGCCTCGCGCGGCACCCGCGTCGTCCCCGGTGACGTCCTCGGCTCCGGTACCTGTGGCAACGGCGGCTGCCTGGCCGAACTGTGGGGCCGGCACGGCGAGCGGACACCGCCGCCGCTGAAGCCGGGCGACACCGTCACCCTCACGGTGGAGGGTCTCGGCACCCTGGCGAACACGGTCGTCCCCGGCCTGGACCCGGTGTCCCTGCCGGCCGGCCGGCGGCGCGGCCGGGAGCGGCCGTGAACGACGGTCCGCACCCGAAGAGGCTGCTCGGCAAGGTCGTCGTCGTCACGGGCGCCGCCCGCGGACAGGGCGCCGCCGAGGCCGAGACCCTCACCCGGGAGGGCGCCCGGGTCATCGCCACCGATGTGAGGCCGAGCGCCGGCTGCCGCCGCCTGGACGTCAGCAGCGGCGAGGAGTGGGCGGAGCTGGCCGCCGAACTGCGGGAGACGTACGGGCAGGTGCACGGCCTGGTGAACAACGCGGGCGTCACCTGGCGGGCCCGGGTCGGCGACGTGCGGGCCGAGGACTTCGAACGGGTGCACTCGGTCAACGTCACCGGCCCGCTGCTCGGCATCCAGCACCTGAGCCCGCTGATGCCGCCGGGCTCCTCGATCGTCAACGTCGGGTCCTCGGCCGCGCTCACCGCCCACTACCCGGTCGCGTACACCGCGAGCAAGTGGGGGCTGCGGGGCCTGTCGAAGACCGCCGCGCTGGAACTGGGCCCCCGCGGCATCCGCGTCAACACCGTCCACCCCGGTTACATCGAGACCGAGATGACCGCTTCCGCCGACCCGGCGTTCCGCGCGGCCAACCTGCGGGAGACCCCGCTCGGGCGCACCGGCACCGTGGCCGAGGTGGCGCCGCTGGTGGTGTTCCTGCTGTCGGACGAGTCGTCGTTCATCACCGGCGCGGAGATCCCGGTGGACGGCGGTCTGACGGCGCACGGCGGGGTCAAGTCCGTCTCCGACGCACTGCGTCCGGAGGAGTCGTGAAGCGGCTGGAGGGCAAGGTGGCTCTGATCTCCGGCACCGCCCGCGGCCAGGGCCGGGCCGCCGCGATACGCTTCGCCGCCGAGGGCGCGCTCGTCGTGGGCGGTGACCTGCTGCACGAGGGGGCCCTCGAGACCCAGCGGATCGTCGCGCGGGAGGGCGGCACGATCCTCACGCCCGGCCCGCTGGACGTCACCGACGAGGACTGCGTCGGGGCGTGGGTGGCGGAGGCCGTCGACGCGTTCGGCGGCGTCGACATCGTCCACGCCAACGCCGGCGCCGTCCGCTTCGGCGCGATCGGCTCACAGCCCTACGAGGACTTCGCGTTCACCGTGCGCGCCGAACTGGACTCGGTGTGGCTGACCGTCCGGGCCGCCTGGCCGCACCTGATGGACAGCCGCGGCTGCGTGCTGACCGTGGGTTCCACCGCGGGGCTGACCGGCTCGCTCACCAACCGGCGCACCGCCCACTCGGCCGCCAAGGGCGCGGTGATCGCGCTGACCAGGCAACTCGCCGCGGAGGGCGCCCCGTACGGCATCCGCGCCAACTGCGTGAGCCCCGGGGTGATCGACACCGAGGCCACCCGTGGCGATCTGCTCGCCGAGGACCACCCGATGCGTGACATCGCCCGGCACATCCCCCTGGGGCGCGTCGGCTCGCCCGACGAGGTGGTCGACGCCGCCGTCTTCCTGGCCTCCGAGGAGGCCGCGTACATCACCGGCGCCAACCTGGTCGTCGACGGCGGCTGGTCCACCGTCCTGCCCGGTGCCGCCACCTGAGAGGACATCAGCTCGTGAACAAGGTCCGCGCCGACGCCGCCGAGGCGGTCGCCGACATCCCCGACGACGCCTCGCTCGCCGTCGGCGGCTTCGGTCTCAGCGGCGTCCCCGAAGTGCTCATCCGTGCCCTGTACGCACAGGGCACGACCGGTCTGGAGGTGGTGTCCAACAACTGCGGCGTGGACGGCCGCGGCCTCGGCGTCCTCCTCTCGGCCGGCCGCATCGCCCGCGTCACCGGTTCCTACGTCGGCGAGAACAAGGAGTTCGCCCGCCAGTATCTGACCGGCGAGCTGGAGGTGGAGCTGACCCCGCAGGGCACCCTCGCCGAACGGCTGCGGGCCGGCGGCGCGGGCATCCCCGCCTTCTACACCCCGGCCGGCGTCGGCACCCAGGTGGCACGAGGCGGCCTGCCCTGGCGGTACGCGCCCGGCGGCGGCGAGGTGGCCGTCGCCTCCCCGCCCAAGGAGACCCGGGAGTTCGGGGGCCGGCCGTACGTGCTGGAGCACGGCATCACCACCGACTTCGCCCTGGTACGGGCCTGGCGCGGCGACCGGCACGGCAACCTCGTCTTCCGTCGCGCCGCCGCCAACTTCAACCCGCTCGCCGCCATGGCCGGCCGCGTCACCGTCGCCGAGGTCGAGGAACTCGTCGAGCCCGGCGAGCTGGCCCCCGACGAGATCCACCTGCCCGGTGTCTACGTCCAGCGCGTCGTCGCGCTCACCGCCGAACAGGCCGCCGACAAGCCCGTCGAGAAGAGGACCGTACGCCCATGAGCTGGACCCGAGACCAAATGGCCGCGCGCGCCGCCGCGGAACTCACCGACGGCTCCTACGTCAACCTCGGCATCGGTCTGCCCACCCTGGTCCCCGGCCATCTCCCGTCCGGCGTGCACGTCGTCCTGCACTCCGAGAACGGCGTCCTCGGCACCGGTCCCTACCCCACCGAGGACCAGGTCGACCCCGACCTGATCAACGCCGGCAAGGAGACCGTCACCGTGCTGCCGGGCGCCGCCTTCTTCGACTCCGCGCTCTCCTTCGGCATGATCCGCGGCGGCCACATCGACACCGCCGTCCTCGGTGCCATGCAGGTCTCCGCCCGCGGCGACCTCGCCAACTGGATGATCCCCGGCAAGACGGTCAAGGGCATGGGCGGTGCCATGGACCTCGTGCACGGCGCCCGCCGCGTCATCGTGCTCATGGAACACACCGCCAAGGACGGCACCCCGAAGATCCTCGACGAGTGCACCCTCCCCCTCACCGGTGAGAGGTGCGTCCACCGGATCATCACCGACCTCGGCGTCCTCGACGTCACCCCCGGCGGCCTCGCCCTGGTCGAGACCGCCCCCGGCGTCCGGGCCGAGGACGTCACCGCCCGCACCGGCGCCGCCCTGCGCGTGGGCGGCGTCCGAGCCGCTCGCTGACCGGCAGTCCTCACCCTCCGCCGCCGACCGGAGACGAGCGGCGTCGCGTTCGAACGCGACGCCGGCCCGGTCACCGCCGACCTGGCGCGCCTCGAAGACTCGACGGAGTCCCGGTGACGCGTCCTCCGGCCGTTCACTGCGCCGGTCGACGCGGCCGGGCGGCGCCACGGTGAGATCCACCCCGACGAGCTGTCCCGAGGACCCCGGCTGGGCAACGCCCGACAGCGTGCTGGCGGTGCCACCGGATGCCCCGTCATCGGGCGGCGCCGCACCGGCGACGCGCCGCGCCCGCCGGTCAGCGGAACCGTCCATGATGCGGTCGGCAGCAGGTCCGCCTGCTGCCGACCGCACCACACGCAGCGCTTCGAGGTGAGCGAGCCCGAGGCGGCAGCGGGTTGTTACGAGGCCGGTCCCACGGTGGGCGGTGTGGTCAGGCGGGAGCCGAAGAAGTCGACTCGGACCGGCAGCCGGCTGGTGTCGGCGATGCCGGTCACGTCGAACCCGGCCGCGATCGTGGGCAGGTCCACGGGGATGCCTGCCGAGACCAGTGGTGAATCGCCGGAGACGGGGGCCGCGTTCGTGATGTCGTCGGCCGGATCCCCGCCCAGCAGGGGGTCTTCGGTGATGCCGTCGGGGTCCGCGTCCGGTGCGGTGACCTGCGGGCCGTGGTACGCGTTGTTGCTGAAGCGGACCCCTGGGTAGCCGGTGCGGAACAGGGCGGCGGTGACGTCTGCGCGGGTGTTGACGAACACGTTGTTCAGAACGTGATGCGGGTTCTTGGCGGTCAGGTAGGTGCCGGCGCTGCCTGAGGACTCGAAGAACCCGACGGTGTTGTCCTTCAGCGGCTGTCGCGTGTTGTACATGAGGTTGTTGTGGATGACGTTCACGCCGCTGTCGCCGTGCGGGTTGACGTAGTTCCTGCCGATATCCTGGATGATGTTGTAGCGCACCACCGCCGTGCCGAAGCCGAAGCCGCACAGCAGGATGCCCTCGCCGGAGTCGTGCACGTAGTTGCCCTGGACCAGGATGTTCGTCGCGCCGCGGTCCGGGTCGATGCCGTTGGAGTCGGCGGCGTTGACGCGCGTCTCCAGTTCGGCCACCTCGTTGTTCTGGACGACGACGTTGTCCGAGTAGTACATCTCGATGCCGGAGACCCCCGCCCCGTCGATCAGGTTGTCCTCGACGGTCGCGCGCTGGACGCTGGTCAGGTAGAGCGAGTCCCAGCCGTACTGGGTGTCCCGGTTGGTCAGGTAGTTCCCCGAGATCTCGATGTCGTGGTGGGGACGCCAGTCGGGGTCCTCGATGACGGTGCCGTCGGTCGCGGCCTTGCCCGCCGCACGGTCGCCCCAGCCGGGTTCGACGTCCTTGTAGCGGTTCGTGCCCATGCCGGAGAACTGCTTGAAGGCGACGTTCGCGAAAGCGGTGTTGGCGATGACGTTGTCCTGCACCGTGATGCCGGAGAGCTGCGAGACCGTGTGCGCGTCGCCCTTGAGTCCTTCGAAGAGGATGCCGCCGGTACGCTTCGAGCGGTCGAGTCCGCTGTTGCCGATCGACCACATGACGCCGCCGACGTCGTGGACGAAGACGTCGTGAATGGAGTAGCCCGTGAGCGTTTTGGCGTTCTCCGCCTGCACGTGGATGCCGCGCAGGTCACCGGTCTTCGGGTTCTCCTCACCGGGCAGCTTTCCCTCGTTCGCGCCGGGTTCGAAGGTCGACGGGTCGAAGCCGTCGGCGACGTTGCTGATCTCGATGTTCGAGATGTCCCAGTGGGACTGGTTGGTCAGCTGCAGCACGTCATTGACGACGCCGCGGCCGTTGAGCTCGGGGGCTGCGCCTTCGCCGTAGCTCGACAGGACGATGGGCCTGCCGGCCTCACCGGAGCCCCGCGGCGACAGGAGCGAGGTCGGCTCGGGACCGATGACGTCCGTCGGCTCGCCGTCCGTCCACCGGGTGTAGTCGTAGGCCTCCTTGGCGACCTCGTTCCCCTCGGCCGACCACGAGCTGCCCGCCTTGAGCAGGATCCGGTCACCGGGACGGAACTTCTTGGCGTTGACGCGCGCGAACGTCTTCCACGCGGTCACCGGCGATCTGCCGCCTGCGGCGTCGTTCCCGCGCGCGGAGTCCACGTAGTACGTGGAGCCCCGGCGGCTCGCCGGAGCCGCGCCCTTCACGACGCGAAGAGCACCGTTCTCGACGATCTCCCGGCCTTCGGCCTCCAGGGCGCCTTTGCCGGTGTATCCGGTGAAGGAGGCGTGTGCCGGTGCCTTCGGCGGCGTCTGTGCCGGTGCCGCGGGTCCCGCGGCGATGACCATCGCCATACCGGCGAGCGGTAGGAGAAGGCGTCTCGTCGAGCGTCTCGGTTCTGTCATGACTGCTGTTCCTCTCTTCTCGCTGACGGCCTGCGGGAGAGCCGGCCTCATCCTCGGCCCAGGCCCAGGTCGGTGATGCGCACGGGGCGCCCGGTGCGCAGGCTGCGGTTGACGGCGACACCGACGGCGACACTGTGCAGCCCGTCCTCGTAGCTGGCCCGCCTCCGGAGCGGGTCTTCGCCCGCGCCGCGGAAGACGTCCACGAGCAGCAGACCGTCACCGCCGCCGTGTCCTCCGCTGTTCTCCTCGATGGGGATCTCCCGCGCGATGCCCCAGTGCTGTTGGACGACGAACCGGCTGCCTTCGGTGCGGGTACCGTCGGCGGCGGGGCCGGAGCCGGGGGCGACGCTCGGGTCGACGGCGGGGCGCGCGGGAGGCGCGTCGTCGGGAACACCGGTGCGCCAGGCGAGGAGGTCCGAGGCCGCTCCCGACGCCACGTGGGCGCGTTCGACCACCTCCAGTTCGGCCCGGCCGCGGGAGCCGTTGACGCTGACGCGGTAGCCCTCCCAGGGGCTGTGGGCGGTCAGGGAGTAGGCCATGGAGCAGCCGCCGCGGTAGCCGACGAGGACGCTGAGGGTGTCCTCGATGTCGATGTCTTGGTCGAAGACGTCGCGGTCGCGCAGGTATCCGTCTTCCGCTTCGGCGTCCAGATAGAGGCTGCGCAGGTGGTCGTCACCGGACATGTCGAACCCGTAGGGGTCGTCGGCGGCGGCGTCGCGGCCCAGGGCCGGGCGCGGACCTGCCGGGCGGCCGGCGCCCTGGTCGCCGTAGAACCGCAGGCCGCCCAGGGCGTGGACGGTGCGGGGCGTGTCGTCGAGCCACCAGTTGACCAGGTCGAAGTGGTGGGTGGCCTTGTGTACGGCGAGTCCGCCGGAGGATGACTTCTGCCGGTGCCAGCGGCGGAAGTAGTCCGCCCCGTGCACGGTGTCGAGGAGCCACTCGAAGTGGACGGAGAGCACCTTGCCGATCGCACCGTCCGCGATGACCTGCTTGAGGGCCGAGTTGCGGGGCGAGTAACGGTAGTTGAAGGTGACGGTGAGCCGGTCCTCGGAGCCGGCCGCCGCTTCCTCGATGGCGCGCAGGCCCGCCTCGTCGATGGTCAGCGGCTTCTCGCAGACGACGTCGGCCCCGGCGCGCAGGGCCGTGCGGACGGCGTCGGCGTGGGTGTGGTCGGGGGAGCAGACGATGAGGACGTCGATCCGCTCCCGGCGGAGCATCGCCTCCAACTGGTCGGGGTGGTAGTGCGCCGGGGCACGGCCGGCCGCCCGGGCCAGGGTGGTGTAGTGGCTCATGCGGGTGTCGTTGGGATCGCACCAGGCGACGGGCTCGGCCACGTCGGCGAAGTCGTGCAGCATCGCGTCGATGTACATCGAGGCCCGGTGCCCGGTGCCGTAAACGGCGTAGCGGCGTGGGCGGTTCCCGCCTTCCTGCCGGGGCAGGGAGCGGGCGGACGGGGCGGAACCCGTGAGCATGTGTGACTCCATGACATGGTGGGTGGTGCGTGGGCGTGTGATGGGGGTGTGCGCGGGACGGTCAGGAGCGGGTCAGCCTCCGGCGGAGTAGATCTTGTCCGCGGTTTCCTTGAGGAAAGCCCTGGCCGCGTCGTCGGCCGTCCGCTGGCCGAACATGACCTCCTGCCCGTACCTGGTGAGGGCGGTCTCGAAGTCACTGGCGCCCGTAGGCGTGATGGCGGGGGGCGAGCCGACCGGGCCGTTCTCGACCGACTCGACGAACGCGGCTGCCTTCCGGTCTTCCGGGGTGAGGGAGGCGCGGATCGTGTCGCGCAGGGCCGGGACGGCCGGCAGCCCGCGCTCGACTCCGAGGATTCTGGCGGCTTGCTCGTCGCCGGTGAGGAAGTTGACCAGCAGGGCGGCCTCCGAGGGGTGCTGGGTCTGGGCCGACACCGACCAGTACTGCGACGACTTGACGTACTGGCTCCTGGCTGCGCTCCCCGGGTCGGAGGGAAGGCCGACCATGGTGAACGTGTCTCCTCCGCTGGCCGCGGCGTAGGCGGAGAGCTGGTTGGCGAAGACGGGGGACATCGCGGTCTTGCCGGTGGCGAGCGGTGACTGGTCGAGGGGGAGTGCGGCGGCGTCCGCCAGTCGGGAGGCGCTCAGCGTGGCCTTGGCCTTGATCAGCCGTGTGTTGCTGTTCCAGAAGGCGATCAGGGTCTTCGCCGGCAGGGCGACACGGCCGTCGGCGCTGAAGACTTGGTCGCCGCGCTGGCGGGCGAAGATCTCCAGCACCGCCTGGCCGGTGAGCGGCATCGTGCCGGCGACCTCGCCGCCGGAGGCGCGGGCGATCTCCCCCGCGAAGGCGTCGTAGTCGTCCCAGGTCCAGGTCCGGGTGTCGGGCAGTTCGAGGCCGAGCCGGTCGAGGATCGTGGTGTTGACGGCGATCCCGGTGACGGTGACGGTGCTCGGGACCGCGTACAGGGTGCCCTTGTAGCGGCCGGTGTCGAGCACCTTCGCGGAGAGCCGGTCCCGGTCGAGGTACTTGGACTCGTCCAGGTCGAGGAGGGCTCCGCGGCCGGCGTACGAGGACAGGTAGAGCTGGTCCATCTGGATGACGTCCGGCGGGTTTCCGGCCGCCGCCATGGTGGCCAGCCGGTCCCAGTAGCCGGTCCAGTCGGAGTACTCCAGCTCGACGTCGATCCGGGGGTACTTCTCTTCGAAGAGCCGGACTGCTTCCGCTGTGAGCCGTTGCCGTTCGTCACTGCCCCACCAGTCCAGACGGAGAGTGACTGGGCCCTCGCTCAGCCGGTCGGGGCCGGTGTCCTTGCCGACCGCGCAGCCGGTGAGGGCGAGGGCGGCCAGTGCGGCGGCCAGGAGCGTGCGGGCCACTGCGCGGCCCGTGCGCTGGAACACCATGTCTCTTCCTTTCGCGATGACGGTGAGCGGGCCGCGCCCACCTGCCGCCGGTCGTGGCGATGCCACGGATGAGGTAGCGCTGGCCGAAGGCGAAGGCCAGCAGGACCGGGATGACGGACAGGACGCTCATGGCGAACAGCGACCCGTACGACGAGTCCGACTGGGCGTCCACGAACGACCGCAGGGCGACCGGGACCGTGTACATGGCGGGGTCGGTCAGGAAGATCAGCTGGGTGAAGAAGTCACCCCAGGTCCAGATGAACGTGAAGATTGCCGCGGTCGCCAGGGTCGGCGTCATCAGCGGCAGGATGATGCGCAGGAAGATCCTCGGGTGGCCGGCCCCGTCGATCCGGGCGGCCTCGTCCAGCTCGCGCGGCAGACCGCGGATGAACTGGACCATCAGGAAGATGAAGAACCCGTCCGTGGCGAGGAACTTCGGCACGACCAGCGGCAGGAAGCTGTTGATCCAGCCGAGCTGGGCGAAGAGCACGTACTGCGGCACGATCACCACGTGGATCGGCAGCATGATGGTGAGCAGCATGACCGCGAAGGCGGTTCGCTTGAAGCGGAAGCTCAGCCGGGCGAAGGCGTAGGCGGTCATGGAGCAGGCGAGCAGGTTGCCGATGACCGCGCCGAGCACCACCACCGCCGAATTGACCAGGTACGTACCGAAGGGGTGGGTCAGCGCGCTCCAGCCGTTGCCGTAGTTCTCGACGGCGAACGTGTCCAGGAAGATGCCGGAGTCGGTGAATATGGAGTCGTCCGGACGCAGGGAACTGACCGCCATCCACAGCACCGGGTACAGCGCCACGACCACCATGGCGATGAAGAGCGCGTGCCGCAGGACGGGGGAGGCGCGGCGCAGCCTGCGTCGGCGTACGGGGGCCGCGGTGGCCGGTGCCACCGCGAGGTCATGGGGCAGGTTGTCAGTCGTCATAGAACACCCAGTACTTCGAGGCCCAGAAGTTGATGGCGGTGAAGACTCCGACGATGACCAGCAGCAGCCAGGCGAGCGCGGAGGCGTAACCCATCCGGAAGGAACCGAAGCCTTCCTGGTAGAGGTAGAGCGTGTAGAAGAGGGTGGAGTCGGCCGGCCCGCCGGTGCCGCCCGAGACGACGAACGCCTGGGTGAAGGACTGGAAGGAGCCGATGACGCCGAGCACCAGGTTGAAGAAGATCATCGGTGTCAGCAGCGGCAGGGTGATCGACCGGAACTGCCGCCAGACGGAGGCTCCGTCCGTGGACGCGGCCTCGTAGTACTCACGGGGTATCTGACGCAACCCGGCCAGGAAGATCACCATGGGGGAGCCGAAGGTCCACACGTGCAGCAGGATCACGGTGCCCAGGGCGGTGCCCGGATCGCCCACCCAGCTGCGCGAGGCGACGCCGAACACCCTGAGGACGTCGTTGACCAGACCGTCGTCGCCGAAGACGACCCGCCACAGCACCGCGATGGCGACACTGCCGCCGAGCAGGGACGGCAGGTACAGCGCGGAGCGGTAGAAGGCCAGGCCGCGCAGCCCGCGGTCCAGCGCCAGGGCCAGCCCCAGGGCGACGGCGAGTTGCAAGGGCACCCCGAACGCCACGTAGCTGAAGGTGACTTTCAGGGACTGGTGCAGACGGGTGTCGTGCACCATGTGCGTGATGTTGTCCAGGCCCGTGAAGCGGGCGTCCTGGAGCAGGTTGTAGTCGGTGAAGGCCAAGTAGAGCGAGACCAGCATCGGGCCGGCGGTCAGACCCACCAGCCCGATCGTCCACGGCAGCAGGAAGACGGCCGCCGCCTTGTCGTCCCGCTTCCCCGACCGGCGCTCGGTGCGGGACAGCTCCCGCGGGCGCCGCGCGGAGGCACGGCGGAGTCCGGCGATGCTCACGGCGCGGTCCCCTCACACCCAGTGGTGCGGGGCGAGGGACGCGCGGAGCGCCGACGGGACGCGACGGGGCCTGGGGTGAGCGGTTCTCGGGTGCTCGGCACCGGATGGTCGTTCACGGCTCTCATCCTTCGGGAAGGGCAGGCTCGTCCAGCCTGGCGGGGAGGGCGGGTTGCGGGTGGAGGGAGGTGGTGAGCGGGGAAGGCGCGCGGCGGAACGGGCGGGGACGGGTGTGCCGGACCGCCGGGTGCGCTCGTGGAGCAGCGGCCGGGCAATACACCGACATGCCGCTCCCGTCGGCGGACACCGCGGCGGGCGGCCTTTGCCAGGTGCCGGCCGAGGGAGCGCTCGGCCGGAGCGAAGCCGGACAGGGGTGCGGGAATCACCGTGCTTGCGGGTCGGGGCAGTGCTCAGTGGATCGGTAGTGAACGGTCACCCGAACGCGAGGGAGACCCTAGGGGCGCTCCCATGAGCCGTCAATCCTCCGCGCATCAACCAGTGCACTCCCATGAGTGAACGATCACCAAGCGGTGAACGGAAGACGGGCGTATTGGTAGCCTCGGAGCCCGACGTGCCCCGCCCCCCAGGGGGAGCGGGTGTCGGCGGCGGGCTGTGGACAGCCCACGAACCGTGCCGCGACTGGACAGGGGGGGACCGACCGGGTGAGTGGTCAAGCGCCGACGCGGCGGCCGACGATCAGAGAGGTCGCACGGCTGGCAGGGGTGTCGCACCAGACGGTCTCGCGCTACCTGCGGTCCGACAGCACGATCAACCAGGCGTTGCAGGAGCGCATCCGGCTGGCCATCACCCAGCTCGACTACCGGCCCAACCTGGCGGCCAGGGCCATGCGCAACCGCAAGACCGGCCGGCTGGCGGTCCTCATGCCCTCCGGGACCGCGATCAGCTCCCTGGAACTGTTCTCCGGCGCCACCGAGGCGGCCCGCGAGGCCGGGTACGACGTCGAGGTCGTCATCCTGGGCGACCCCATGGAGTCCCGGGACCGTCGCGTCCTCGAACTCGCCGACTACGGCGTCTTCGAGGGCATCCTCGCCCTGACGCCGCTGCCCGCCCTCCCCGAACGGGCGCTGAGCGGCGGTATCCCCATCGTGGTCTGCGCCGAGTACGACGACCGGATGCGCAGCATCGGGGAACTCGCCGACGCCACCACGACGGCGGAGATCGTCGAGCACCTGGCGCGGCAGGGGCACCGGCGCTTCGTCCACCTGGCCGGGGACCCCGCGCACACCTCGGCCCGTTCCCGCCGCCAGGTCTACCTGGAGACGATCGCGCGCCTGGGGCTGGAGTCGTACGCCGTGCTGGAGTGCGCCTGGTCCGCAAAGACCGCGCGCCGCGGCATCCTGGACCTCCCGGCCGACAGCGGCGTCACCGCGGTGATCGGCGCGAACGACCTGCTGGCGGCCGGCGCCGTCCGCGGCGCCCTGGAGCGCGGCTGGCGCGTGCCGGAGGACCTCAGCGTCACCGGCTGGGACGACAATCCGCTCGGCGCCGTGATGATGCCCTCGCTCACCAGCGTCAGGGTCGACCACGAGCGCCTCGGCCGGCGTGCCGTCGGGCGGCTGCTGGCCGTACTGCGCGGGGAGCCGGAGCCTGCGGACGACGGCCCGATCACCCAGGTGGTGTGGCGGGAGTCGACCGCGCCTCCCGGCCGATAGGCCCTCGCGGAACCTCCCGCGGCGTCGGCCGCGGGCACCGCTCCCCGCAGCCCCGCCGGGCATCGAGCTGTCGTGGAGAAGGTCGCCGTCGCCCCGCTCCGTGCGGCCGGTCACCCGCGCGTCGTCCACCTGCACCGACCCGGCCGGGCCGGGCCGGCGACCAGAGCTCCTGCCCTACCCGCCGTCGTCGACGGCGCCGGTTTCCGCAGGGCGGATCCTGACCGCCGCACAGGAGTGGTGAACGGCGGCACCGGTCCGACCGCCTATGCGGGCCTCACCCCGATCGCCCGGCTCCAGGAAGACGAGGACCTGTTCGTGCCGGCAGCGGCGGGCGGGGTGGCACGGCGGCCGGGCGGTTCGCCGGACTGCTCGGCGCCGACGGCTCGTGGACAGCGCGGGACCGGCGGAGAAGGCCGGCCGCCTCACGCGGGACGTGGGTTATGACGCCGTCTTCGACTACCAGGACGGAACAACCGCCGCCGACCTGCTCGGCAAGGTCGCGCCAGGCGGCATCGACGTGTTCGTCGACAACGTCGGCGGCGAGCAACTGGCCGCGGCGGTGGGAGCACTGCGCGAGTTCGGGCGCATCGTCCGCGTCGGCACGACCAGCCAGTACAACACCCCTCGTACGTCGCCGCGCTTCGACTACGCGGATATCGTGGAGAAGAGCCTCCGCATGGAGGGCTGCTTGGACCGCGACTGCCGTGATGTGCGGGAAGAGCTGTACGAGTTCGCGGTGCCACACCTGAGGAGCGGGCGGCTCGCTCTGGACGAGACGGTGGTCGACGGCTTCGAGCACATCGTGGACGCGTTCCTGGGAATGCTGCGCGGTGAGAAGTTCGGCAAGATCATCGTGCGAGACCGTACGGAAGTCCCGTCCGCAAGCTGACCCGGTGCGTGCAGTACCTTTCCCCCGCGTCTGCGGTTGGAGAAGCACGTCCTGGGACCCCGTAGGCCGCCCGCCTCGCCCGACAACAACTCACTGCCGGACACCATGCCGGCCTCCACGGGCCCGAAGCCGTGCCTGTCGCGCGGACGACCGATTCAGCCGTGCGGGCGTGGCCGCCCCGGCACGGTCAGCCGGCGAACGGCACGCTGGCGGCAGCGGTGGCGGGCGTGCCGGGCGGGGGTGTCCACAGCCCCGCCGCGGCCAGTCGGGGCAGGACGCCCTCACCGAACCAGTACGCCTCCTCCAGGTGGGGGTAGCCGGAGAGCACGAACTCCTCGATGCCCAGAGCGGCGTACTCCCTGATCCGTTCGGTGACCTCCTCGTGGCTGCCGACCAGGGAGGTGCCCGCTCCACCCCGCACCAGGCCGATGCCGGCCCACAGGTTGGGGTGGATCTCCAGCCGGTCGGTGCTGCCCCCGTGCAGGGCCAGCATGCGCTTCTGGCCCTCGGACTCGCTGCGGGCCAGTCCCGTCTGCACGGACCGCACGGTGGCCTCGTCGAATCCGGCCAGCAGGCGGCGGGCCTCGGCCCACGCCTGTTCGGAGGTGTCCCGGGTGATGACGTGCAACCGGATGCCGAAACGCACGGTGCGCCCCTGGGCCGCCGCGAGGCCGCGCACCCAGGCGATCTTCTCGGCGACCTGGGCCGGCGGCTCGCCCCAGGTGAGGTACACGTCGCTGTGCCGGGCCGCGATGTCGCCCGCGATCGGCGAGGAACCGCCGAAGTACACCTCGGGCACCGGGTCGGGCAACCTGGCCAGTCTCGCGTCCTGGACCCGCAGATGCTCACCGTGCGCGTCGACGGTCCTGCCCTCCCACAGGGCCCGGACGATCTCCAGGAACTCCCCGGTACGGCGGTAGCGGTCGTCCTTGCCGAGGAAGTCGCCGTAGGCGCGCTGTTCGTGGCTCTCGCCGCCGGTGACGACGTTGAGCAGGAGCCGGCCTCCGGTCTGCTGCTGGAAGGTGGCGGCCATCTGCGCGGCGAGCGTGGGGGAGGTCAGGCCGGGGCGGAAGGCGACCAGGAACTTCAGCCGCTCGCTGTGCTGGGCGACCATCGCGGTGGTCAGCCAGGCGTCCTCGCACCAGGCGCCGGTCGGGGTGAGCGCACCCTCGAAGCCCAGGCTCTCGGCGGCGCGGGCGATCTGGCTCAGGTAGGCGACCGTCGGCGGCCGGCTCCGGCCCAGGGACCTGGCGGGCGTGCCGTGGCCGCCGCCGACGACGTCGCGGCTGTCTCCGTTGGTGGGCAGGAACCAGTGGAAGGTGAGGGACACGTCGGTCTCCGTGTGGGGAAGCAGTAGGGCCGCGCCGGCCGGGCGCGTCTCGGGCGAGGAGGTCACAGCAGGCCGTGGCGGGGCGGCCGGGCGCCGGTGAGGACGTGGCGTCCGATGTGCTGGATCTTCCAGCGCACCGGGTCGTGCAGGGTGTGGGTGCGGGCGTCGCGCCAGTGACGGTGCAGGTTGAGGGAGGCGAGCGCCGACCGGGTGCCGGAGACCTCGAAGAGGGCGTTCGCGACCTCCACCGCGCTCTGCGCGGCCTGGACCTTGGCGGTGGCCACGGCGATCGACGCGGCCGCCGCCGTGTCGTCGGTCAGGTCGGCACGGGCGGCATCCACGGTACGCGCCGCTTCCCGCAGCAGCGCCTCTGCCGCCCGTACCCCGATGGCGAGTTCACCGAAGCGCTGGATCAGCAGGGGATCCTCGGCGGCCGTCTCCAGACCGCTCTCGAACCAGGGGCGGCTCTTCGTGCGGACAAAGCCGGCCGCCTCGTCGAGTGCTCCCCGGGCGATGCCGGCGTCGATCGCGGCGTGCAGCAACTGTGCGACGGCGCCGTGCAGTTGCGGCCCCTCGAAGGTGAGGTGGTGGGGCAGGACCCGGTCGGCGGGAACGATCACGTCCGCCAGCCGTACGGTGCCGCTGGCGCTCGTGCGCTGGCCGAGGCCGTCCCAGTCGTCCACGACCGTGACCCCCGGCGCCTCGCTCGGCACGTAGGCCACGTGCAGCCGGTCGTCCTCGGCGAGGGCCAGGACGGGGATCCAGTGGGCGAACAGGGCGCCGGTGCAGTAGTTCTTGACGCCGCTCAGGAGGAAGAAGCCGTCCGGCCGGGGCGTCAGGCGGGTACGGAAGTCCTGGACGTGCCGGGTGCCCGCCTCCGACTGGGCGTTGCCCAGCCGCCGCCCGGCGAGGAGTTCGGCGGAGAAGAACGCCTGCTGTTCGGCGGTGCCCTGGCGGCGGATGACGTTGACGTAGGCGAAGTGGCTCTGCGGGATCTGCGCGATGCTGGCGTCGGCGGTGGCCAGCAGCCGGAAGACCTCGGCGAGGGTGACGGCCGAGACGTCGGCGCCGCCGTGCTCCGCGGGGACGGTGACGGCGAGCAGACCTGACCTGGAGAGCCGGTCGAGTTCGGCGCGCGGCAGCCGGCGCTCGGCGTCGCGCTCGGCGGCACCCGTCCGGAACTCCTCGGCCAGTGCCGCGGCGACCTTGAGGGCCTCGGCGTCGTCGGCGATGACGTGTGCGGTCATGGCTCAGCCCGCCGAAGTCAGCAGGGGAGTACGGTGCAGGGCCGCGGAGAACTGGTCCACGACCCGGCTCAGCGCCGCCGCGCCGGCCGGAGCGACGGTCACGGAGCCGTCCTCGTCCACGGTGATGTCCGTGTCGAGGGTGAACCAGCCCTGCACGATGTGCGCGGCGCCCATCGAGCTGAGCACCGGCCGCAGCGCATAGTCGACGGCGAGGACGTGCGCGGTGGACCCGCCGGTGGCCAGCGGCAGCACGGTCTTGTCGGCCAGCGCGTACTGCGGGAGCAGGTCCAGCAGCGCCTTCAGCACCCCGGAGTAGGAGGCTTTGTACACGGGGGTGCCGACCACGACCCCGTCCGCCGCCGCGAACAACTCGGTGATCTCGACGATCGCGGGATGCCGGAAGTCCGCGCCGAGCAGGGCCTCACCGGGGATCGCACGGACGTCGAGCGGGATCACCTGGTGGCCCTGGGCGGTCAGCCGCCGGTCGAGGTGGCGCAGCAGGCGGTTGGTGCGGGAGGAGGCGGAGGGGCTGCCGGAGACGGACAGGACGGTGGCCATGGGCTTCTCGATTCGGGAAGGCGGGGCGCCGCACCCGGGTGCGGCGCCCCGTGGCGGTCAGGAGTACCAGGTGGGCTCGGGCAGCGTGCCCTCGAGAACCCAGCGGCCGACCTCGTGCCGCTTGTAGGCGACGGGGTCGTGCAGGGTGTGGGTGCGGACGTTGCGCCAGAAGCGGTCCAGGCCCTCGGCGGTGGCGGTGGAGCGGGCGCCGGTGACCTCGAAGATCCGGCTGGAGATCTCCAGGGCGACATCGGTGGCACGGGCCTTGACCGCGGCCACCCGGACCTCGAACTCGCCGCGCGCCTGTTCGGTGACCGCGTCGGGGTCGTCGTGCAGCCGCTGGCCCTCGGCGGCGACGGCGTCGGCGAGGGCTTCCACCGCCCACAGTTTCGAGGTGAGGTCGCCGTAGGTGTCGATGACGTACGGCTCGTCGACGGCGCGGTCGTAACCGCCGTGCAGCCAGGACCGGGACTTCTCCCGGGTGTAGGTGGCCGCGGTCTGCAGGGCACCGCCCGCGATGCCGAGGTAGAAGCTGACGAAGACCAGCTGGATGGTGGGGACGTTGAGGGTGTTGTAGACGCGGGGGGTGAACTCGCCGTCGACGTAGCCGGCCGCCGACGACCAGGGGGTGCGGACCCCGTCGAGGGTGACCCCGCCGCTCTCGGTGAGCCGCTGGCCGATGTTGTCCCAGTCGTCGTGGAAGGTCAGGCCCGGGCTGTCGGAGGGCACGATCGCGAAGACGTGCCGGTCGGTGCCCTCGAAGACACCTTCCAGGACGGTGACGTCGGAGACCTTGCTGCCCGTGGAGAACGTCTTGCGGCCGGTGAACACCAGCTCGTCGCCGTCCTCGGTCACGACGACGTCCGTGTCCCGCGGGTTGACGGCCCCGCCGAAGAACCAACGGTTGCGGGCGGCCTCGGCCTCGACGTGCTCCCACTGCTCACGCGTGCCGACCAGCCGGGCCGCCCAGTTCCACAGGTAGTGGTAGCCCAGGAGCTGGCCGATGGAGCCGTCGGCCTTGGCGACCTCGCGGACCACCCGGTAGGCGGTGATCCAGTTCTCCCCCGCGCCTCCGTGTTCGACCGGGCCCAGCAGGGTGACCAGGCCGGAGTCCTTCAACAGCTGGACCTCGGCGTAGGGGGTGGCACCGGCCCGGTCGCGGGCGGCGGCGTCGGTGGCGAGGACCGAGGCGACCTCGGTGGCGCGGGCGATCCACTCCTCGGCGTTTCGCGGGACGGGACGGGTCGCCCAGTCGGGGAGGACGGAGGTGCTCATGCGGTGACCTCTTTCGTGGTGCGCGTTGTTGCGGCGGGTGGGCGTGGTCGGTGTAGGCGGGCGGTGGAGATGGCTGGCGGACGTGGTTCGGGTACGGACGGTCAGGCGGATACGGTCACGGGCTCCGGCTCGTCGTCGCCGAGCTGCGCCTCCAGCTCGCGCACCAGCGGCAGCACCCGCTCGCCGAAGTAGGCGACCTCCTCGTGGTAGTGGAGGAAGCCGAGCAGCAGCAGGTCGACGCCGAGCCTGCGGTACGCGACGATCCGCTCGGCGACCTGCTCGGGGGTGCCGATCAGACCGGTGCGGAAACCGTCGTTGTACTGGACGAGGTCCTCGAAGGCGGAGTCCTCCCACATACCCTTGCCGTCGGCGGTGGACCGCCCGGCCTGCTTGACCGCGGCGCCGAAGCCGTCCACGGCCTCCCGGTCCGCCTTGGCGACGATCTCGCGCAGCGTGTCGCGGGCCTCGGCCTCGGTGTCCCGGGCGATGAGGAAGCCGTTCAGGCCGAACCTCGGTGCGGTGCGTCCGGCCTGGAGGGCGGCGGCGCGGACGTCGTTGAGCTGCTCGACGACGCCGTCGAAGTCCCTGCCGTTGGAGAAGTACCAGTCGGAGACCCGTCCGGCCATGGCACGGGCCGCGGTGGAGTTGCCGCCCTGGAAGATCTCGGGGTGCGGACGCTCGGGGGTGTTGAGCGGTTTGGGCTTGAGGGAGAAGTCGCGCAGCCGGTAGAAGTCGCCGGCCAGCTCGGTGTGGTCCTCCGTCCAGATCTGGCGCAGGGCTTGGATGAACTCCTCGGCGCGCCGGTAGCGTTCGTCGTGCTCCAGCCAGGGCTCACCGAGCGCCGTGAACTCCCCCTTGAACCAGCCGCTGACGACGTTCACGGCGAAGCGGCCCCGGGAGAGGTGGTCGGCGGTGGCGCCGAGCTTGGCGAGGACGCCGGGATGCCACAGACCGGGGTGCACGGCGGCGATGACCTTCAGCCGCTCGGTGGCGAGCAGCAGGGCCAGGCTGAAGCTGGTCGACTCGTGCTGGTACTCGGCGCCGTAACTGGCCATGTACCGGACCTGACTGAGGGCGTACTCGAATCCGTTGTTCTCGGCGAGCACGGCGAGTTCCCGATTGTATTCGTATCCCCAGTCGGTGCGCTGTTCGATGGTGCTGGTGACCAGACCGCCGCTGACATTGGGTACCCAGTAGGCGAATTTCACGGGCGCGGGCATGTGGAACTCCTGTTACGGTACATGAGAATGCACGGGTGATATGCGTGGGCTCGGGGCAGAGCGCGGGGCAGGGCTTATGGCGCGGATCCACCAGGGGAGCCGGGCCGGCCTGTGACGGCACGCCGCGCCGGGGCCGGGCCGGTCGCTCAGCGGGCGG
The DNA here is from genome assembly GCF_054956795.1 of Streptomyces sp. SYSU D01066-1. Taxonomy (NCBI): domain Bacteria; kingdom Bacillati; phylum Actinomycetota; class Actinomycetes; order Kitasatosporales; family Streptomycetaceae; genus Streptomyces; species Streptomyces sp. SYSU D01066-1. The sequence continues at coordinate 22,771 of NZ_JBUDHV010000041.1, read as the reverse complement.
GTGAGCCGGTCAGCCGGTACGAACGTGGTGGAAGAAGGCGGCGGATCGCAGATCAGGCCGCGGCGCGACAGGAGGCGCTGGAGACGCGTGCGAGGTCGACATGGCGTCGCCGCGTGAGTCCCAGTCGCTTCTTCATGCGTCGATGGTGGCAGGCCACCGCACGGGCCGTCAAGGGAAACCCAACTCATTCCAGGCCGCTGACCATGGGATTTCACGAACCTGTGACAGGGAAACCCTTGAACGGCCCGTCAATTCGCACGCACGATGACGGAATGCGAACCGAACAGCTCGAATACATAGCCGCGGTGACCCGGCTCGGTTCGCTGCGCCGGGCGGCGGAGGAATTGCGTCTTTCGCAGCCCGCACTGAGCGAGACCGTCCGGAACCTGGAACGGGAGCTGGGAGTCGACCTCCTGGACCGCAAGCGGTCCGGGGCGACGATGAGCGCGGAGGGCAGGGAGCTGCTGCCGCACATCGTGCGGGTGCTGGAGGCGGTGGACCGGCTGCGCGCCGCGGCCGGGGAGCAGCACCGGATCAGCCGCATGGTGCGGGTCGGCACGGTGAACGCGGCCACCGTGTCGCTGCTCGTGCCGGCGGTGCGGACGTTCCGGGCGGAGCATCCGTTGACCCAGGTCGAGGTGGTGGGGGCGCAGCAGATGGAGATCCAGCGGGCCCTGTCCGAGGGTGCCTTCGACCTCGGACTCGTCAACCACCTCGAGGGCGACGACATACCCGCCGGCCTGGACTCCACCCGGCTGCTGCGGGGCCGGCCCGTGGTGTGCATGCGGCCCGACAGTCCGCTCGCCTCGCGCTCCGTCGTGACCGTCCCGGACCTGTTGGCGGAGCCGCTGGTCGCGATGCGCTCCGGTTACGTCATGCACCGCCTGGTACACCGGCTGCTGGGCGGCGCGGTCCCGGCCTTCTCCTACTCGACGGACGGCGCGGAGATGGGCAAGCTGATGGTGGCCGAAGGGCTCGGGGTGACCGTCCTGCCGGACTTCAGCGTGGTCGGCGACCCCTTGCAGCGGATCGGCACCATCACCTACCGTCCGCTCGCCGGTGACGTCCCCCGGGTTCTGCTCACGCTCCAGCGCCGCAAGGCGGACTCCGTGCCACAGGCCGCGCAGGACCTGCACGAGGCGTTCGTTCACCGGGCCCGCGAACTGGACGGCGCCGCTTGACACTTGAACACGCGGAACGAAGGGGCAGCGCGGGTAGCTTCTCCAGGACCGTCTCGACAGCCGCGCGGCGGACCGCACCCGTGCGCACGATGGGCGTAGGCTGGGGCTCGGTCAGCTTCACTTGTGAGTGGCACGCCTGTTGGGCTGCGGGTGAAGTCCCTCCTTTGAGTTGGACAGCCGCTTGCTGGGATGTCGGGTCCTGGAGGAAGCAGTCCGGGTAAGTGAGCACGAAGAGCGACACGAGCAAGCGGTACACGGCCGAGTTCAAGCGGGACGCGGTCGCGCTGGCATTGTCCTCGGAGAAGACGGTGACCGAGCCTGTGAGGTCCTGGTCGAAGCCGGCCAGCATGGCCAGTTCCGCGGTGACCTCATCGGTCAGGTCGAGGGTGCGCAGGGTGTGGGGCATGGTGCGGGCAGCGTCCGTGATGACCACAGTGTTCTTCGCGTCGGTCTTGGCCTCGCCCGGGTAGAGGCCGGCGATCCGTCGTATCGCCAGTCCGGGCAGGTGGGCGACCTGGCAGCCGGTGTGGCGGGCGACGGTCAGTGGGAGGGCGCCGATGGAGGCGGGCTGGTCCACGACCACCAGGACGGTGCCGGATTTGGCCGTGAGCTTGTCGAAGACAGCCCGCGGCTTCGGTTCGCTGTTCGGCAGCTGCTTGTCGGACACCTTCTTCCCGGCCGGGGTCAGGCCGTGGCCGTGATGCGTCTGCTTGCCGACGTCCAGCCCCAGGAAGACGCCCACCCCGTCGATGCTGATCACCGTGTCCCCACATGCGTCGGTGCGTGCCGGCCTCGGCGGTCGGGGGCGTTCTCGCGCGTCCACGTCATGCAGACCTGCCGCCCGTGAGCGGCCTGGCATTGCGCCCGGCCGGGCGGTGGCCGGACCTGTGATCAGCGTCTGTGACGGCGCCGCTCGGACCCGGTGACACCACCCCCAGGTCATCTCGTCGACAGGGGGCAACAGCCATGCCGGGCCCGGAGGCCAGCGGCCCTCCTGCAGGACCGGGGAAAAGATGACGGGCCTCGCCCCGGTCGGTGGTGCCGGTCAGTGGGGGCCGGTCAGTACAGGGCGTTCTGGATCGACGGTCCATTCCTCCAGTGAGCCGTCGTACATGACCACTTCTTCCCGCCCGGCCAGGGTGAGGGCGAGCGCGGTGAGGGAGGCGGAGATGCCGCCGCCGCAGTACAGGACGACCGGGCCCGCGGCGCCGTGCGCCAGCCGCTCCGCGTAGGCGCCGAGTCCGGCGCCGTCCAGCAGCCGTCCGTCGCAGGCCACGGCGTCCTGGGCGGGCAGGCTCACACTGCCGGGGATGCGGCCCCGCCTGCTGTAGCGGGTCGGGGTGGTGCCCTCGAAGTGCGCGGTGCCCAGCGCGCACACGAGCGTGCCGGGGGCGTGTCCCTCGCTGACGGCGCGGACGTCTTCCTTGCCGATCCACAGTGACGGCCGGCCGGCGTCGCCTGCCGACGCGCGGGGGAAGGGGTCGCCTGGTGGGATCAAGGGGGTGGTTGCCGCGGCCGCGGTGCCTGTGGCCGGCTCCGTGGTGTCCTGGCCGGCCGCCGGGGTCACGGGGAAGCCGGCCCCCGCCCAGGCCGGCAGTCCGCCGTCCAGGACGCGCGCCGTCACCCCGGCATCCCGCAGGACCCACCACAGCCGGGCCGCCCACTGCAGCGGACCCTGGTCGTAGAGGACGACGGTGGTGTCCTCGGTGGCGCCCAGCGAGGCGAGTTCCCGCCGGACCGCCTCGCGGGAGGGGTGGGCGAAGTGGTAGCGCGCCGTCCTGTCCGTGAACCGGGTCAGCAGGTCCACGTGCCGTGAACCCGGTATGTGGCCCTCGGCCCAGGCGGCGGCACCCGAGTCGGCCCGGTAGTCGCCGTCGTGCTCGGGCTGCGCGAGCGCGACGCTCGCATCGAGAAGCAGTACGCGGCGGCCGGCCTCTCCTGCCGGGGACGCCGCATCTCCCGCAAGCAGGCGGGCGAGTTCACCGGCGCCGATCAACGGGCCCCCGCCGTGCACGTCTCCGCCGTGGGTGCCGGGCGTGCCCTGCGTCATGCCGCCGCCTTTCGTACAGGCCCGGTGCCGAAGACCGGCAGACCGGGGGGCCGGGGGAGGGGATCCCGTGGCGGTCGCGCGTGACCGTGCGCCCGCCCGGGGCAGATCGTCGCCCGCTCACATCGAGGCGACGAGACAAGAGCGTATACGTATGAATACGTTTCCTGTACTGTCTTTCCTGTCCGTATCCGCACCCCCGGTTCCGGTTGCCGCCCGGCCGCCGGGCCGGGTCCCGTCGACCGGTCGAGGACCGCCATGCCGCGACACACCCCGTCCGCGTCCGCACCCGAGACGCAGACCGCCCCCGCCGAGGTCCCGCCCTCGGGTTCGGAGCTGTACTGGCGGCTGCGCCGGGACGTCATGGAGGGCCGGTTCCCTCCCGGTTCGGCGCTGATGGAGACCGTGCTGAGCAGCGACTACGGCGTCTCGCGGACCCCCATGCGCGAAGCCCTCGCGTTGTTGGAGCACGACGGTCTGCTGGAACGCGCCCAGCGCGGGTTCCGGGTCCGCTCCGGTACGGCCGAGGACGTCGTGGAGATCTACGAGGCACGCATCGCGCTGGAGGCCGAGGCCGCCGGCAGTGCCGCCCTGCGCGCCACCGAACTGGACCTCGCCCGGCTGCGCCGCCAGCACGAGGTGATCCTCTCCGCCGAGGCCGGTGACGGGACAGCGACGGCCCGCACGGCGAGCTTTCGCTTCCACGAACTGCTCTGGCAGGCGGGGCACAACGCCACCGTCACCGAACTCCTGGTCCGGCTCACCGCCAGGCTCCGCATCTACGACAGCGGCCCGCCGTCCCCGTTCGGCGGCGTCGAGGAGCAGCAGCGGGAACACGACGCGATCCTGCGCGCTCTGCACGACCACGACCCCGACCGCGCCCGCGAAGCCGCCCGCGCACACCTGCGCCGGAGCCTGGAACAGCGGATCAGCGCACTGGTCAAGGACGACGCGGACGTGCCGCTGTGAGCGGCGGCCCCGTCCGCGGGGACGGTGCGCCGGGATGCGGACGCCCGGTGGAGCCTGCACGAAGGGGTGTTAGGATCACCGCCACTCGGCAGAGGATTCACTGACAAACACAACCAGAACTCCCCGCGTCCCTCGCATTCCTCGCGCGTCTCGACCACGAGACCACGGGGCCACAGGGCCCCGAGCCCCCGCGATCGACGCGGCCACCGAGACTTCCGCGCCGGGCGCGGACCACCGTCATCCCCCACCGCGGCCGTCCCCGGAGGACCGTCGCCCCGCCGTCCGGCAACCGGCCGTCCGGAATCAGGAAAGGAGCCACGGATGACCCAGCAGCCGCCGCGCGGTGCGCCGTCCACCCACCGCTCCCATTCCTCCCGTTCTCCCCTCGACGGCCGCGGCCGTCTCCTCACGCTGCGCCGTCACATCGACCACGGACGCTGCGCCAGCGCCTTCTGTACCGCCGGCTGATCCGCGCCCGCCGCCGCCCTCCCGCCGCACGCCCCGCCCGCGCGGGCGCACATCCGCGAGCCCCGGCCGTACGAGGCCCCCGGCCCCGCCCCTCCCGCCTGTCCCGCGCCCCCTCCCGCGCCCCCTCCCGCGCGCCCTCCCGCGCGCCCTCGTCCGTTCTTCCCCTCGCGACTTCCGCTGAACCGGAGCCTCCCGTGACCTCTTCCCCGCGCCGTATACGCCTCAACGGCCTGCGCCAGTCGACCGTCGGACACACCGCGATGGGCCTGTGGCGTCACCCCGACAGCCAGGCACACCGCTACCGAGACCTCGGACACTGGACGGAGACCGCACGAATCCTCGAACGCGGCTGTTTCGACGCCCTGTTCATCGCCGACGCCCTCGGCCCCCTCGACGTCTACCGGGGGTCCACCGACGCCGCCCTGCGCGACGGCATCAACACCCCTACCGACGACCCGCTGCTCCTGATCAGCGCACTCGCTGCCGCCACCACCCACCTGGGATTCGCGGTCACCGTCTCCTCCACCTACGAACTGCCCTATGCGTTCGCCCGGAAGATGACCACCCTCGACCACCTCAGCAACGGGCGGATCGGCTGGAACATCGTCACCTCCGCCCTGGACAGCGCCGCCCGCAACCTCGGACTGACCCGGCAGATCCCGCACGACGAACGGTACGAGATCGCCGAGGAGTTCATGGAGGTCGTCTACAAGCTGTGGGAGGGCAGCTGGGAGGACGACGCCGTGGTGCGCGACGCGGCCTCGGGGGTGTTCGCCGACCCGGCCAAGGTGCATCCCGTCGACCACAAGGGCCGCTGGTTCACCGTCCCGGACATCGCGCTGTCGGAGCCGTCCGTGCAGCGCACCCCGGTGCTGTACCAGGCCGGCACCTCACCCGCCGGACGGGCCTTCGCCGGACGCCACGCCGAGGGCGTGTTCCTGTCCGCGTACAGTCCCGCCCTGGCCCGCACCCTCGTGGACGCCGTCCGCACCGCCGCCGCCGACGCCGGGCGCGATCCCCGCAGGGTCCGCTTCTTCGCCATCGCCACGGTCATCACGGCACCCACCGACGCCGAGGCCCGCGCCAAGTACGAGGAGTACCGCTCCTACTCCTCCCTGGAGGGCAGCCTCGCCCGCTACAGCGCCCTCCTCGGCATCGACCTGTCGCGACTGGACCCCGACACCCCCCTGCAGTACGCCGACACCGAGGGCATCCGGGGCCTGCTGGAAGTGTTCACCCGCCTCGACCCCGACCGCACCTGGACCCCGCGCGAGATCGCCGAGTTCGTCGGAGTGGGCGGCGGCGGACCGGTCCTCGTCGGCTCACCCGGCACCGTCGCCGACGAACTGGAGCGGTGGGCGGAGGAGGCCGACCTCGACGGCTTCAACATCGCCGACCCCGTACCGCCCGTCACCCTGCGCGACTTCGTCGACCTCGTCGTCCCCGAACTCCAGCGCCGCGGCCGGGTGTGGACCGAGTACGAAGGCACCACCCTGCGCGAGCACACCCTCGGCGCCGGCCGCACCCGGCTGCCCGCTGACCACCCGGGCGCCCGCCACCGCCGTTCCTGACCCGCCCCGCCGCACCCCTTTTCACCCCGTCCCATCCCCGGAGCCGTCGTGTCCCACATCCGCGTCATGCTCGACTACTTCCACCCCTGGCCCAACTCGGCCGGCCTCTTCGTCGCCCGCGAACGCGGCTGGTACAGGGAGGCCGGACTCGACGTCGAACTGTCCGTGCAGGACCCCGGGCGTGGCGACACCCTGGAGTACCTCGCCCGCCGCCGGGCCGACTTCGGTCTCTTCCCGCCCAACCGGCTCCTGGTGCGCCGTGCCCATGGACAGCCCCTGGTCGCCGTCGCCGCCGTCAATCACCGTGCCCTGGAAGCCGTGCAGACCGTCACCGGCCGCGGCATAACCCGCCCCCGCGACCTGGCCGGACGGCGCCTGGCGTACAACCCGACCCCGCGCGGCCGGGCCCTGGTCCGGCACCTGGTCGCCGCGGACGGCGGCGACCCCGATGCCGTGATCACCGTCGACGCCGGATACCGTGAACTCACCGTCGATGACCTGGAGGCGGGCGAGGCCGACGCCACCTTCGGCGTCTACTGGTCCTGGGACGCGCTGCGTGGCGACCTTCCCGAGGAACGCCGCCTGACCTGGCCCGTGGACGAGATCGGCGCTCCTCGCTACCACAGCTACCTGCTGGGGGCCCACGAGGAGACGGTCCGCGCGGACCCCGGGGCGGTCGGCCGGTTCCTCGCCGCCACCGCCCGCGGTTACGCCGAGGCTGCCGCCGACCAGCCCGCCACCCTCGCCCTCCTCGAACGCGTCATCCCCTACTTCCCGCGCCCCCTGATCGCCCGCTCGCTGGCGCTCGTGGCACCGACCTGGACCGACCCCGACGGCCGCTGGGGCGTCATCGCCGAGCACCGCATGGGCCCCTACGCCCACTGGCTCGCCGACCGCGGTGTCCTGCCCACCGCCGACGGCTGGCGCGACGCCTACCTCACCGGCCTGCTGCCGTGGAACACCGCGGCCCCGGCTCCCGCCCCGGTCCTTCGCACCGGCGCGTGACGCCACCGCCCCCTCCCGGCACCACCATCCTCCCGTCACAGAAACGAGCCCGGCCAGTGAACCCCTTTCGCCTCCACTCCCCGTACCCCTTTCGCGTCCCGCGCAGAGCCCTTCGTCTCGTACTGACGACCACCGCCGCCGGCACCCTGTTCGCCACCACCGCCTGCTCCTCCGGCTCCTCCTCCACCTCCGACGACGGCGGCAGGAAGCTCACCGAGGTCACCGTCGCCCTGGACTGGACGCCGAACACCAACCACACCGGCATCTACGTCGCCCAGCAGCTCGGCTGGTTCAAGGACGCCGGCATCGACCTGAAGATCGTGCCCTACGGCTCGACGTCCCCCGAGACACTCCTCGCCGGCCACAAAGCCGACTTCGGCATCTCCTACCAGGAGGGCATCACCGCTGCCCGGTCCGCCGGCCAGGACATCACCTCCGTCTACGCGGTGACGCAGAAGACCAACGTCACCATCGCGGTCTCCGCCGAACGTGACGACATCGACTCCCCCAGGGACCTGGACGGCAGGACGTACGCCGGATTCGGCGCCGCCTACGAGAAGCCGCTGCTGCAGTCGGTCATCAGGAACGACGGCGGCAAGGGCGACTTCACGTCCGTCACGCTCAGCACCTCCGCTTACTCGGCGCTGTACGCGGGCAAGGCCGACTTCGCGATGCCGATGCCCACCTGGGAGGGGCTGGAGGCGAAGCTCAAGGGCAAGCCGCTGAAGAACTTCGAACTCGGCGACTACGGTTTCCCGGACATCTACTCCACCCTCATCGCCTCCTCCGACCAGTACCTCAAGGCGAACACCGCCACGGCGAAGAAGTTCCTCGGCGTGGTGGAACGCGGGTACGCCTACGCCGTCGACAGCCCCTCCAAGGCCGCCGACCTGCTGATCAAGGCCAACAAGAGCGTCCTGACCAACACCGAACTGGTACGGGAGAGCGAAAAGATGCTCGCCGACTCCTACTACGAGGACGCCGACGGCAGCCTCGGCACCCAGTCCGCCGACCGCTGGCAGGCCTTCGCCGACTTCGAATACGAGTCCGATCTGCTCAGCGACGCCAATGGCAAGAAGCTGACCGCCAAGCCCGACACGTCGTCCTGGTTCACCAACGACTACCTGCCGGAGAAGTCATGACCGCGCCCCCCACCGAGACCGGGACCGGAACCAAGACCGGGACCGGAACCGGGACCGGAACCGAGACCGGGACCGGGACCGGAACCGAGACCGAGACCGGAACCGGGACCGGGACAGGGCCGGGGCCGGGGCCGGGGACGGAAGCGGGGGCGCCGGGCCGGGGCGGCACCCGCCCGCCCGGCGCCGCGCCCGCCGCCCGCGCCGGGACACGCTCGCCCTCCGTCGTCCTGCCCCCGCTGCTCGTCGTCACCGCGCTCCTCACCGTCTGGCAGCTCTACACCACCACCGCGGCCGTGGACCCGACTGTGCTGCCCGGCCCCTGGCGGGTCCTCACCCAGGGCTGGGAGAACCGGCAGGCCCTGTGGGACGCCACGCTGCCCACCCTCCAGGAGACGATCGCCGGCTTTGGGATGTCGTTCGCCGCCGCCTGGGTGGTGGCGGTCCTGCTGGACTTCTCTGTCTGGGCCCGCCGCGGCCTGTACCCGCTGCTGGTCGCCTCCCAGACCATCCCGATCGTGGCGGTGGCACCGCTGCTGATCATCTGGTTCGGGTTCGGTCTCTTCCCGAAAATGCTGGTGGTCACGCTCGCCACGTTCTTCCCGCTCACCGCGAACCTGGCTGCCGGTTTCGCTTCCGCCGATCCGGAGGCCATGCGGCTGCTGCGTTCGCTGGGCGCGGGCCGGGTGCGGGCGTTCGTGATGGTGCGGGTGCCCAGCGCGATGCCGTACTTCTTCGCGGGACTGCGCGTGAGCGTCACCTACGCCGTGGTCGGCGCGGTGTTCGCCGAGTACGCAGGCGCGGAGAACGGGCTCGGCATCTACATGCAGGCGCAAAAGAGCGCCTTCCGCACCGACTTGGTCTTCGCGGCGGTGGCCGTGACCGCGGTTTTGAGCATCGTCCTGTTCGCTGCGACGTACCTCCTCCAACGCCTCGTCCTGCCCTGGGAGCGGACGGCCCGGCGAAAGGAACACCCATGACCACCCCACCCGGCCCCGCACCGGAGCCCCGGCTGCGCTTGCGCGGCGTCGGCAAGCGCTACGACGGCCTGGACGTCCTGCGCGGTCTCGAACTGTCCGTGGCACCGGGCGAGTTCGCTGCCGTGATCGGACCGAGCGGCAGCGGCAAGAGCACCCTGCTCAATCTGATCGCCGGCCTGCAGGCGCCGACGGCCGGCGAGATCCTGGTCGACGGGGAGCCGCCGCGCACCCGTTCCGGGCGGGTGGCGTACATGCCGCAGAAGGACCTGCTGTTTCCCTGGCGGACGATCCTGGCCAACACCGCGCTGGGACTGGAGGCTCAGGGGATACGGAAGGCGCAGGCCCGGCGCCGTGCCGCCGGCCTGTTCGAGGCGTTCGGCCTGGACGGCTTCGAGGGCAGCTATCCCCACCAACTCAGCGGCGGTATGCGCCAGCGCGCGGCGCTGCTGCGCACCGTCGTGCTGGAGCGGCCGCTGCTGCTGCTCGACGAGCCGTTCGGCGCGCTGGACTCCCTCACTCGCCACGACCTCCAGCGCTGGCTGGCCCGTATGTGGCACACCTACCGCTGGACGGTCGTACTCGTCACCCATGACATCCGCGAGGCGGTCCTGCTGGCCGATACCGTGCACGTTCTGTCCCCGCGACCGGCCTCGGTCACCGCGCGCATCGAGGTGCCCCGCCCGCCGCACACCGGTGACGGGCCGCGCGTCCTGGACCCGGCCACGGCCGCCACGGTCGAGGCATGCGTCCTCGCGGCCCTCGCCGCCCCCGCGGAAGCCGCACGGTGACCGGCGTCCGCGACGACACGGCCCCCGCCGCCCCGGCCACCCACGGCCTCGGCTACGACCGGGTGGAACCCGACTGGGCCCCGCTGACCGCCCAGGAGGCGGCGGACGTCCTGGGCGGCGGACCCGTACGGCTGCGCTGGCACAGCCCCCGCCCGCTGTCGGCGGCGGCCGTGGTCGAGCACGAGGGCCACGAGGTCTTCCTCAAACGCCACCACGTGAGCGTCCGGACGCCGCAGGACCTGGCGGAGGAGCACGCGTTCCTGCGCCACCTGCGGGCGAACGGCGCCCCGGTGGTGGAGGTCCTCACGAGTGCCTCCCGCGGCGAGTGGACCTACGAGGCGCACTCCATGGGCCAGGGGAGGGACCTCTACCAGGACGCCCTGTCCTGGACCCCGTTCACCTCGCCCCGCCACGCACACGAGGCGGGCAGGGCCCTGGCACGCCTGCACCTGGCTTCGGAGGGCTACGACGCCCCGGCGCGCCGCCCGAAGCCCTTGGTGTCCTCCTTCGGCATCTTCGCCGCCCCCGATCCCAGGGGAGCCCTGGCCGATTACACGGCCGCGCGGCCGGCCCTGGGGGAAGCGCTGCGAGCGGACCCGGTCGACGCCGACCTGCTCCGCTGGCACCTCCCCTTCCACGCCGAACTCGCCCCCGTCCTGCACGAGCTGGAACCGCTGTGGACGCACAACGACTGGCACGCCTCCAACCTGCTGTGGGGCACCGCCGGCGGCACGGACACCGTCGCCACGGTGCTCGACTTCAACCTCAGCGACCGCACCACGGCCGTCCACGACCTCGCGGTGGCCCTGGAACGCAACGTCTTCGGCTGGCTGGAGCTGCCCGGCGGCCAGGTCCCCGTCCACCACGCGCACATGACGGCCCTGCTGAAGGGCTACGCCGCGACCCGCCCCCTCACAAACGCCGAGGCCGAGGCCCTGCCGCTGATGCTGCCCTTGGTCAACGCGGAGTACGCGCTGTCCGAGATGCACTACTTCCACGAGGTCACCCGCTCGGCCGCCAACACGGCTCTGGCCCGCGCGTACTTCACGAACCACACCCGCTGGTTCACGACGGAACCGGGACGGGCGGCCCTGAGCCGACTGCGCGAGACGGCCGACGGGCTGGCCAGGAGGTGACGGGAGACCCGGGCCCAGAACCCGCATCCAGCACCACGCCCGGCGACCGCGCCTATCCGTCCCGGCGGACGCACCGGCCCGTCGCAGGCCATTCCTGCCGCAGGAGCGGATGGCCCTGGTGACGGTCTGCGGCCGCGCCCCCCGCAGGAGGATCCTCGTTCTGTCCGGCAGCCGTGCCACCTGCGTGACCATCGGGAGGACGCGCGTCCCGATGCCCCGGTCCTGACCGTCGTCGGCCGAGGCCGGGGCCGGGCCGAAGCGGCCGTCGGTCTCCTCGGCGAGGCGGATACCCGTCGCCCGGCAGCGCGGGAGAAGGCCCGGCACCGCCGCAACGCGGTCGAGCGGTGCGTGGACAAGGGGAGACAGTTCCGCGTGGTGGTCACCCGTCACGGCAAGCGCGACGACGTCTTCGACGCCACCCTGACCGTCACCGCGATCGTCATCTGGCTCTGCGACACCGTCCAAGAGCCGTCACAAACGGCCCGGCCGTGGCGGTTCTGGAGCGGATGCGGGCGCACAGCTCCATGCCGAGCTGCGTCTTCGCCGCCTCCACCCGCTCCCGTGCCTGCTGCGTCCCAGGAGGCGGACAACAGAACCGGGACCACCTATCTCCGTCTCCGTGAAGGCGCTGGTGCGGGCATGCCGCCGCGCGGCTTCCTGCACGCGCCGCTCCTCCTCCGGCGCGGTCATCACGCTGCTTCTTCCGTGGCCGCCCACACGAGCCCGAGACGGGAGTGTTCAATGATCGGCGGATCCGACGATTGCCCAGACCTGTGTCGTTCACCTGCTGAGGAACATCTCCCACCGCCGGCTTACTCGGGTGCTGCTGACTATGCGTGGCGGCCTCAAGGCGGAGGAGGACGAGTTCCTGTCCAAGCTCATCGGTGCCTGCTCCGAGGTAATCCAACTTGTCGCAGGCATCAGTGATTGTGCCTCGCTCCTTGTGTCCCATGCCGGCATTGCCGACACGCTGGCATTGCCGACGCGCTCTCGTGCTGGATCGTCCAGGTCCGCGGCGTCGACCTGTCCCATCCGTATCTCTTCGCCCGGGGTCTGGAGCGTGACCGCGATGCCGTGACCGCCGCGCTCACGCTTCCGTACAGCAACGGTCCCGCCGAGGGAGTCCACACCAAGACCAAGCGGATCGCGCGCCAGGTGTACGGAGGAGCAGGATTCCTCCTGCTTCGCCACCGCATCCTCCTCGGGTAGCGGCGCTCTCTGTCATCACCGGCTGCGGGTCAGGGCCGTTGATCTGATGGATCTGGTGCCGTTCGGTTCCTTGCGGGGAGGGAGATGAGTGCCATGAACGCTTCCAGGTGACCGGCCATGTCGATGGACTCGTCGTAGAGCCAGGCGGCCTGGACGCCTTCGATGAGGGAGGTGATCTGGCGGGCCAGCACGCTCACGTCGAGGTCTGGCTTGAGCCGGCCCTCGGCGCGTTCGTGTTTCAGTTCCTCGCGGACCGATTCGACGAACTCCGCGTCCCGGCGGCGGATGAACGCGTGGGCCGGATGGCCCGGGTCGTCGGCTTCCGCCCGCAGGGTCAGGTCGAGCCGGATGACGCCGCGGATCGCTTCGTGGTGGCGCATGACCTCGGGGACGGCCCGCAGCAGGCCCCGCTTCTCGATCAGCGTGTCCCGCCAGGGCCGCTCGATCTCCTCGCGGCGTCTGAGCACGGCCTCCAGCAAGGCTTCCTTGCTGCCGAAGTGGTGCAGCAGCAGGGTGTGGCTGGTGCCGATGCTCTCGGCGATCTGCCGGATGGAGAGCCCTTGGTAGCCCTTTTCCGCGAACGCCTGGAAAGCCGCGTTCACCAACTCCGCCCGCTTGCGCTCGCCGTTCGCGTACGGCGCGCGCCTGCCCCGGCGGGCAGGCACCCGCGTCTGCTGACTCATGCGGCCCACTCCTCCACGCCCCCACCTGGGTTCTCCAGACGATAGCGCACCACATTGTTTGCCACAACGGTCAAAGAAACCGGTTGAACATATTCCATTGCGGTGAACTTTAGTTTACGTTCCTGCTCCGAGGCAGGTGCCTCAGCGGTCACCCCGAGCCAATGGCGGCTCCGGTCCGAAGGAGATCCACATGAGTGACCTCACCACCGCGATGAAGGCCGACGATCCAGCACCCCGCGAGCCGGTGCCCGCAACCACGACGGACCCCACCGACACCCCGGCGACTACGGCCGGCGGTTCACCCCGCAGGCTCATGGCCATGATCATGGTGGCGGCGGTCGGCATGTACATCATGTCGCTCACCCTGAGCACCGCCCTGTCCCTGCGCCTGGCGGACATCGACCCGGTCTCCAAGGACGCCACATACAGCACGGCCGTCTCGATCAGCGCCCTCGGCCTGCTCATCGCCGCGCCCCTGGCCGGCGCCCTGTCCGACCGGACCACCAGCCGTTTCGGCCGACGGCGCCCCTGGATCGTCGGCTGCCTCCTGGTCGCGCTGCTCGGCACCGCCGTGATCGGCACGACGACCTCCGCCGCCGTCGTCGTCGTGGCCTACCTGGTCGCCATCCTCGGCGCGCAGATCGGCTTCAACGCCTACGCCGTGATCCCCGTCGAAGGACTGCCGGAGCACAAGCGCGGCCGGGTCATGGGCGTCATGGGCATGTTCGGCGCGCTCGCCCTGTCGGCCGGCTCCTACCTGGCCTCCGCCCTCCTCGGCACCCCGCTGCTCATGATGACGGCCCCGGTCCTGTTCGCCCTGGTACTCAGCCTGCCGCTGCTCCTCCTCTACAAGGACCCGGTCAAGCTCCGCAGCGAGGTGCCCCCGCTGGACCTCAAGGCACTCGCCCGCACCTTCGTGGTCAACCCGCGCCGGCACCCCAACTTCGGCTGGGTCTGGTTCTCCCGGTTCCTCGCGGGCATCGCGATGACGGCGCTGTTCTCGTACTTCGTCTACTTCATGATGGACGGCCTGCACATGCCCATCGCCGAGGCGGGCGCCAAGGCGGGCACGCTCTCCCTCATCTCCGCCCCGGTCAGCGTGCTGTTCTTCATCGGCTCCGGCTGGCTGTCCGACAAGACCGGCCGCCGCAAACCGCTGGTCGCGCTCGCCGCCGTGCTGATGTCGGTCGCCCTGGTCACCGGCGGCACCTCCACCACGTACGCGCAGTTCATCGTCGCCTGGGTGGTCTTCGCCATGGGCCAGGCCATGTACCTCACCGCCGACCTGGCGCTCTGCGCGGCGGTCCTGCCCGACGCCCGCGACACCGGCAAGGACATGGCCGTCTTCGGCCTCGCCCTCAACATCCCCAACATCCTCGTGCCCGCCGTCGCACCGACCGTCCTGGCGCTCGGCGCGGGCCACAACTACCAGGCCCTGTGGTTCGGGGCAGCCGCCCTGTGCCTGGTGGGCAGCTTCACCGTCACCCTCGTCAAGGGCGTCCGCTGAACGTCCCGCGGAAGGACACCATGAACACCACCCCCCACTCCCCCTTCCCCGACGACTTCCACTGGGGCGTCGCCACCGCCGGCCACCAGGTCGAAGGCAACAACGTCAACAGCGACGTCTGGTTCCTGGAGCAACTCCCCGGTTCGATCTTCACCGAACCGTCCGGCGACGCGGTCGACCACTACCACCACTACCGCGAGGACATCGCGCTGCTCGCCTCCCTCGGCCTCACCAGCTACCGGTTCTCACTGGAGTGGGCGCGGATCGAGCCGGTGGAAGGACAGTTCTCGGCGGCGGCGCTCGCCCACTACCGCCGGGTCCTGGAGACCTGCCGGGAGCACGGACTGCGGACCGTGGTGACCTACCACCACTTCGCCTCACCCCGCTGGCTGCTCGCCGCCGGCGGCTGGGAGGACCCCGGCACGCCCGCGCGCTTCGCCCGCTACTGCGAAGTCGTCACCGAACACCTCGGCGATCTCGTCGACGTCGTCTGCACCCTCAACGAACCCAACCTGCCGGCGCTGCTGGCGGCCGTCGGCATCGGCGGCGAGGTTCCCGAGGAGCGGGCGTCGACGCCGATGTGGGCGGCGGCGGCCGAACGGCTCGGCATCGAGGCGCGGCGGGTGGCACCGTTCCAGCTCACGGCCACCGAGGCAGCCTTCGAGGTGAAACTCGCCGCCCACCGCGCGGGCACCGCCGCCGTCAAGTCGCGCCGCCCCGGCCTCCCGGTCGGCTGGACGCTCGCCAACTCCGACATCCAGGCGGCCCCCGGCGGCGAGGAGCGTGCCGAGCGGGTGCGACGCGAGGTCAACGAGCGGTACCTGCTGGCCTCCCGGGACGACGACTTCGTCGGCGTGCAGACCTACGGCCGGCACGTCTTCGACGTCGACGGGCCGGCCCCCGTACCGGACGGCGTGCCCGTGAACCAGCTGGGCGAGGAGATCTACCCCCAGGCACTGGAGGCCACGATCCGCCAGGCGGCGGCCGTCGCCGGGATCCCGGTCCTCGTCACCGAGAACGGCCTCGCCACCGAGGACGACACCCAGCGCCTCGCCTACCTGCGCACCGCGGTCGCCGGCGTCGCGGCATGCCTCGCCGACGGCATCGACGTCCGCGGCTACATCGCCTGGACCGCGTTCGACAACTACGAGTGGGTCTTCGGCTACCGCCCCAAGTTCGGCCTCGTCGCCGTCGACCGCGACACCCAGCTCCGCACCCCGAAGCCGAGCGCGTACTGGCTCGGCGGCACCGCGCGGACCAACGGCGCCGAAGCCGCCGCCCCGGCCGCTCAGCCCGCCTGAGGCCCCCGAACCGGGAGCCGACGCCCACGGACCCACCTGACCGGGATCCCGGAGCGCCGGCCCCCCTGACCGCCCCACCACCCACCCAACCCCTCGCCCGCCCCACCCCGGAGCCCCCCATGTCCCCTTGGCACGCCCGACTGATCACCCCCCACGATGACTTCGGCGGAGCCCCCCTGCTGCGCGGCGAGGTCCGGCTGGACGAAGGCCACGGCGAGGTCGTCTCGGCGACCCTGTACCTGTCCGCCCTCGGAGTCGTCGAGGCATGGGTCAACGGCCGGCGGGCCTCACAGGACCTGCTCACCCCCGGCTGGTCCAGCTACGAGTGGCGGGTGCGGTACGCGGAACTGGACGTGACCTCCCTGGTGGCCCCCACCACCGTCCTGGGCCTCGCCCTGGGCAACGGCTGGTACCGGGGCCGACTGACCTGGAACGGCGGTTCGGCGTTCTACGGCGACGAACTGGCCGGCTTCGCCGAGCTACGGGTACGGTTCGCCGACGGCCACGAGCAGGTCACCGGTACCGACGCGACCTGGACGGCGGGACCGTCGGCGACCACCGCCAACGACCTCTACGACGGGCAGGACATCGACGCCCGCCGCTACGACGACGGCTGGCTGTCGGCCGGATTCGCCTCCGACACATGGGCGGGAGTGCGCGTACTGGACGACGACCTCGCCCGCCTGGAGCCCTACATCGGCCCGCCGGTGCGCCGCCACGCGGAGCTGGCCCCGCGGGAGGTGTTCACCTCCCCGAGCGGCAAGGTACTGGTGGACTTCGGGCAGAACCTGGTCGGCTGGGTCCGCGCCGAGGTCCGCGGCGAGGCCGGACAGGTGGTGACCCTGCGCCACGCGGAGGTGCTGGAGGACGGCGAACTGGGGGTGCGTCCGCTGCGCACGGCGAAGGCCACCGACCGCTTCACCCTCTCCGGCGGCGTGGACGTCTTCGAACCGACCCTCACCTTCCACGGCTTCCGCTACGCCGAGATCGAGGGCTGGCCCGGCGGCGCGGACGCGCTGCGCGAGCACGGCGGGCTCACCGCGGTCGTCGTCTCCTCCGACCTGCGCCGCACCGGCCGCTTCGAGACCTCCCACCCACTGCTCGACCGGCTGCACGAGAACGCCGTGTGGGGCATGCTCGGCAACTTCCTCGACGTCCCCACCGACTGCCCCCAGCGCGACGAACGCCTCGGCTGGACCGGCGACCTCTCCGCGTTCGCACCAAGCGCCGCCTTCCTCTTCGACACCCGTGACTTCCTGCGCGACTGGCTGCGCGACCTGGCCCTGGAACAGCAGGCCCAGGACGGCCTGGTCCCCAACGTCGTACCCGACGTACTGAAGTACATCGACCCGCCGGAGGGCATCGGCGAACCGGACACCTCCGCCCTGTGGAGCGACGCCAGCGTCTGGGTCCCCTGGGCCCTGTGGATGGCGTACGGCGACGCGCAGGTGCTGCGCGAGGCGTTCCCCTCGATGCTCGCCCACACCCGCCGAGTCCGCGGCAAGCTCTCACCGAACGGACTGTGGGACACCGGCATGCAGTTCGGTGACTGGCTCGACCCCGACGCCGCACCGGACCAGCCGTGGGCGGCCAAGGCCGACCGGTACGTGGTGGCCACCCTGTGCGCCTACCGGACGGCCGACCTGGTCGCCCGCACCGCGGAGGTGCTCGGCGAGCACGCCGCGGCCGACGAGTTCCGGGCGATGGCCGACGGTCTGCGCGACGCCGTCAACCGGCACTACGTGACCGAGGGCGTCATCAAAAGCGACTGCACCACCGTGTACGCGCTGGCCATCGTCTTCGGCGTACTGGACGAAGCCGACCAGGAGTTCGCCGGCCGACGCCTCGCCGAACTGGTCGAAAAGTTCGGGCACCGGATCTCCACCGGGTTCGCCGGCACCCCCTTCGTCACCGACGCGCTCTCCCTGACCGGCCACCTCGACACCGCCTACCGGCTGCTGCTCCAGACCGAAAGCCCGTCGTGGCTGTACCCGGTGACCATGGGCGCCACGACCATCTGGGAGCGCTGGGACTCGATCCTTCCCGACGGGAGCATCAACCCCGGCGAGATGACCAGCTTCAACCACTACGCGCTGGGCGCCGTCGTCGACTGGATGCACCGGGTGATCGGCGGCCTCGCCCCCCTCGAACCGGGTTACCGGCGCATTCTGGTCGCCCCCCGGCCGGGCGGCGGCCTAGACCAGGCCATGACCAGCCTGGAGACGCCGTACGGCACCGCAGCCGTCCGGTGGACGATGACCGACGGGACCCTCACGGTCGACGTCACGGTCCCGGAGGGCACCGAGGCGGTGCTGCGCCTGCCGGGCGCGGCGGAGGAGGTCGTCGGCGCGGGCCGACACGAGCGCCGCACCCCGACGACCTCCGCATGACAAGCCCTGGCTAAAGCTTGTCAAACAGTTCCGGACGCTGACCCGGTGTCCGAAACCGCGAGGTCAGGACAGGTCTCCTTACGAGAGATCGCCGAACCCAGCCGATCTGCCGTTCATCCGACAGGAGAAACCGATGCCCTTCGGCCCCGATACGCCACTGGCCGACCTGCTGGCCGCGCAGGAGGCTGCCACCGTTCTGCAGCGCCACATCCCAGGCATTCTCGATGCTCCCGATTTCACGATCTTCCCCTCCGTCCCCCTCGGGAAGATGCTGGCCTTCCACACTCCGCTCGGCGAGACTCCCGCGTCCCTGGAGGAGTTGTGGCGGGACCTCGCGGCACTGCCGTCGAACCCGCCGGTGCGCGTTCCCCAAGAGGCTCCCCGCCGACCCGGCACGGACTACGAAGCATCCGACGTCGCCCGGGCCTCGGCGAAGGTGACCAGCGTGTCCGATGCCGAGCAATGGGGAATCGCCGAGGTGGTGGTGGAAGGCCCCAGCCACGGCAACCCCTTCACCGAGGTGGAGCTGGACGCCGTCTTCCAGCGCCCGGGCGCGGAAAAGGTGCGGGTCGGCGGCTTCTACGACGGCGGAGGAACCTACCGCATCCGGTTCCAGCCCTCCGACGCCGGCACCTGGACGTTCGAAACCCGCTCCAACGCCCGCTCCTTGGACGGACTGACCGGATCGGTAGAGGCAGGCGCACCGTCGACGGGCAACCGGGGCAAGGTCGTCGTACGCGACACCTATCACTTCGCCTACCAGGACGGGACCCCGTATCTCCCGCTCGGTACGACGGCGTACGCCTGGACCCACCAGCCGCTGGAACTGCAGGAGACCACACTTCGCACGCTTGCCGACGCACCATTCACAAAACTCCGGATGTGTGTGTTCCCAAAGTCGTACTTCTACAACACCAACGAGCCGTCACTCTTCCCGTACGTGCCCGACTCCGACGGAGCGTTCGACTTCAGCCGGTTCGACCCCGCCTTCTTCCAGCACCTGGAGCGGCGCGTCGAGCAACTTCAGGAGATCGGAGTGGAAGCGGATCTGATCCTCTTCCACCCCTACGACCGGTGGGGTTTCTCCGCGATGCCGGCCTGGGCGGACGACCTCCTCGTGCAATACGTGGTGCGACGTCTGGCCGCGCACCGGAACGTGTGGTGGGCACTGGCCAATGAGTACGATCTGCTGTCGCACAAGACCGATGAGGACTGGGAGCGGATCGCGGACGTCGTGGGGCGGGAGGACCACGTCGGTCACCTCACCTCCATCCACAACGGGCTGCGGTTCTACGACCACACTCGCCCCTGGGTCACGCACTGCAGTATCCAGCGGGTCGACACCTACCGGACCGCGGAGAACACCACCCAGTGGCGGGAGGAATACGGCAAGCCGGTCGTCATCGACGAGTGCGGCTACGAGGGTGACACCGACGCGACCTGGGGGAACCTCAGCGCACGTGAACTCGTGCGCCGATGCTGGGAGGGCGCCGTGCGCGGTGGCTACGTCAACCACGGGGAGACCTACTACGACGAAGAGGAAGTCATCTGGTGGGCGAAGGGAGGCGTACTGCGCGGTGAGTCGGCCGAGCGCATCCGCTTCTTGGCGCGCATCACCGCCGAGGTGCCCAGCGGCCGGATCGAGGCCCTGCCTTCCCCTCCCTGGGATGTTCCGTGCGGCGGCGACGAGGATCACCGCATCATCTATCTCGGCCTCGGCTGCTCCGCCTTCCGCTGGATCCAACTCCCGCAGGACTCGCGGTGGGAGGTCGACGTCATCGACACCTGGAACATGACCGTCCAGACCCAGCCGGGCCTGGCGCGAGGCCGGATCAAGGCGAATCTGCCCGGTCGCGAGTACATGGCCGTACGGCTGAGGCGCGTGACGTCCCGAGCCGAGGGCTGACCGCAGGGATACGCGAAAGGGGCAGTGTCCGGACGGGCCGAGAACGCATCACGTGCGTGATCGGCTCGGACCGGCCGGCAGCTGTGCTGATCGAAGGCAGCAGCGCATCGACGCGAGGACCGGGTGTGAGGTCTCATTGATGTTGCTGTGACCGTCTGTCGTTGACCTGCGGTACCGCACATACATCGCGACGGGTTCTAGAGACACGACGGGCTGTTTGACCTGCGGTCTTGCAGGTTGGATAAGACTGCTGCATCTAGACTGAGAACCTCTATGAGAGGGCGGTGGTGGGGGAGGGGCCGGGGGTGGGGCCGGACCCATATGCGGGGCGGCTACCGGCACTTGACGGGTCCGGTCGGTGAGCGTGTACGGGTGATCCATCCCAAGATCACTTACCGTGCGTACGCCGCGACGGCCGTCATCCGTGCCCCACGAATGTGCCGCTATCTGCGCCCGCTGATGACGCCCTCCGGCCATGCGTACAGCTTTGATCAGGCCCGTCGGATGTCAGCCCATGCCTGCGAGATGTCAAACTGGGCGGGTGCCTGAGCTTGACTCTGTCGGGGATCTTGGGCCGGTCGGAGTCAACTGCCCAGGGTGCGCCAGGACTTCAGGCGAGGGATCTCGCGCTGGTCGAGGTAGTTCTGGAAGGCAGTCGGCTGGCGGGGTATGGGGGCTTCCTCAGCGGGTGACAGTCCGCCGAGGCGTTCGATGTTGACGGCGATGGCCGTCAGGACGTGCTGGATGTGGGCCTTTCCCTGTCCTCGGTAGCGGCAGCGCCGCATGCCGTGTCCGTGGGCGAACTCGTTGACCGTGCTCTCCACTCCGGAGCGGACCGCGTATCGGGTCTTCCACTCGGGCGTCTGCTGTTCGGCGCGGACGCGGAGTTGCAGGTCACGGAGCTCGCGCGGGGGAAATCCCACGGTGCGGGCGCTGTCGGCGGTGCTGGTGCACTGCGTGCGTGCCGGGCAGGGGCGGCACTGGCTCTTGGTGAACCTGGCCACGATCAGCGGGGCGGCGGTGGGCGAGGAGGTCGGGTAGGGGCCGTGCCAGCCCGCGCTGACCTGTCCCTGGGGGCAGGTGACCTGCTGCTTGTCGTAGTCGATGTGGAAGTCGTCCCGGGCGAAGCCCTCGTCGCGGCGGTGCTGGCGGGTGGGGTTGCTCTTCAGCGGCCCGGAGACGGTGACCTGGTGTTCACGGGCAGCTTGTTCCAGGTGGGGCAGGGAGGTGTAGCCGGCGTCGACCAGGTGCTCGGCGGGCAGCAGTCCGCGACGCGCCAGGCGGGTGTGGATGCCGGGCAGGACCTGGCTGTCGTGGGTGGTGGCCGCGGTGGTGGCGACATCCGTGATCACGTTGGGGCCGTCGGGGGCACAGGTCTCGGTCAGATGAGCGGCGAACCCCTTCCAGCTGATGATGTGTCCGTGCCTCGCGTAGCGAGCCGAGGTGTCGTAAGGCGAGACGATCGCCCGCGACGACGGCGGCAGACCCGCCCCGCCTTCTTTCTCGGCGGTGCGCCAGCGCAGGTGTCCCGCGGCATCACGGTGATAGTTCTGCACCATGATCTGCCGCAATGCCTGGATGCGAGGACCGGACATGCGGTCCGCTCCGTGCCGGTAGAGGTGTTCCAGAAGCCGGACGGCGTCGTTGCCGGTGGCAAGAATCCTGGTCATGGGCTTGGTGGGGTTCTTCCCCAGGCGGACCGGCCGGCCGTAGCGCAGCCCCCAGCCCTCGTCGACCAGCTCGTCCAGCAGATGAGGAGAGATGCCTGCGACCTCTTCGAGTGCGGCGCGAACCGACTCGGTGACCAGTTCCAAGCGGGTCAGGTCACGCACCGCGGCCAAGACGTGCGTGGAGTCGGTGCGCTGCGTGGTGCGCTCGCGCACCAGACCGGCCTCCTTCAGGCGGGCCAGTGCGAGGTCGAGGAGGCGGTCGGCACGGCCATCCTCGGCGAGACGATCGCGGAAGTCGCCCAGCACACTGTGGTGGAAGCCGGGATCGTCCAGCTCCATGGCCATCGCGTACTTGAAGTCGATGCGGCAGCGGACCGCCTCGGCGGCCTGCCGGTCCGACAGACCGAGCAGGAACTGCAGCACACAGACGGTGGCCAGCTGAGCGGGCGAGAGACCCGGCCGCCCGTCCCTGGGGTACCAGTCCGCGAAGTCCTCGTCGCACCACAGCCCATCCAGCCGGTCCCGCACCCATATCGCCGTCGTCCCACCCGGGTTGCTCGCCCGCGCGACCCGCGCGGTCAGAGGCGGAACGTGCTCACCGGAACGGGGGCGCAGGGACAACGGGCACCTCGACAGCTGCAACGGTCGGCGGAACTCCCCCGATCATCCCGTCGACCATGCTGCCGCACCGGGAAACTCCAAGATCCCCGACAGAGTCAAGCTCAGAGGCCGTTCTCTTTCCGAACCTCATGTGTGATTTCTGCTGGTCAGGCATGAGACCGCGGTTATCGCGGGAGTCTCGCTACGTTGCTGGCCGAGAT
>NZ_JBUDHV010000040.1:0-72397 GCF_054956795.1 Streptomyces sp. SYSU D01066-1 | reverse complement strand
CGGGGCGCCTCGATGCAAATCGAGGCGCCCCGCTCCGGGTTGGCACGGACGGACGTCCGGCGGTCCGTCAGACCTCCACCACCACGGGGAGGATCATCGGGCGGCGCCGGTAGGTGTCCGAGACCCACTTGCCCAGGGTGCGGCGGATCAGCTGCTGGAGCTGGTGGGGTTCGACGACACCGTCCTGGGCCGAGCGCTCCAGGGCCTCGACGACCTTGGGCAGGACCGCGGCGAAGGCCGAGTCCTCGAT
This sequence comes from Streptomyces sp. SYSU D01066-1, assembly GCF_054956795.1. Classification (NCBI taxonomy): domain Bacteria; kingdom Bacillati; phylum Actinomycetota; class Actinomycetes; order Kitasatosporales; family Streptomycetaceae; genus Streptomyces; species Streptomyces sp. SYSU D01066-1. The sequence goes on along the minus strand of NZ_JBUDHV010000040.1, from coordinate 72,147 downwards.
GCCGGAGCCGCGGGCCTGGACGTGCGGGCCGCCGGTGATCTTGCCGGTGGACGAGTCCATCACCACGAAGACCGAGATGATGCCCTCGTCACCGAGGATCTTGCGGTCCTTCAGGGCCGGCTCGCCCACGTCGCCGACGGAGAGTCCGTCGACGTAGACGTATCCCGCCTGGACCTTGCCCGAGATCTTCGCCTTGCCCCCGACCAGGTCGACGGCGACGCCGTCCTCGGCGATGACGATGCGGTCGTGGGGGACGCCGGTCAGGGCGCCCAGTTCGGCGTTGGCGCGCAGGTGGCGCCATTCGCCGTGGACCGGCATCAGGTTCTTCGGTCGGCAGATGTTGTAGAAGTACAGCAGTTCGCCGGCCGAGGCGTGGCCCGAGACGTGGACCTTGGCGTTGCCCTTGTGGACGACGTTGGCGCCCCAGCGGGTCAGACCGTTGATCACGCGGTAGACCGCGTTCTCGTTCCCGGGGATGAGGGACGAGGCCAGGATGACCGTGTCGCCCTGGACGATGCGGATCTGGTGGTCGCGGTTGGCCATGCGGGAGAGGGCGGCCATCGGTTCGCCCTGGGAACCCGTGCAGACCAGGACCACCTCGTGGTCGGGGAGGTCGTCGAGGGTCCTGACGTCCACCACCAGGCCCGGCGGGACCTTCAGATAGCCCAGGTCTCTCGCGATGCCCATGTTGCGGACCATCGAGCGGCCGACGAAGGCGACCCGGCGGCCGTACTCGTAGGCCGCGTCCAGGATCTGCTGGATGCGGTGGACGTGGCTGGCGAAGCTGGCCACGATGATGCGCTTGCGGGCGCCCGCGAAGACCTGCCGCAGGACGTTCGAGATGTCGCGCTCGGGCGGGACGAAGCCCGGGACCTCGGCGTTCGTGGAGTCGGCGAGGAGGAGGTCGATGCCCTCCTCGCTGAGGCGGGCGAACGCGTGGAGGTCGGTGAGCCGGCCGTCCAGCGGGAGCTGGTCCATCTTGAAGTCACCGGTGTGCACCGCCATGCCCGCGGGGGTGCGGATGGCGACGGCCAGGGCGTCCGGGATGGAGTGGTTGACGGCGACGAACTCGCAGTCGAAGGGGCCGATGCGCTCCCGGTGCCCCTCCGCCACCTGCAGGGTGTAGGGGCGGATGCGGTGCTCCTGGAGCTTGGCCTCGATGAGGGCCAGCGTCAGCTTGGAGCCGATCAGCGGGATGTCCGGCTTCTCGCGCAGGAGGTAGGGGACGCCGCCGATGTGGTCCTCGTGCCCGTGGGTGAGGACGATGCCCTCGATGTCGTCGAGGCGGTCCCGGATCGACGAGAAGTCCGGCAGGATCAAGTCGATTCCGGGCTGCTCCTCCTCGGGGAAGAGCACTCCGCAGTCGACGATCAGCAGACGGCCGCCGTACTCGAAGACCGTCATGTTGCGGCCGATCTCGCCGAGGCCGCCGAGCGGGGTGACCCGCAGGCCGCCTTCGGGGAGCGGCGGGGGCGAGCCCAGTTCAGGGTGCGGATGACTCAAAAGACTCTCCTCACCACGCGCGCCACGTACCGGTGGGCACGTGGCGCGCGTGACGTTCGTGCGATGCGATGGACATGATGAGACGCGGGCACCGGTGGCCCGCTTGTTCAGTTGTGGGGCCTTGCGAAGTCTGTTGTCACAGCTGTACCCCGCCGGCAGCAAGATCGATCTTGAGCTGCTCGGTCTCCTCGGGCGTCAGCTCGATCATGGGCGCGCGCAGCGGACCGGCGGGCAGGCCCTGGAGGGCGAGCGCGGCCTTGGACGTCATGACGCCCTGGGTGCGGAACATGCCGGTGAAGACGGGGAGCAGCTTCTGGTGGATCTCCAGTGCCTTCTGCACGTCGCCCGCGACATAGGCGTCGACCATGGAGCGCAGTTCCGGGGTGACGACGTGGCCGACGACCGAGACGAAGCCGACCGCGCCGACCGCGAGCAGGGGCAGGTTCAGCATGTCGTCGCCGGAGTACCAGGCGAGACCGGAGTGGGCGATGGTCCAGCTGGCGCGGCCGAGGTCGCCCTTGGCGTCCTTGTTGGCGACGATCCTCGGGTGCTCCGCGAGCCGGACGATGGTCTCCGTGTTGATCGGGACGCCGCTGCGGCCGGGGATGTCGTAGAGCATGACCGGCAGCTCGGCGGCGTCGGCGACGGCCTTGAAGTGCCGGTAGAGCCCCTCTTGCGGAGGCTTGTTGTAGTACGGGGTGACGACGAGCAGGCCCGTGGCGCCGGCCTTCTGGGCGGCGCGGGTCAGCTCGACGCTGTGGTGGGTGTCGTTGGTGCCGACGCCGGCGACGACGTGGGCGCGGTCGCCGACCGCCTCCACGACGGCCCGTACGAGCTCCGCCTTCTCCGCATCGCTGGTGGTGGGGGACTCGCCCGTGGTGCCGTTGACGATCAGGCCGTCGTTGCCTGCGTCCACCAGGTGGGCGGCGAGCCGCTGCGCGCCGTCGAGGTCGAGTGCGCCGTCCGCCGTGAAGGGCGTGACCATGGCGGTGAGGACCCGCCCGAAGGGGGTCTGCGGAGTGGAGGTCGGAGCCATGGGTTACACGCTACTCGTTGCTCGGGACGGGGTCTTCCCTCGGGGGAGGCGGCAGCGGGGGCGGAGGCGGAACCCGGCACTGCCCGCTCGGGGGTTCAGGCAGTGCCGGGTCCGTTCGATCAGGCTAGATGAACTTCATGAAATGCCGCAATACGGACACTTCGCTTGACTGATCGCACGTGCGTGCCCGTGGTCCCGGTGTTACGGGGCCACGCGCCCGTTGGCGTTGAAAGCGGCGTGGGTGAGGGGCATCAGGCGCTGCCACTCCGCCTCCATCTTCTCGCCGACCATCTCGATCTCCCGCTGCGGGAAGGAGGGGACCCTGGCCAGCTCGTGCTGGGTGCGCAGGCCGAGGAAGTGCATCAGCGAGCGGGCGTTGCAGGTGGCGTACATCGAGGAGTACAGGCCGACCGGGAGCACCGCGCGGGCGACCTCGCGGGCGACGCCGGCGGCGAGCATCTCGCGGTAGGTCTCGTACGCCTGCCGGTAGGAGTCGGCCATCGCGCGGCCGACCAGCTCCTGCTGGGCCTCGGTGCCCTCGACGAAGCGGTACTTGCCCGGGCGGCCCTCCTGGACCAGCTTGCGGGAGGCGTCGGGGACGTAGAAGACCGGCTGGAGCTCGCGGTAGCGGCCGGACTCCTCGTTGTAGGACCAGCCGACGCGGTGGCGCATGAACTCGCGGAAGACGAAGATGGGGGCGCTGATGAAGAAGGTCATCGAGTTGTGCTCGAACGGGCTGCCGTGCCGGTCCCGCATGAGGTAGTTGATCAGGCCCTTCGAGCGCTCCGGGTCCTTGTCCAGCTCGGCCAGGGACTGCTCGCCGACCGTCGAGACCCGGGCGGCGAAGAGCACGTCGGCGTCGGAGGCGGTGTGCTTCACCAGCTCGACGGTGACATCGCTGCGCAGGTCGGTCTTGAAGTCGTCTTCGGGCGTGTCGGGGGTCACGGTGTGGAGGGCCTTCCGGTCTCGTCAGCTTGCGGACGCCACTCTACGGCGCGCGCCAAACGGGGCGTTCGGGCCGTGCCGCGATGAAGTCGGTGAAACAGGGCACCTTCGGTGGTGCCCGTTCGTCTGTACGGACAGGTGTTCCTCGATTCCTGGAAGGAGACGTCCTCATGACGCGCCGGCGTGAACCCGTCCCGTTCGCCTTCGTCGCCGAGGCCGACAGGTTCCGCAGCAATGTCACTCCCCCGCCCCGTGAGCGCATGTCGTTCGGCCAGCTGGCCGGGCGCTGGCTGCTCGGGCTGACCATAGTCGCGGGGCTCGTGGGTTCCCTGGTGATCGGGATGCCCGCGCTCTCCCTCGACCACTCCTCGCAGCAGACGCAGCAGTCGCAGGCGTCGTCCGGCAAACACTGAGCCGTCGCCGGCCCCGTCCGGGCCCCTGAGGGTGGTGACCGGGGACACAGGTCGATAACCTCACCGGGCACAGCCCACGCATGGAGCGAGTGAGGACCAGCCGTGCCCCTGACCTTCCTGACGGCCGACCGCGCCTTCGACACGGCCGACGACGTCGCGCTGCCGTACGACGACCGGGACCGGTGGCGGCGGCCCTACCGCCCCGGCCCCTGGCGCGTCGGCGCGTCCGCGCTGATGCTGCTGCTGGCGTCGTTCGTCCTGTTCGCGACGGTGGCCATCGCCGCGACGGGGACCGTGGCCTCGGCCTGCGTGGTCCTCGGCGTCGCCCTGGCCGTCATCGTCTGCGCGCTGCGGCTGCTGCGCATGGGCACGTGGGTGAGCGCGCGGGGCGTGCGCCGGGTGGGCTTCCTGGCCAGCCGTACGGTGCCGTGGGAGCGGGTCGTCGAGGTGCGGACGGTGCAGCAGCCGGTGCGCTGGCTCGGGCTGCCCCGGACGGTGCAGGGACAGGCGCTGGTCATGTCCTGCCGGGGGCGGGACGCAGGCTCCCTGCCGCCGCTGCTGACCACGCACAACGCGGACTTCCTGGCCCGGCCGGAGGGGTTCGACCGGGCCGCCGACGCCGTGGAGGCGTGGGGCGCGGAGTACCGGACCGGCTGAGCGGCCGACGCGGACGCCGGTGCGCCGGTGGCCCGGTCCCCGTGGGTGCGGGGACCGGGCCACCGGTGTGTCGGGGTGTCCCCCGGCCTCGGGTCAGGCGGTTCTGCCCCCCGTGTCGTGCAGGCTGATCGCGCGCTGCATCGCCTTGCGGGCGCGCTGGGTGTCCCGGGCGTCGTGGTAGGCGACGGCGAGGCGGAACCAGCTGCGCCAGTCCTCGGGGGCCGCCTCGGTCTCGGCCTTGCGGCGGGCGAAGACCTCGTCGGCCGAGTCGCGGTCGATCCGGCCGCTCGGGGTGCGCTTCAGCTCGTCGACGGGCAGCGCGCCCTCGGCGTCCAGTTCGGCGGCGAGCTGGTTGGCCTTGCGGACGAACTGGGTGTTCTTCCACAGGAACCACACCCCGATCACCGGCAGCACCAGCACCGCGACGCCGAACGCCACGGTGATCGGGGTGCCGGTCTCGATCAGGAGCACGCCGCGGCTGCCGGCCAGGGCGAAGTAGAAGACCAGGACGGCGGCGGTGAGGACGTAGGAGATCTTCGCGCGCATGAGGGTCAGGGGCTCGGTTCTGGGATCGGTTCCGGTCTCAGTTCAGGTCCAGGAAGTGTTCCAGGCCGAAGGTGAGGCCGGGAGTGGTGACCACGCGGCGGGCGCCGAGCAGGATGCCGGGCATGAAGCTGCTGTGGTGCAGCGAGTCGTGCCGGACGGTGAGGGTCTCGCCCTCGGCGCCCAGCAGGACCTCCTGGTGGGCGAGGAGCCCGCGCAGCCGGACCGCGTGCACCGGGACGCCGTCGACGTCCGCGCCGCGGGCACCGTCCAGGGCGGTGGCAGTGGCGTCGGGCGCCGGAGCGGTGCCTGCCTTCTGCCGCGCCTCGGCGATGAGCTGGGCGGTGCGGGTGGCCGTGCCGCTGGGGGCGTCGACCTTGTTCGGGTGGTGCAGCTCGACGACCTCGACGGACTCGAAGTACGGGGCGGCGAGCTGCGCGAACCTCATGGTGAGGACGGCGCCGATGGAGAAGTTGGGCGCGATGAGGACGCCCGTCCCCGGCGACGCGTCGAGCCAGGCCCTGAGCCGTGCGAGGCGGTCGTCGGTCCAGCCCGTGGTGCCGACGACGGCGTGGATGCCGTGGCGCAGGCAGTGATCGAGGTTGTCCATGACCGAGGCGGGGGTGGTCAGCTCGACGGCTACCTGGGCGCCGGTCTCGGTCAGCGTCTCCAGGGAGTCGCCCCGGCCGAGGGCGGCCACCAGCTCCATGTCCTCGGCGGCCTCGACCGCCCGTACCGCCTCGGAGCCGATCCGGCCCTTGGCACCGAGGACGGCCACGCGCAGCTTGCTCATGTCTGTTGCTTCCTTACCGACGGGTGGGTCAGGCGACGGCGTCGTGCAGCCGGGCGGCCTGCTTGTCCTTCAGCGGGCCGATGACCGACAGCGAGGGCCGCCGTCCCAGGATGTCGCGGGCGACCTCGCGGACGTCGTCCGGGGTGACCGAGGCTATCCGGGCCAGCATGTCGTCGACCGACAGCTGCTCGCCCCAGCACAGTTCGCTCTTGCCGATACGGTTCATCAGCGCTCCGGTGTCCTCCAGGCCGAGGACCGTGGAGCCGCGGAGCTGGCCGATGGCGCGGTCGATCTCCTCGTCGGGCAGGCCGTGCTCGGCGACCTGGTCGAGTTCGTCGCGGCAGATCTTGAGCACGTCGTGCACCTGGGAGGGCCGGCAGCCCGCGTAGACGCCGAAGAGGCCGCAGTCGGCGAAGCCCGAGGTGTAGGAGTACACGCTGTAGGCCAGGCCGCGCTTCTCGCGGACCTCCTGGAAGAGGCGGGAGGACATGCCGCCGCCGAGGGCGGTGTTCAGCACGCCCAGCGCCCAGCGGCGCTCGTCGGTGCGGGCCAGCCCCGGCATGCCGAGGACGACGTGGGCCTGCTCGGTCCTGCGGCCGAGCAGTTCGACGCGGCCCGCGGTGCGGATGGCGCGGCGGCCGTCGCGCGGGGCGATCGGCCGGGCGGCCGGGTCCTTGAGGGCGCCGGCCTTCTCGAAGGCGGCGCGGACCTGGCGTACGACCTTGTTGTGGTCGACGTTGCCGGCGCAGGCGACCACCAGGTGGGTGGGGTCGTAGTGCCGCTTGTAGAAGCGGCGGACGCGGTCGGCGGTGAGGGCGTTGACCGTGTCGACGGTGCCCAGGACCGGGCGGCCCAGGGCGGTGTCGCCGAACATGGTGTGCGCGAACAGGTCGTGCACGCAGTCGCCCGGGTCGTCCTCGGTCATCGCGATCTCCTCGAGGATGGCGCCGCGCTCGACGTCGACGTCCTCCTCCGTGATCAGCGAGCCGGTCAGCATGTCGCAGACGACGTCGATGGCGAGCGGCAGATCGGCGTCGAGCACGCGCGCGTAGTAGCACGTGTACTCCTTCGCCGTGAACGCGTTCATCTCGCCGCCGACCGCGTCGAGGGCGGCGGATATGTCCAGGGCGCTGCGCCGGGCGGTGCCCTTGAAGAGCAGGTGTTCCAGGTAGTGCGTGGCGCCGTTCAGGGACGGGGTCTCGTCGCGGGAACCGACGTGCGCCCAGATGCCGAAGGTCGCGGAGCGGACCGAGGGCAGGGTCTCGGTGACGACGCGCAGGCCGCCGGGGAGGGTGGTGCGGCGGACGGTGCCGACGCCGTTCTCGCCCTTGATCAGGGTTTGGGTACGGGCGACGGCCCGCGCCTCTGGGGAGGTGCGGGCCGTCGCCTTGGAGCTGTGGGACGTCACTGGTCGGTGTCGTCCTTCTGCTCGTCGTCCGAGGAGTCCTCGCCCTCGATCACGGGGATCAGGGAGAGCTTGCCGCGGGAGTCGATCTCGGCGATCTCGACCTGGACCTTCTGGCCCACGCCGAGGACGTCCTCGACGTTCTCCACGCGCTTGCCGCCGGCGAGCTTGCGGATCTGCGAGATGTGCAGCAGACCGTCCTTGCCGGGGAGGAGGGAGACGAAGGCGCCGAACGTCGTCGTCTTCACGACCGTGCCCAGGTAGCGCTCGCCGACCTCGGGCATCGTCGGGTTGGCGATGCCGTTGATGGTCGTACGGGCGGCCTCGGCGGCGGGGCCGTCGGCGGCACCGATGTAGATGGTGCCGTCGTCCTCGATGGTGATCTCGGCGCCGGTGTCCTCCTGGATCTGGTTGATCATCTTGCCCTTGGGGCCGATGACCTCACCGATCTTGTCCACCGGGATCTTGACGGTGATGATCCGCGGGGCGTTGGGGGACATCTCGTCCGGCGTGTCGATCGCTTCCATCATCACGTCGAGGATGTGGAGGCGGGCGTCACGGGCCTGCTTGAGGGCGGCGGCCAGGACGGAGGCGGGGATGCCGTCCAGCTTGGTGTCGAGCTGGAGGGCGGTGACGAACTCCTTGGTGCCGGCGACCTTGAAGTCCATGTCGCCGAAGGCGTCCTCGGCACCGAGGATGTCGGTGAGGGTGACGTAGTGGGTCTCGCCCTCGATCTCCTGGGAGATCAGGCCCATGGCGATACCGGCGACGGGGGCCTTCAGCGGCACACCGGCGTTCAGCAGCGACATGGTGGAGGCGCAGACCGAGCCCATGGACGTCGAGCCGTTGGAGCCGAGGGCCTCGGACACCTGGCGGATCGCGTAGGGGAACTCCTCGCGGGTCGGCAGGACCGGTACGAGGGCGCGCTCGGCGAGGGCGCCGTGGCCGATCTCGCGGCGCTTGGGGGAGCCGACGCGGCCGGTCTCGCCGGTGGAGTACGGCGGGAAGTTGTAGTTGTGCATGTAGCGCTTGCGGGTCACCGGGGAGAGGGTGTCCAGCTGCTGCTCCATGCGGAGCATGTTCAGGGTGGTGACGCCCAGGATCTGGGTCTCGCCACGCTCGAACAGCGCCGAGCCGTGCACGCGCGGGATGGCCTCGACCTCGGCGGCGAGCGTACGGATGTCCGTGACGCCGCGGCCGTCGATGCGCTTCTTCTCCTTGATGACGCGCTCGCGGACCAGGGACTTGGTCAGCGCGCGGTACGCGGCGGAGATCTCCTTCTCGCGGCCCTCGAACTCCGGCAGGAGCTTCTCGGCGGCGAGGGCCTTGACGCGGTCCAGCTCGGCCTCGCGCTCCTGCTTGCCGGCGATGGTGAGCGCCTGGGCCAGCTCGGGCTTGACGGCGCCGGTCAGCGCCTCCAGGACGTCGTCCTGGTAGTCGAGGAAGATCGGGAACTCACCGGTGGGCTTGGCGGCCTTGGCGGCGAGGTCGGCCTGGGCGCGGCAGAGCACCTTGATGAAGGGCTTCGCGGCCTCCAGACCGGCGGCGACGACCTCCTCGGTGGGCGCCTCGGCGCCGCCCTCGACCAGCTTGATGGTCTTCTCGGTGGCCTCGGCCTCGACCATCATGATCGCGACGTCGCCGTCCTCCAGGGTGCGGCCCGCGACGACCATGTCGAAGACGGCGTCCTCGAGCTCGGTGTGGGTCGGGAACGCCACCCACTGGCCGCGGATCAGCGCGACGCGGACGCCGCCGATCGGGCCGGAGAAGGGCAGGCCGGCCAGCTGGGTGGAGGCGGACGCCGCGTTGATCGCGACGACGTCGTACAGGTGGTCGGGGTTGAGCGCCATGACCGTGCAGACGACCTGGATCTCGTTGCGCAGGCCCTTCTTGAAGGACGGGCGCAGCGGGCGGTCGATCAGGCGGCAGGTGAGGATGGCGTCCTCGGAGGGACGGCCCTCGCGCCGGAAGAAGCTGCCGGGGATCTTGCCGGCGGCGTACATCCGCTCCTCGACGTCCACCGTGAGGGGGAAGAAGTCGAGCTGGTCCTTGGGGTTCTTCGAGGCGGTGGTGGCCGACAGCACCATGGTGTCGTCGTCCAGGTAGGCCACGGCGGAACCGGCGGCCTGCTTGGCGAGGCGGCCGGTCTCGAAGCGGATGGTGCGGGTGCCGAAGGAGCCGTTGTCGATGACGGCCTCGGCGTAGTGGGTCTCGTTCTCCACTATGGTCTTCTCCATTGCGTTCAGTTGCATGTCGTCTTCCGTCCCGCCTCGCCCGTGTGGCGGGGGGACGGTGCTGGAGAAGCGTCCAGTGCGGGCCGGTCTTCGATCGAAGCCCCCGGCGTCTTTTCCCCGAGGGCCACTACCGAGGACCGGCGGCGGCGCGGTGACGCTTCTCCTCGTCTCTTCGTGTCTTGCTGTGTCCGGTGTCGTCGGTGTGTGCGGTCGCGTTCCCTACCACACTACAAAGTGGCGGTGACACCGCGCACGTACAGCAAAGGGAGCGGCTCCCGATCGGTGGGAACCGCTCCCTTCACGGCGTCTTACTTGGCGCCCGCCGCACCGCGGCGGATGCCGAGGCGGTCGACCAGCGCGCGGAAGCGCTGGATGTCCTTCTTGGCGAGGTACTGCAGCAGCCGGCGGCGCTGGCCGACCAGGATCAGCAGACCACGACGGGAGTGGTGGTCGTGCTTGTGGGTCTTGAGGTGCTCGGTCAGGTCGGAGATCCGGCGGGACAGCAGGGCGACCTGGACCTCGGGGGAGCCGGTGTCGCCCTCCTTGGTGCCGAACTCGGAGATGATCTGCTTCTTCACTGCGGCGTCGAGAGACACGCGTGCTCCTTCAAGGTCTTCATGAGCCTTCGAGCGCCCCCGGTCTGCTTCTCGGGGGAACTTCCGTGAACTCGGAAGGCGGGGTGCGCTGGGCGCGGCCTCCAGGCACCTCGGGTGGTTTGGGGGCGCGTACACAGACGTCCGGAGATCAGCTTACCAGGGTGGCGGCCGGGCCCTGGTCCGGGGCCGGGGGAGTACGCCTGGGCTCGTCGATAGCATGCGCGACCGTGACGGAGAACGTGGAGACGGCGATGCACCACCCGGGGACGGCTGCGGCGTGGCGGCGAACGGCACGGGTGCGATGGGCGTGGCTGGCGGGTGAGCTGCTCGTGTGGGCCGGGACCGTGGGGTTCGGGGCGGTGACCGGTCACCGGTCGGTCGTCCCGTTCGCCGTCATGTTCACGGTCGCCGCGCTGATCGTGGTCCCGGTCACCGTGACGCTCCTCGTCTCGGCGCGTCGTGCGGGTCGCGTCCTGCGGGCCTATCCGTGGCAGGAACATCCGTGCGCGTTCCGGCGCCAGGGGTCTGACGTCCTCGTGGTGCTCATGCCGGAGCGGGGGTACGAGGTGCCGCTGCGGCCCAGCCCGCTGCGCGTCGATCCGAGCGGGGGGCGCGGGAGCGCCCTGGGGAGCATGTGGTTCGCGGGTGACCTGCGCTTCGGCGGTGTGGTGTCGCCGCCCGGCGGACAGCGGGTGATACGGGTGACACGGCCCAACGCGGCCAAGGCCGCCCGCGCCCGCAAGGGCGCCTCGCCCGCCGCCGACGCGCTGGCCGAACGGGTGGGGCTGACCGGTGGCGGAAAACCCCGGAGGCTCTGAAGGAGACGCGGGACGTCGTGTGCGTACGACGAGGGCCGGCGTGCGCGGACGAGGACAGCGTCTGCCTACGACGACGGTGGCCGCCCCCCTCACGGGTGACGGCCACCGTTCGCTGTCCGGGCCCGGCAGGTTCAGCTGGTCATGCCCCGGGCCGCCGCGTACAGGTCGAGGACGGCCAGGCAGAGCGGGACGAGGGAGAGCAGGACCGCGCCCTCGCTGAGGTCGAGCATGCGCCCCCAGAACGGGGTCACACCCTTGCGCGGCACGATCAGGCCGATGGCCACCAGGAGCACGGCGCCCAGGGCGACGGAGGCGGAGAGCCAGATGGTGCGCATGTCGAGCGGGGCGCTGTTCTGGTTGTAGAGGAGTTCCTTGATGATGTCGGCGGGCGGGTTCAGGGCCAGGCCGAGCGCCAGCAGGCAGACCGTGACGATGCCCGACATCATCAGGGTCACGACCTGGGACGTGTACAGGAAGAGACGGGCCCGCATCAGCATGGCGAGGCCGACGGCCAGGGAGAGCAACTGGGCCCAGCCGTTGGAGGAGAAGCCCAGCACCACACCGGCGGAGGCGACGCCGGCCGCCGCGCAGCCGCCGACCAGGCCGAGCAGCAGCTCGTGGCCGCGGCGTGCCTGGTCGAGGATGATCTCGTAGTCGACCGGCTCCTGCTCGTGCTGGTCCTCGGCACGCCCGCGCTTGGCGATCTGGTCGGGCGAGCGGAAGCCGATGGGGAGCTTGGCGAAACGGGCGGACCAGCCGGGCAGGAAGCCGATGGCGGCGGCCATGACGACGGCGGTGACGGCCGCGGCCTCCCGCGGCTCGGACTCGCTGACGATCGTGGCGAAGGTGGCGAGGACACCGACGCCCGCGGCGAACGCGGCGGCGACGAACGGCGCGTCGTTCTGCGGCAGCATCAGGACGAGCAGCACCCCGGCGACGAGGACGACGGAGAAGCCGATGAGGAGCTGGAGCCGTCCGGGGCCCTCGCCCGCGGGGACGCCCAGGATGCCGGAGCCGCCCACCATCAGGTGGGGCAGCGAGGCCAGGCCGAGGGCGGCGGCCGCGTGGTGGTCGTCGTAGACGCGGGCCCGTACGGCCGCCAGGGCGACCAGGACGACGCCGGTGACGCCGGCGATGACGCCGGGCAGGCCGTGCATGTCGTGGGCGAGCGGCTCGGAGAACCACAGGACCAGCGCCATCATGGTCAGCAGCAGCGCGCCGGCGGCGAGGCCGACGGTGCGCATCATGCCGTCGTTCCAGCTGCGGCGGTCGGTCTCGACGGCGGCGGCCACGGCGTCCACGACGTCGTCGTAGACGGCGGGCGGCAGCGAGTCCGCGAACGGCCGCAGGAGCAGCAGTTCGCCGTCCCTTATCTGCTGCTCGGCGAGCGAACGGCCGTCGTCGAGGACGGAACCGTCCCTGCGTACCAGGTTGTACCCGGTGGGCGCGGCCTCCTCGGGTGTCTGGCCCGACAGCCGCAGCACCTCCGGGTACACGTCCGACAGCGGCACGTCCTCCGGGAGTGCCACGTCGATCCGGCTGTTCGGCGCCGCGACCGTGACTCTGCAGAATCCGGTTGCTGAAACCGTGCTCACCTGACGGTTCCCCCTCGTCCAGTGTTCGGTGATCCGGCGCGGTTTGCCCGGGTGACTGCCTGGCCGCGCCTCATTCGGTGCGTCACCCTACCGTCCCCACCCGCTCCCTCCTCATCCCCTACCGGCCCAGGAACGCCGCAGAACAGTAGGATCAACGCCCGACTCATGGGCCCGGTGGAGACGGGCGAGTTGACGTACTTACGGGGGCCGTCACAACGGGGGCGGTTCGAGATTGCGACTGCGTGAAGGACTGGTGCATCGGTGAGCATCGTCATCGTCAAGCGCCCGCCGCGGGTGTTCCCGCCGGAGGTGCCGAGTGAGGAGGTCAGGCTCGAATCTCCACCGGAACTTCCCAGGACCGAGGACGACAGCCTCCTCATGAACCTGCTGCCCATGCTGGGCATGGGATCCTCGGCGGCGTTCTTCTTCATGCCGGGCGCCCAGGGCTTCATGAAGATCATGGGCATGCTGATGCTGGCGTCCACGGTCGCCATGGTCATCGCCCAGATCGTGCGGGCCCGCAAGGGGTCGTCCGGTCAGATGGCGGAGAGCCGGCGCGACTACCTCAAGTACCTGGCGCAGAAGCGGCGGGAGGTGCGGCGTACCGCGCTCAGGCAGCGCGACGCCCAGCACTATCTGCACCCGGCGCCGGAGCAGTTGTGGGCGCTGGTCGCCGAGGGGTCGCGGCTGTGGGAGCGGCGTTCCACGGACCCGGACTTCGCGCAGGTGCGGATCGGCCTGGGGCCGCAGCAGCTGGCGACGCCGCTGGTGGCGCCGGAGACCGCGCCGGTGGACGAGCTGGAGCCGCTGACCGCGCACGCGATGCAGCAGTTCATCGCCGGGCACGGCACCCTCAACGAGCTGCCGCTGGCGGTCGGACTGCGCTCCTTCTACCACGTGACGATCTCGGGGGACACGGAGACGGTCTACGGCCAGACCCGGGCGATGCTCGGTCAACTGGCGTCGCTGCAGTCACCCGAGGACGTGGTGATCGCCGTGGTGGCGGCGCCGGGGGCGGCGGTGGAGTGGGAGTGGACCAAGTGGCTGCCGCACATGCAGCACAAGGAGTCCGACGGCGCGGGTACGCGCCGGCTGCTCTGCTCCGACCTCGGTGAGCTGGAGGAGATGCTCGCCCCGCAGCTGGAGGGCCGGCCGCGGTGGAGCCGGGAGGGCCAGCCGGTGCTGGACCAGCCGCACCTGATCGTCGTGCTGGACGGCGGCGGGGTGCCGGCGGACTCGGTGCTCGCCTCGGCGGAGGGCCTCCAGGGGGTCACCATCCTCGAAGTCGTCCCCGGCGAGCTGGACGAGCCGCGCGGCTCGCTGTCGATCCGGGTGGTGCCCGACGCCCTCGAACTGGAGGCGGGCACGGGCGTGTTCACCGGCACGCCCGACGTGCTGTCGCAGACCCAGGCGGAGTCACTGGCCCGCCAGCTGGCGCCGCTGCGGCTGGGCGCCGCGGACGCGGACGAACCGCTGCTGGCGAACCTGGACTTCACCGACCTGATGCAGATCGGCGACGCGGCGAGCGTGGACGTCTCGCGCACCTGGCGGCCGCGCACGCTGCACGAGCGGCTGCGCGTCCCGATCGGTCTCGGCGAGAACGGCGAGCCGGTCATGCTGGACATCAAGGAGGCCTCGCAGGAGGGCATGGGCCCGCACGGCCTGTGTGTCGGCGCCACCGGTTCCGGCAAGTCGGAGCTGCTGCGCACCCTGGTGCTGGGTCTGGCGGTGACGCACTCCTCGGAGACGCTCAACTTCGTCCTCGCGGACTTCAAGGGCGGTGCGACCTTCACCGGCATGAGCAACATGCCGCACGTCTCCGCGGTGATCACCAACCTGGCCGACGAGCTGACGCTGGTGGACCGCATGCGCGATTCCATCACCGGTGAGCTGACCCGGCGCCAGGAACTGCTGCGGCAGTCCGGCAACTACGCCAACATCACCGACTACGAGAAGGCCCGCGCGGCCGGTGCCGCGCTCGACCCGCTGCCGTCGCTGGTCCTGATCATCGACGAGTTCAGCGAGCTGCTGGCCGCCAAGCCGGACTTCATCGAGATGTTCATCCAGATCGGCCGCATCGGCCGTTCCCTGGGTGTGCACATGCTGCTGGCCTCGCAGCGCCTGGAAGAGGGCAAGCTGCGCGGTCTCGACACCTTCCTCTCCTACCGCATCGGTCTGCGGACCTTCTCCGCGGCGGAGTCCCGTACGGCGATCGGTGTGCCGGACGCCTACCACCTGCCGAACGTCCCCGGCGCGGGCATCCTGAAGTACGGCACGGACACGATGGTGCAGTTCAAGGCCGCGTACGTGTCGGGCACCTACCGGCCCAACGGGCCGGTGGCCGAGGGCGGCGGGCGGATCGACCGCTCGCCGGTGCTGTTCACCGCCGCGCCGGTGCCGGTGCGCATCCTCACCGATCCGGAGCCGGAGGCCCGCCCGGACCGGGTCGACGACGCGCTCGCCGACACGGTGCTGGACGTCATCGTCGGCCGTCTGGACGGTCAGGGCCCGCCCGCCCACCAGGTGTGGCTGCCGCCGCTGGACGAGCCGTTCAGCCTCGACCAGGTGCTGCCGGTCCTGAACATCAGCGCGGAGCGCGGTCTGCACGCCGAGGGCTACCACGCGCAGAGCAAGCTCACCATCCCGGTCGGCCTGGTCGACAAGCCCTTCGAGCAGCGGCGCGACGTGATGTACGCGGACCTGTCCGGCTCCGCCGGTCACGCGCTGATCGTGGGCGGCCCGCAGTCCGGAAAATCGACACTCGTACGCACCATGATCGCGGCGTTCGCGCTCACCCACACGCCCGCCGAGGTGCAGTTCTACGCCCTCGACTTCGGCGGTGGCGGCATGCTCGCGCTGGACGGCCTGGCGCACGTCGGCGGGGCGGCCTCCCGCCTCGACCAGGAGAAGATCCGCCGTACGGTGGCCGAGGTGCACGGCATCCTCAACGCCCGTGAGGAGTTCTTCCGCTCCAAGGGCATCGACTCCATGGCGACGTTCCGCAACCGCCGGGCCCAGGGTCACTACCCCGACCAGCAGTGGGGCGACGTCTTCCTGATCATCGACGGCTGGGGGACGTTCAAGACCGACTACGAGATGCTCGACCCGGTCATCGCGGACATCGCGACCCGGGGTCTCGGTTTCGGCATCCACCTGATCATCACGGCGACCCGGTACACCGAGATGCGGCCGGCGCTGCGCGACCAGATCCTCAGCCGGCTCGAACTGCGGCTCGGTGACGCGATGGAGTCGGAGTTCGACCGCAAGCGCGCCGAGAACGTGCCGGTGGGCAAGCCCGGCCGCGGCCTCTCCCCCGACAAGCTGGACTTCCTCGCCGCCACGCCCCGCATCGACGGATCGACGGCGGTGGAGGACCTGGCCGACGGCATGGCGAACCTGGTCAGCGGCGTCAACAACGCCTGGCAGGGCCCGACGGCCCCCAGGGTCCGGATGCTGCCGACCATGCTGCCCGCCTCCGAGCTGCCCTCGGGCGGCGACTTCGCCGGCCGCGGCATCGCCATCGGCGTCGACGAACTCACCCTCTCCCCGGTCTTCGTGGACTTCGAGACCGACCCGCTGTTCGTCATCTACGGCGAGAGCGAGTCCGGCAAGTCCTCGCTGCTGCGGTTCATGGCCAAGCAGGTCTCGGAGCGGTACGCGCCCGACAAGGCGCTGTTCGTGGTGTCGGACTTCCGGCGCGCGCTGCTCGGCCAGGTGCCCGAGAGCCACGTGTACAAGTACTGCGCCTCCGGCCCGCAGCTCCAGGAGGTCATGGAGTCGCTGGCCGGCTCGATGAGCCGTCGTATGCCCGGTCCGGACGTGACCCCGGAGCAGTTGCGCAACCGCAGCTGGTACAGCGAGCCGGACGCGTTCATCTTCATCGACGACTACGACCTGGTCGCCACGTCGATGGGCAACCCGATGTCGGTGCTCATGGAGTACCTGCCGTTCGCCCGCGACCTGGGTCTGCGCATCGTGCTGGCCCGCACCACCTCGGGCGCCTCCCGGTCGTCCTTCGAACCGGTCCTCACCCGGATCAAGGAACTGGGCGCCCAGGGCATCGTGCTGTCCGGCGACCCGTCCGAGGGTCCGGTCTTCAACAACGTCAAGGCGGCGCCGATGCCGCAGGGCCGCGGGCAGTTCATCTCGCGGCGGTCCAGCGGAACGCTCGTCCAGACCGGCTACCTGCCGGAGAGCTGACGAAAGGGGGGCGGGCGTGACCGACTACTTCAAGACCGACACCGCCGAGCTGGGCCGCTTCAGGAAGACCCTGGAGGACGCCAAGGCCGAGCTGGACAACGTACGCGAGTGGATGCGGGACGTGTCCGCGGAGGGCATCGGCACCAAGGAACTGGACGCCGCCTGCGCGGAGTTCCACGAGCACTGGGCGTACGGCTCCGAGCAGATCGCGCAGTTGACGGGGAAGTTCGCGCAGAGTGTGAACCAGAGCAAGGCCAACTACGAAGAGGTCGACCGGGCGCTGGAAGAAGGCTTCCGCAAGGCCGCGGCGCAGGGAGGCGGCAAGTGAGCGCCGCCCCGTACTCGAACCTGGGCTTCGACCCGGCACCGGGCCGGATCTCGGTCGTCTCGGGCCTGACGGAGAAGCTCAGGAAGTCGGCACAGACCATCGCCGACGCGCACCAGATGATCGAGAACCTGCGGTCGGGCAGCTCCTGGGAGGGCGACGCCGCGGTCGCCTTCCGTGAGCAGCTCGAGGGGGCCCTGCCGACGAACCTGAAGAACGCGCACACCTCCATCACCCGGGCCGCCACCGCGCTGGCCGACTGGCAGCGGGCGCTCGACGGCTACCAGGACCGGGCGCGGACGCTGGACGGCCAGGCGAAGGACGCGCGGGGGAAGGTCGGCGCGGCCGAGGCCCGCGAGAAGTCGGCTTCCGCCAACCCCGACCTGGAGCTGGCGGGCCGGTCCTTCACCGACGACGCGGAGCTGAAGAGCGCGCAGGCGCGGCTGGACAAGGCGACCGAGGAGCTGACCAAGGCACGCCAGGCGGTGACCGACGCGAGGAGCGAGTACGACGACGTCATCAAGCGGGCGAGGGAGCTGGAGGAGGAGCACGCCTCGGACGCCCGGGGGAAGGCCCGGATCCTGCGGGACTCCACGGACAAGCTGGCACCGGAGGAGCCGAACTGGTTCGAGTCGTCCATGGAGTGGGTCGGGGACAATCTCACCGACGTGCTGGGCGCGGTGGCGGCCATCGCGGGCCTGGCGGCCTTGTTCTTCGCCGTGCCGGTCGGACCGATCCTGCTGTTGGTGGCGGCGGCGGCCAGTGCGGCAACGCTGATCAGCCGGTTGTCGGATCCGGTGGTGCGGGCTTCGCTCAAGGACGGGTTCGCCAAGGGGGAGTTCGACGCGGACTTCTGGAGCAACGCGGTCGGGGTGGTCGGTGACTCCCTCGGCGTGGTCCCGGGCGTCGGTGCCGTGGCGCGCGGCGTCAACGGCGCCGTGCGGTCGGCGAGCGCCGGCGCGGAGGCCCTCACCCTCGGGCAGCGGCTCAGCAGCGCGGGCGGCAAGACGTGGCTGGCCGCGCAGCGGATCCACGCCGCCGACAATCCGCTGACCACCTGGCTGGTGAAGGGCGCCGCCGACCCGTCCACCACGGCGAGGGCCATCGACGTGTCGGTCTCCGGGGCCGGTGCGCTCACCGGCATGTACGGCGTGGCCAAGAACCTCTGGGAAGACATCAAGAACCCCGTCGCGGAGAGCGCCTCGACCGGCGCGGACGGTGTCCGGGCCGGCACGTTCGACGGGGCCGGCCATGGTGCCACCGCGCTGAAGACCATGAAGATCCTGTTCGGCGCGGCGCACTGAAGGAGACGCACTCATGACCGACGACGCGTACGAGTACGAGTACGCCATCGACGGGTCGGCCCTGGAACGCGGCTGCGATCTGTGGTTCGCGCTCCCGCCCGGCTACGTGGAGCTGCCCTTCCGCGACCTGTTCGCCGAACCGGAGTCTCCCGAAGGCGTACGGCTGGCCGAGGCGATCGGCTCTCTCCTCGAACTGGTGCCGGAGGACCAGCGGACGGGGTTCCTGGACCAGCTCTCCCAGGCCAGGGGACTGACTGCGGAGATGCGGCGGGAAGGCATCGTGCACCTCGCCATCGGCGCGCACGAAGCGGACGACGGCACCATGCTGGAGTCGGTCGTCACCCTCGCCCGTCGCGAGATCCCCTGGACTCCGCCGAAGCTGGCGGCCGTCCAGGCCGCGACGGCGCGCGAGCGCGCGCTGCCCGTCGCCGTGGTGGACCTGCCCTGCGGGCCCGGTGCCTTCACCGAGGCGCTGGTGGAACTGCCGGCGGAGGCCGACGCCCAGCAGCGTGCCCTCTACGAGGCGACCGCGTACCTTCCCTTTCCGGACGGGCGGAACCTTGCGGTCCTCTCCCTGACGACCACGGCAGTGGCCGCCCGCGAGCACTACCGTGACATCCACCGCGGTATGGCGGAGATGGTGAGCTTCGACAACCCTCTCCCGGAGGAGTTCAAAGACCAGATTCCCGAGTCCGAGGTCGAGGCGTCCGTACGCGCGGTCTTCGGCTGACCTCGATGGGGTGAAACCAATGGACGTCCCTTTGACGAAGACGGCGTACGAGGACGCCGCCACCCGCTGGGCCTGGCGCCGCACGGCCGCGTTCCGGCTGTCCGCCTTCCTGCTGTCCCTCGGCTCCTTCGCGGTCTGGCTGTATGCGGTGGTCATGACACCGGTATGGACTCTCTGGGTTCTCTTCCCTGTCCTGTTCGTACTGATCTACGTCGCCATGTTGAACACCCTGCGGGCCCTGGGCATCCTGTCCCTGCGCCGCGTTCTGCGGGTATATCCGTGGCAGTCGGTTCCCGGAGCCGCCTCGACCGCGAAGAACGGCACCACCCGGTTCGCCTTCGCCGACCCTGAGCGTCCGGACAGGACCGTGTCGCTCGGTTACGGCGATTTCCTGGGCAGCGGTCACACCTTCTGGGTCAGGAAGGTCAGGTCCGGGGCCGTCGACGAGGTGTGGTTCGCGGGTGATCCGCGCTTCCTGGGCGTCGTGGCCGTACCGGGGCCGCGACGGCTGTACGGCGTGGCCCAGCGCGAGGCGACGGACGACCGGATGGCGGCGCGCAAGCGCGGCGTGAGCGCGGAGGCGCGGGAGCGGGCCAGGGCAGCGGGGGCTCGGGTGGGGTGAGGGGCTGAGCTGCGCCGGGAGCAGGAAGCGAGGGCCCGGTCCCGGCGGCGCCAGGGGCACGCGGCGCGGCAGGGTTCGCTCAGCCGGTCCAGAAGTGCAGTACCGCCTGCGCGTAGGCCACCCGCGCGTCCAGGCGCGGTGAGCGGATCTTGTACGTGTCGGTGATGCCGTAGAACTTCAAGGGCACCCTCCCCAGTCCGGGACCGCCGCTCGCCCGCCAGGCGGTGCGCGAGGGCAGGTGCCAGTCGATGCCGTACCCGCCGACGAGGCTCACCACGCCGTACACGAGTACCAGCGGGGAGAGTACGACGTACAAGGCCCACGCGCCGGTGGTCCCGCGCCGGCCGACCAGTCGGGTGCCGTCCGGCAGTTCGGTCTCGTACCGGGGCCGTCCGCCGCCTCGGACGGGCGGGCGGAGCACGGCGAGCAGGGCCCCGTCCGGTGCCGTCACGGCCAGGTCACCGTCGCGGCCCGCTCCCCCGGTCCGGGGGGCCACGGTACACAGGGGCCTGTGGCCGTCCGGGTCCTCGTACAGGGTGAAGTGGCCGGCCAGGTCTTCCGGTGTTCCGCCGTTTGACGACCCGCGCGCGACGTAGAGGGGATTCCCGCCTCTCACCTTGATGACACTCTGGATGTGGAGAGCAGCGTCCTCCCGGGGAGCCTGCGGGTGCACGCCGAACGCAGTCGTCATCGCCATCTCTTTCCGGTGACCGGCTTCAGCCACGCGGGCAGTCCGTGGTGTGGAACTCCCGCTGCCGACAGGACCTGAAGGTACCCGTTGACCTGGTCGCGGGTCCCGTCCCGCCGCCAGACGCGGCGGTACCGGAGCGACCGGGCCAGCAGGTGCACGCTGAGCGAGAGCAGGAGTACCACCGGGGTGAACAGGATCAGGTCGACCGCGGTGTCGGACGTCTCCCAGTCGGTGGTGTCGATCAGGAACCAGGCCGCGGCCGCCGCGGGTCCCAGCAGCAGGCCGCCCCAGAGGCCGCGCGAGGTCATCCCGCTCAGCGCCTGCCGGTGGCGGTGGAGCATCACCGCGACCTCCGCGTCGGCCAGATAGTCGATGCCACGGCCGGCACCGATCGTCCGCGCCGCCTCGGCCGCGCCCGGCACCGCCGACAACCGCGCGGCGCGCACCGGCAACAGGCCCAGTGCCTCCGCGGGGACGGTGCCGTCGTCGCCGCTCATCCGAACACGTCCCGCACGGACCTCGTCCGCAGCAGAGCCTCGGCGCCGCCCGCCGGGTCCGCCGGGGCCGCCGGCCCGGTCTGCGGCAGATGCTCCGGCTGCCGCGGGAGCGGCTCCTGAGCCGGCTCCTCGCCCTCGTTCAGTTCGACGGTGTTCACGAGATTGAAGAAGAGACCGGAGTACAGGTCCCAGTCCTGCATGCACGGGGTACTCAGTTCGAACAGGGCCATCTCCGACTCCCTGCGCAGCGGCAGGAAGACGGCGATCTTCCCGACCTCCACCTCCTCCGGGCGGCCGGAGTCGGTGAGTTCCGCCGGCAGCGTGGTGACGTCCGCGGTGAACCGGACCGCCGCCTCACCCGCCGTGAGCCAGACCGTCTCGACCTGACTCCGCTCCCCGAGGCCCGCGAGTTCCGCGGCGACGCTGGAGGCGGTCATCTTCTGGCCGTCCGGCACGGACTCCAGCAGAGTGGCCGTCACCGTCGCCGTGCTGCGCCGCCCGTCGAGGTCGAGCAGACAGAAACCGGCGTAACTGACTCCGGCCTCCATCATCTGCGCGACCACGGGCAGTTGGGTCGCCGCGTACTGGAACCAGAGCTCGGGAGTGCCCTGCGGGTAGACGTCCTGGGCCAGCTCGATCAATGCCTGGCCGACCTGCTCCTCGGTCTCGTGGACGGGGAGTTCGAAGAAGGCGGGCGGCACGCGGAACGTCAGGCGCGGAGCGGTGGCGGCCACGGGACCGACGGACGCGTCGCCGGGAGTCATCGTGTCCATGGGTCTACACCGCTCCCGCCGCCGACATGAACGCGTTGCTGGACGGTGCGGGGGCCGGCTTGGTGCTCACCGCGTCCGACACCAGGCCGTACGCCAGGGCCGCGCCCTTGACCCCCATCGACGTGCCGCGCATGGTCCAGCTGCCGACGTCCAGCGTCTCGTCACTGAGCTTCAGTCCCTTGCCGGCCAGCACCAGGCCCTTGTACATGACACCGTCGCCCATGCCTCTGGCGATGTTGAGCGACGTCGGCAACTGGTCGGCGTTGGCGAAGACCCCCTTGAGCCGGTTGCCGGTCGCCGCCGCCTTGGCCGCCTTTCCGGCCGCCGTCATTCCCCTGACCGCTCCGATGCCCGGCAGCACGCCGAGGCCGGCACCGACCCAGTCCATCGCTCCGACCTTTTCGCCCCGGGCCGTCTTCACCCCGTAACCGGCCAGGGCGAGGGCGCTGGCGCCGATCGCCAGCCCGCCGAGGATCGCTCCCACCGGTGGGATGGCCATGGTCGCCAAGGACAGGATGGAGAGGACTGAACCGATCTTGGAGAAGAGGTCCGCGTTGTCGGCCAGGAAGTCCGTGAAGCCGTCCCAGGCCCCTTTCAGGCCGTCCGTGACCTTGTCCCAGATGCTGATGTCCGGCGGGCGGTTCTCCGCGGCCTCCCGGATGGCCTTCTCCGCCTTTCCGGCCTGTTCCTCCCAGTACCTGCGGAGCGCCTCGCCGTTCTCGATGACCCGCTCCAGGTGGGAGGCGGCGTCCTGGGCCGCCTTCGACGCGGATTCGGCCTCTTCCGTGAGCGCGTCGGCCTCCTGCTGGGTGAGCTGGCGGAACCTCGACTGCAAGATCTTGTTGTTGACCTGGTCGACCGCGTTGTTCTTCTGCTCCAGCTGCTTGCGGACCTCGACCGCCTCGGCCTCCAGCGACTTGGCCTGTCGCTGCATGGTCTCCAGCTCGCTGTGCCAGCTCTTGAGCGCCTGGGAGCAGGCGTTCATCGACTCGTGGCCCTGCTTCAGGTACTTGGGCAGCTCGCCGACCTTGTCCTGGAACTTCTGGGCGGCCTCGCCCTCCCACGCACCGTCGGTCTTGCCGATGGTCACCAGCATCTCGCGCAGTTCGTCGAGTTCGTCGCCGACCGTCTTGACGTCATAAGCCAGCGACTCGATGGTGTGCAGGTCGCCTTTGGCCGGGTTGAACGTCAGTCCGGGCCAGTCTGGATCGTCGAACATCCCCATCGTCTTCTCCCCGTTGTGTGTGAGTGGTGGCTGGTGTCGGTCGGATGTATTCGGGTCGGGTCTGCTCGTTACTTCTGGCTGAAGCCCTTCTGCAGGTCCTGGTCGGTCGTCCGGTAGGACTCGACCGTCTTCTTCAGGCCCTCGTGCAGTTGCTTGGCCCCGTCGGCGATGCGCTTGATGCCGTCACCCCATGCGTCCTGGAAGCCGTCGCAGGCGTTGTCCAGACCGTCCGTGCCCAGTCCCTTCGGGCCCACCTTGTTCAACCGCTGCTGCGCACCGCGCATGCGGTCGTCGACCTGGTCCAACCTGTTGATCAGGCTCTGCATGCGGTCGACGTCTATCTTGAAGTCCGACATCTTGTGCGCCTCCCCGTGAGAGTGATCGAGTCACCGCCGTTCAGGCTATAGGAGCGACAACTTCCGGCTCACGCGCGCGGAGAATCCATCACCAAGTCACCGCAAGCGCAGACGTTCAGACGCGCTCCCAGACGTGCAGCACAGCCTGCGCGTATGCCAGGCGCTCGTCCAGCCGAGGCGACACGAACCGGTAGACGTGGTCGAACCGGTACTCCATCGCGGCCTCCGGTTCGCCTGCCGCGCGCCACCGTGTCCGGCACGGGGGCCCCAGTTCCCAGGCCGCTTGCTTCTTGGCGTCCGCCTTGTCACCGATGAGCAGCGAGAGCGATCCGTAGGCGGCCATGATCGCCCAGCAGACGAAGTAGAGGGGCGAGACCAGCACCATGAAGGTCCACCCTTTGACGGTTCCCACTTCGCCGGACAGTGGCTGCCCACCGGAAGCGGGCTGCACGGTCCAGCACACGCGGCGCGGCCACAGCAGCCCGTCCGCCGCGTCGTGTGATCCGGCCGACTGCCGAGCCGTCGGCCGCGTGTACGTCGTACACACCGCTGCCTGCGGACCGGACCGAGCACAGTGGCTCACCACTCGTGCCCCTCAGGGTGAACGGCGGCCTCGCCCGGCGCCCGCCCTTCGGCGCGTCCTGGGGGACATGGACGTACGCGAGGGGCTCCCCCTTCGCCTCCGGACCGGCCCGCCGGATGGTCATGGTCTGCTCCCCCGCCTTGATCCGGTCGAACCTGCGCAGTCTCCAGTTGTGGATCTCGATCGACAGTTCCGCCGTGGGCTGTGCCGCCGCCGACGGAGCCGGGATGTGCCCGTGCTGTCCGGGATCCTGGGGCCGGTGCCGCTGTGACGGCCACGATTGCCCGTGCCCCGTCTGCTGTCCCTGCGAAGACCGCCCCTGACTGCCGTGGTTCATGGCCGCCCCACCGTCCCTGATGTTGATGATGACGGGCGCCAGAATCTCAGATGCCGATGAGGTGCATCGCGGTGCGGGGGCACAGGGGTAGGTGCGACGACTGAACGCCCACAGGACCCCCACGCTCCTTTCCTGGCCGGCCCGGTCCACGGGACGTCAGCGGGCTGGAGACGTCGGCAGGGTCTTACCGGTACGTCTATCGGGAGGCGTACGGTGCAGGAACCGGAGCGGTTGGGGAGCGGGGGCCCCAGGTCCCCCTCGGCCGGCCCGCCTTCGACCACGCGGAGACGCAGGCAGCCTGGACACCGGCCCGGTGGGCGGTCGTCATCCGCCTGTGGATCGCGACGTTCTTCTAGGTGACATCATTCATCGCGCTCAGCGCGCTTCAGGGGCTCGGTGTCGTCTCGCTGCCGGACGGGGAGCGGAGGGACGGCGGTCTGCTCGGCTCGGTCCTGACCTTGTTGCTCTTCGTCTACGCCGTCTACCCCTGTCTCTGCGTCAGCGCTCTGCGCTGCCTGAAACAGATCCGGCGCATCCTCGAAGCGCACCCGTGGCAGCCGCTCGCCGGGGTTCACCGGCACCCCCTGCTCAAGACGCGAGCGGCGTGCCCGTACAGCTACGACTCCGCGCCGACAAGGAGCCGGGCGGCTTCGTGTCCGCTCGCGGTACTGTCCGTCGGCACCGGTGGCCGGAGGGCGCGAAGCGCGGAGCGTGGTGGGCGGGAGATGGCGGGAGCGGCGGGGTGCTCGCCCTTCCGGGCGAGGCGCGTCTTATGGAGAAGGCTGCGCATCTGATCCGGGTGGCACTCCTGGGGTCATCTGTACCGCACGGGCCGTTTGATGCCGACGCGCTTGGCCTGCTCGGCGCGGGCCACCCCGGCGGTGTCCCGCTCCTTCGCCGACAACGCCCACTCGGTGGGCTGCATGAAGAGCAGTTCGCCGGTACCGGGCACGATGGCCGCACCGCCGAACGGGTCATCGCCGGCGAACCATACGCCATTTTGAATGCCTTCCGGCCAGCGGTTGACACCCAGAGGGTCTTTCGCCAGCAACGTCACTGCTTTGTCACCCCTCTTCCCGAAGTGAAGGTGGAACCTCACAGGCCGTTCCAGCCTCACCTTCTCGACGGGCCCGCGATAGGTGAGGGGGTAAGTACGAAAAACCCGTGAGCATTTCCGCGTCAGAGAGATCCGGCCGTAGAAGAGGAAGAGGGTGAACACGAATCCCAGCATTGCCGCGAGGGAGAACGGCAGGGCATATCCGCGATAATCCATCGGCAGCGTGAACATGAGACTCCACACCACCAGGAAAGGAACGCCGAACTTGGCGAATCTTATGACAGAGACGCGATAATAGTGTCTCAACGCACCGTGAAAATCGGTGCCGTCCGTCGCATAGGGTGCCGAATTCTCACCCTGTGGAGACCTGCGCTCGCCCGCGGTCATCCGAAGGGGTTCCTTTCTCTTATGCCGGTCCCGGGGCCCGCGAACGGCCCTGTGACGTCGTCGTGACCGTCCAGAGCCCGGCCGTCCACGTCCGCCGGGTCCGATTCGGCGCGCACCGCCAGCGACTTCGCCAGCGCGGTGGCGGCGTCGCCGAGCTGACCGAAACGCCGAGCGGTATGGCCCAGGCACAGGCCGGCCAGCCCAGAAGGGGACTGGCCGGCACGGCGCGCGTCCCGACCTCCATGTACCAGCGCTCGACGAACTCCCGGTCGTCGCCGCTCGAAGCGATTCCGACCAGAACGTCCGCCGCTTCGCCCTCGTGCGAGCGGTCACACAGAGCCCGCTCCAATGTCTCGGCCACAACCTCATGAGGCAGCGCGGGAGGGTTCTCGAAGCTCAGGTGAGAACGCACCCCGCGAGAGTACGCGCCCCAGGCGATCCGCACTCGACCGGAAAGAACGGGGGCGAACGTTGCCTGATGCGGCACTAGGACACGCGCTTCCCGATGCCCGCGCGTCTGGCCTGCTGGACACGTTCCTCGCCGGCGCTCTGGCGTTCTTTCGCCGCCGACAGCCACTCACTGGGCTGCATGAAGAGGAGTTCACCACCACCCGGGACAATGGCCGCACCGCCGAACGGGTCGTCACCGGCGAACCAGACGCCGTTCGCGATGCCCTCGGGCCACTTGTTGTCGGCCAGCACGTGCTTCGCCAGCATGGCCGACGCCCCTCCGTCACATGCGGTAAAACGCAAGTGAAGTTTTGAAGGTCTTTCGAGCTTCACTTTCTCCACAGGCCCGCGGTACCGCAGAGGGTAGGTGTGAAAAACACGTGAACATCTCCGCACGAGGCGTACTCTCGCGCAGAAGGTGCCCGCAGTGATGACAGCGCCGAGAACACTGATGACCAGCAGAGGAAGCAGGAAATCGAGTTTTGTGAGAATGACCAACGGCCACAGCGCGGCGAAGGGCAGGAACCACGCCAGGAAGCGTTTCATTGCGATGGCGTAATAGTGCTTCAATGCACCCCTGAAATCCGTCCCGTCAGTCGCGTAACGCGCCTGAACGGGCCGTCGGGCAGCTTGCCCCCTGGCTTCACCCGCTGTCATCCGAAAGGACTCCCTTCTGCCGGCACCGGACCTGCGCCGGTGGCTGGCCGCGGTTCCGGTCCGCTGAGTGCTTCGGTCGGATCAGTGAACCGCACACTGCGGGCGACGCCGAGCAGCACTTCGCGGTAGTCGTCGGCGAGCTGCAACGCCGGTGTCACCAGTTGCACAGTGATGACCGATGAAGAACGCGGGTCCGGGACGGCGACGGTCCCTTGCCACACCTTCTCCTGCAGGGGATCCGTTTGATGTCCGGGCGGTGCACTTGGAGACACCGTACGCCGTTCTGTCACCATCAGGAATCCCGTTCCCACGGGCAGTTTCACGGGAACGACACCGCGGTCCGGCCCCACACCGGCGGTGTTCTCCAGCATCCGGGTGAGGGCGGCTTTAGGATCGCCCTCCGCCGTCGGAAGGGTGGAGACGGTCAGGACGGACATCAGCGGGGCTCCGTCGTCGCCAGGATGTACTCCCAGCGCGCATCCCTGGACCCGTTGTTCCTGCAGCATGGCCACGATGACGACGTAAAGGCGAAGCACCTGTTCGGCACGGTCACGAGCTGCGTCAGGCAGAGTGCTGATGTGCCGCGTGACCTCCTGCAGTCTTTCACCGGAGGGATGGAGGTCCACTCTGGTGTAGCCGTGGGGCAGGACGTACCAGAAATCAGGTTTCGACTCGGCGGGCGTGGCGTCGAAAAGGCTCTTCACAGCCGGACTCCCGACATCATTTCGCTGAGATCCGAGACGATTCCGGTGACCCCGCTCTTGAATCCCGTCGAAGCAGCGCCGATCTTCGTCACCTCAGCGGCATCATGCCCAAGGCCGTCCTTCGGCAAAACACCGGCGCTCTCCAGGGACGACGCCATGTTCCCCGCGATATTGACGCCTTGAATCGAGTAGGCGAGCCTTCCCACATCGGGATCGGTCGCCGCTTCGATGGCCTTGAAATTGAAGGCCGGCACGACCTCGCTTCCGAACTTGCTGAACTGCGCACCCAGCGACATGGCTTCGCCGCCTTCTCGGGCAATTGCCGCGGCAAGTCCCACTTCGCTTCCCGCCTTGGCAAGGGCACCGACACCGGGGAGCATGCCAAGGCTGTCACCGGCGAGTGAAGCTCCTGCGAACAGGCCTTCCTTCCACCCGTACTCACCGAACAGCGCGTCCCTGAAGTCCTCACTGGCCAGGTTCTTGGTCATCGCCAATGCGCTCGCGCCCACCGCGATCGCCAGGAACACGGGCGCCGCCGGTGTCGGCAGGAGGGCCAGGAGGCCGGCGATCGCGCCGATGGTCCCGGCGTGCTCCATGATCTTCTCGCCGAGCCACACCAGTGCGTCACCGATGGCCTGCACGGTCTTGCTCAGCCAGCCGGGCTCCTTCGGAGCCAGTCTGTCGTCGGCCTCGTCGAGCTTCCCTGCGATGAACGCGGCCCGCTGGGTGTGCTCCTCCTCCAGTGCGCGCGCCTTCGCGATGACGTCGTTGTACGCGGTGGTGGCGTTGTCGAGCTGGGCCGTGGTCTCGTTCAGCGCGCTCTCGGCAGCGCGCAGACGGGCCGTCGCGGCGTCGGCCTCCGCCTGGCTGGGGTATTCCTTCCCCGCCAGTCGCAGGTCGGGGTGCTTGCCGGCCTCGTCATGGCGTTGCCGCGCCTTGTCGATGTCGGACTTCTTCTCCCGGGCGGCCTCGTCGTACTTCTTGGCCAGGTCACGGTGCGATGCCAGGTCACCGTCCCAGGTGCCCAGCCAGTCGGCGGCCTTTCCGAGGGACCGTCCGGCATTCCTCATGTACTCCTTCAGGTCTCCGTCGAGGGAGTCCCGGAAGGCGCTCGCCGCGTCGCCCTCCCAGCTGGAGCTGGCCGAGAGCAACGTCTCGATCTGACGGTGGCAGTCGTCCAGGGCCTTTGCCGCGGACTTCACCTTCTGCCGCAGCGCGGACACCTCGTCCGGCGCTCCGGGCACCGGGTTCCAGCCGAGGTTCGGGTACGGGTCAGGAGCCATCAGCGTGTGCTCCCCGCGTTCGCCGCCGCCGTGTCCCCCATCTGCTGGAGGGCCTTGGACAGTTCCTCCTCGAACTTCTTGTAGCTCAGCATGGTGGTCTCGACACCCTCACCGACCGTCTTGATGAGTTCTTTCAACTGCTCGGTGCCGTGCTCCCACCGGTCCTGGAACGTGTCGCAGGCCTCGTCCAGCCGTGCCGTGCCGATCTGATCGGCACGGACGTGCGCGAGCGCTCTGCGCGCTTCCTCCAACTCCTCGACAGATCTTTTCAAGGTGTCACCGAAGGACTTCAGGTGATCCAGATCGACCTTGAACTCCCCACTCAACGAGGCCCCCTCTTTGCCTGGTCGCCGCGACGCGGTCCGGCGGGCGCACGGGAAGGCGCAACGAGCTGCCACCCCGTAGCGTTTGTGAGGTGTCAGGCTACCCGTTGGTCTGTGAAGGTCCTCCGACGACCGACCGGCCGCCGCTCAGCTCCGTACCGTCACCTCGAAGGTGTAGTACCGCGCCTTGTCCGCCTGGTCGGAGTTGGTGGAGTCCGCCTCCGGCTTGGGGGACGCCGTCGCGCCCTTGCCCACGCAGGTGCCGACCGGGCAGTGCAGGACGCGGATCTCGGTGGTGCCCGCGCCGGTCGCCTCGAAGTCGAAGAACTGGGTGCCGTCGCCGCCGCCCGATCCGCTCGAGCCCTCGTAGTCCTCGCGGTCGCCCGTGCTGCGGACGACCTTCTCGTCGGGTTCCGGGCCGACGCGGTACCACCACTCCCCCTGGGTCGGCTCCATCGGGAAGGAGAGGGTGAACTCGTCACCGACCTCGGCCTCGATGGACCGCTGGTCGGTCCCGTACTCCCGCGGGTCGGCAAACGAGCCGCAGGCGGTCAGGGCGCACACCGCCCCGAGCAGGAGCGCGGTCGGGGCGAGGCGCGTGCGGCCCCGGGGCGTGGTCGTCCTGCCGGTCATCCGGTTCACTCCTTCGGTCACTGCGGTACGTGGACGGCGAACGCGTCGGGCATGCGCTCGTCGGACGCCTTGTCCATGTGGCCGTTGACGAAGTCGTCCTCGCTGACCCAGGTGGTGTGGCCCCAGGGATTGTAGATCTGGAGCATGTCACCCTCCTGGCCGATGATCATCATCTGGTGGCCGACCCGGTTGCCGTCGGCGTCCTTGCCCTCGACCTCGACGGGTACGGGCTTGCCGTCCGCGACGGCCCGCTCGATGTCCGGCAGCACCTCGCGCCGGGCGTCCGCGCCGTCGCGCAGTTCCC
Source organism: Streptomyces sp. SYSU D01066-1 (assembly GCF_054956795.1). Classification (NCBI taxonomy): domain Bacteria; kingdom Bacillati; phylum Actinomycetota; class Actinomycetes; order Kitasatosporales; family Streptomycetaceae; genus Streptomyces; species Streptomyces sp. SYSU D01066-1. The sequence continues at coordinate 42,168 of NZ_JBUDHV010000040.1, read as the reverse complement.
GGTACTCGTACTCCGCGCCGGTGTGGGGGCTGATCTCGGCGTTGGCGACCTCGTTCTGTCCGTCGGCGTCCATGCCGTTGGGGGCTCCGCCCCAGAAGTGCTCGTAGTCGCCGTCGCCCTCCTCGTGCACCCGCGTCAGCTCGTCGTCGAGCCGCGCGCGGAAGGCCGCGCCGTCGTCCTCCTGCCCGGAGGGACCTCCGGTGAGTTCCAGGGCGTAGACGGGGTCGACCATGGCCCGCGCGCCGATGGTGGAGCCCGGTACGCAGGTGTTGCCCTTCTGGGACCAGTTCTCGCCGTCGAAGGTGAGCGAGTCGCTCATGCCGGGCTGGTCCACGCTGCCGGCCTCGGTGACCGCAGGTGACAGGTGCCGCTGGAGCCACGCCTCGTCGTCGCCGTGCGCGTGGATCTTCCCGCGGAACTCCCGTACGGCGTCGATGTCGTAGCCCGCCGCGACGGCCTTCATCAGGTAGGCCCGCTCCTCCGGCGACTTGGCGTCCTTGAGCATCCGCTCCAGCTCCGCGCGGTCCTCGGAGCTCATGTCGTTCATGAACTGGGCGGAGCGCTCCAGGTCGCCCGCGCTGAGGATCTCGTTGTACTCGCGGTCCGCGCTGTTCTCGTCCACGCTGCTGGTGTCGGCCAGCATCAGCTTGTCCGCGGCCGTCAGGCCCTGGGCGTCCAGCTTGCCCGAACGGGCCTGCGACGCCCAGCGGTTGAGTTCTCCGGCGGCCGTGCGCGCCGCGTCGTCGGCCACGACCGCGGCCTGGTGGCGCCGCTCGACGCCGTCGAGCGCCTTCGTCTTGGCCTTCTGTACGGCGGCGTCCTCCTCGTCGCTGTCCCACATGCCGTCGAAGAAGCCGTCCTCGCCGCCGAGGCAGGCGCGCGCCTCGGTGAGGATCTCGCGGCCCGTGCGGTCCCGGCGCTGTGCTTCCTCCACGCCGTCCGCGAGCGCGAAGAGCGCCTTGGCGCTGCCCTCGAACGCCTCCCGCATCTGGTCCGCGGCGCGCTGCGCGGCGGCCGCCACGTCCGTTGCGGCCACCTGCGTCGTACCGGTCCACACCTCGGGCAGCCCGGAGGCGGCCTTGCCGATCCGCCCCGAGGCCTGGTCGACCGTGCTGATGGCCTGCTTGAACTGCCTGGAGGCCGTCTCGATCGCGCCGGGGTCGCCCACCGGCGCCTCGACCGCGAGCGCCTTGTCGATGGCCTCGATGAGATCGTTCTTGTCACCGGCTCCCTCGACGCTGCCCTTCAGACCGGCCAGCTCGGAACGCCGTGACGTCGTGGACTCCCCCGCCATGTCCCGGTTCTCTTTCCTGCTCGTGTGCGGATACGTACGACAGTGCCGGTGCCGTCGGCGGCACCGGTGCGGCCCGGCGGACGCCTACCGTCCCGCGGCGGCCGTGCGGTGCCGCAGCGCGAGGATCTCGGCGACGGCCTCGAACCAGCGCGCCACCGTTTCGTCGTCGTCCGTGCCGCGGGCCACCGCGGCGGCGCTCGTCAGCCAGTCGGCGGCGGTCCGTGAGGCGTCGGCGCCGGGGAAGGGTTCCGCCAGGCCGGCCGCGTACCGCGTACCGCCGCTGCGCACGATCTTGGCCAGGAACACCACGGCGCGCGGCTGGACGCCCAGCCGGTCCAGCGTGACGGCCGCGGCCACGGCGCCCTCACCGAACAGGACGCGGCGCTGAGCGGCGCCCGGGCCGATGCCGTACCGCAGGAGGGCGGGCAGGTCGAGCCGGAGGATCTGTTCTTCGGTGCTCATGCGACATGGGCCTCGTGTGTCAGCCGAACGGAGAGGGCTCGGACGGCGCCGGGGCCGGGGTCTGCCCGCCGGTGCGCGCGGCGCCGTGCACGCGCTGGAGGGCGGAGTCCTCCGCCGCGCCGTAGTTGTTGCCGGTGATCCGGAGCTTGCCGGCGATCTCCTCCAGGGCGGAGCGCAGTACGTCCGCCTCGTCGTGCCACGCGGTGACGCACCGTTCGAAGGCGGGACCGGAGTCCGTACCCCCGTAGACGTCGTGGAGCGAGCACTGCTCGCCGGGCATCTGCGACGCGGCCGTGCCGATGTCCTCGGCGGCGGCGTCGAGATGCCGGACGTTCTCCTGATATCCGCTGGAGTCAACCGAATAGGTCGACACATGGCCCCCGTGCGTCATGTGTTCGAGTGCTTGCCCACTCGCCGATTGGCGTGACCTTATCAAGCAAGTCACACTCGGGCGATCCTGTTCACGCGCTCTCGTCGCACGCCCCGGGCACCGTCGCCGCCGCGGCGCCGGCCTCCCGCACTCGCGGCACCGGCGGCACTTCGGCCACTTGTTCCCCTGAAGCGTCGACGTCGCGTTTTCCCACGTCGCCGTCGAGAGGGGGTTCCCGTGAGCGTCACACTGCCGGGCTGTCTCGACGAGGCTCTCGACCTGACCGGGGTCAGCTGGCCGGACGTGGACGAGGACGACTACCGCGAAGTGGCACAGGTCATGCGCGAGTTCGCGGACGACATCGACGACGGTGCCGCCGACGCCCACGCCGCGATCGCGGACCTGATCGGCACCAATGAGGGCCTCGCGGTCCAGGCCCCGGAACGGCACTGGAGCAAGGTCAAGGACACCCGCCTCGCCGACCTCGGTGAAGCGGGCCGGCTCGCGGCGACCGCGCTGGACGGGGTCGCCTTGCTCATCGAAGGCGCCGGCACACCGCTGTCCCGAGCCGTGCAACTGGCCCGGCACGCGGACAGCGGCTACGGCACGCACGAGAAGCTGCCGGGCGGCAAGGAGAAGTCCGCGGGCGACGACTACGCGGCCGCACGGTTCGACGCCAAAGGCGGCGGCGGTTTCATCATCGTCGTCGGAGTTCGGGATTCCGCCACCCCGAACGCCCGCTCGGCTTCCCGGTCGTCGGAGACGGGACCAGGAACATATGACCGAGCTGTGCACGGAAAGGGCCCCTTGCCCGGTCCCGCCCAACTGCAGTGCGTGGGTGGCGGAACGGCCATCGCACGTCGACGTCACCCACAGTATCGACCACGGAGACACCGTGGATCCAGAGCACAGGGAAACACGGAGATGATGAATTACCTGGATCGTTTGAAAGCGAATCGCGACGGATAGATCACGTCGCGAATCTGATCAATCTCGCACAAACAGCACAGATGCCCTTCGGTGCTGACATCAAACGCCTCCATCATCCGCACAGCAGACAGGTCACGAAATGACACCCCCCATCGACCGGGAAACCCTGGAGACCGAGTTTTCCCCGGAAGAGCTCACCACGTTCTCCGAAGCGGCGGTGGCGAACATCCGGAACCAGCCGAGTGCGCACTTCTTGCGCACCGTCGGTATTCCCTCTCGCCCCAATCCCTGGTTCGACCTCGTGGACGGAACCCCGGAGCAGGTCAGGCCGCTCGGTGACTGCTACGGCGACCTTCGCCAGCGATGGACGAACCTGCCCGAGACGGCCGAGAGCTGGATTCTTCTCGGCATGGTTCCTTACGACGACATCGCTCTGGACGGGGCCACGGGAATCGTCTACTGCCTGCCGGGTGATGAATCGGACGTCTATCCGCTGAACAAGGACATCGGTTCCTTCGCCCACTTCCTCTGTCTATTGGAGAGGGAGCGGCCGAACTATGACTTCGAATCGGAGCAGGAGACACTCGACCCGGAAGGCGCGGCACGCCGCCTGGCCGAGCAGATGAGAGAAATCGACTCGGCGGCCCTGGAAGTGAGCAATTCTCGCTGGCACGACGTCCTGGAGTATGTCGCCTACCCCGAGACCCGGTAGCGGGACATGCCTGAATGCGCGGGTCGGAGCCCCGGAACCTTCCTCGCCGCACTGATACGGGATGGTGCTGTGCTTCCGTATGCGTACGAGTCCCCCGGTCCTGTGCACGTGTCCCCCGGCGGTCAGGCGGAATTCCCCATGCCAGCCCGCGGAAGCGGCGTCCGGCATTTCCGGCAGCATGCCGCCGATGACGCGGACGGTACGTCTGCGAGCGTGCGGCGGCTGGCGGAGGTCGCGGTGCCCGTCCAGGTAGGGCCGTACTTCGTCACCGCCCGGGACGGCCCCGTACGGCTGTGGGAGTACGCCGAGGCCACGGGTCGGCAGGTGACGCTGGAGCCGTGCCGGGACTGGGCACGCCTCGGCTCGGACCAGGGGTTCGAGTTCTGCGCCGACCAGGACGGTGTCGTACGCGCCGTACTGCTCGGCTGGAACGAGGAGTGGAGGTTCGTAAACTCGATTCCGGCAGCCTTCGCCCGGTCGCTCGACATACTCGACATACTCGACGAGGCGCTCGGCGCCGATCTGCCGCAGAAGGCCGCGGCCGCGTACGCGGAGTTGGAACAGCGCCTGAGGGCCGTCGACCCCGAGGTGTTCGCGGGGCGCGAGAACTGGTGGCCCTTCGTCCTCGACGACATCAGGGACACCGCGGGCGCGGACTGGTTCACCGCCTTCGAGATCGTCGACGGCCGGGGTGAGAAGCAGATCATCACGCAGGCCGGCGGGATCGGCGTCCACCCGGAGGAACGGCTGTGGTCCCCGCTCCACGCGGCGGGCGTCGAGCCAGGGCAGGTGCTGCGCGTCCACACCGAGCTGGAGACCTGCTTCATGCCCGGGCACTACTGCTCCTTGTGGCTCGGGCAGGTCTTCCCCGACGCCCGATTGACGCACAACTTCCCCTACGGGGAGACGGCCGAGTCCGGTGCCGAGGGGTCCGTCCGCGCCGACGCCGGTGCAACAACGTCCGTGGCCTGCCACCGCCCTCGCCGCGGCCGACACCGCCGCCGGTCCGGTGCTCGCCGTCGCCTGGAGCGACGGCGAGGTCCACCTCTGGCACGTCCTGTCGGGACGGGTACGCGTCCTTCCGCTGCCGTACTCCTGCCACGCGCTCGCCCTCACCCCCGGCGGGCTGCTGCTCATCGGTGGTCCGAGGGGGCTGACCGTCGCCCGTCTGCGTCTGGACGCGGTGGGGGAGGGAACCGGGCAGGCGCCCGACGGGACGTGACCCGTTCCCGGCCACGCGTCCCCGCACGTCCGGAGCCCACCTCCGCCCCTTCTCCACTCCGAGGGCCCTTCTCCACGTCGAAAGCTCTCCTTGCACGCCGAGGATCTTCCCCACACACCGAGGGTCACCCCGCACGCCGAGAGGCATGCTCTGACACCCAGAGGCACGCCCTGACACCGGTGTGTGATCAGCGGGCTGTAGGGTGTCATGGGCATAACGGGGAGGCTGAGGTTCGGCCGGCGGCGCATCGCCGCCCGCGCGAACACGCCGCGGGTGAACGTCGGTTCACCAAAGCAGCCGCAGTCGGGGCCCGACTGCGTCAGCGGCATCCGACCGGTCCCGGCCGAGGAAAGCGAGCGTGCGCAGCGCGCTCCGTCTCCTCGCGCCTCGCGGCCACCACTTCTCCGATGCCTGCGCGGGCGCCGCGCGCCACCGCGTGCCACCGAGACTTCGAGGGAGGGGGAACTCATGGCATACCCGCCGCCGCCCGGGGAGCCGGGCAGCGCGTATCCGCAGGATCCCTACCCTCCGGAGCGGTATCCACAGGGGCAAGGGGGTTGGACACCGCAGCACCCTGGTGCGCCGTACCCGCCGCAGAGGCCGCCGGGCCCCGCCGGCCCGCTGCCTCCCCCGCCCGGCCCGGTACAGGGCCTCCCGCCAGGACCGTATCCCCCGCCGTACACGCGGCAGCCGCTCCCCGGCGCCGACGGCGGTGACGACCGGGGCAACGACCTGAGGAAGGCCGTCATCGCCATGATCGTCCTCGCCGTGCCGGCCGTCCTGGCAATCGGCGGGATCGCCGCCGTACGGGCCGTCGACGGCGGCTCGCTGCCCACCGCCGACGACGGCACTCGGGCCGACTACGGCGACGGGGCGACGGTCGCCGTCGACGTCGCCTTCGTCCACAAGATCAAGGACGTGGACGTCCGCCCGGTGTCCGAGTGGTACCGGTGCGTCGTCAAGCGGGAGTCGTCCGACACCGAGCCCACCGTCACCAAGGTCGGCCCCTCACCCGACGCTCACGGCTCCGAGAGCTACCTGTACTACCCGGAGGACGGCATCGAACTGTGGAGGTCGAACGGGCCGGAGGGGACCGGGACACCGGCGGGGTTCCTGACCGCCCTCGAACCCGACCGCGAGCTGTACGGCTCCCCCTCCGTGGAGCGGCAGGCGGGCCGAAGCGTGCCGATGCCGACCTTCGACTCCGGCTTCGGCGGTGCCGAAAGGGACTCGGAGTACGGCAGTGCCCGCATCAAGATGGACAGCTCGCACTCCCGCTTCACCGCGGCGACGCGGTGGCGGCAGGGCGTGGAGGACATCTTTCACCACGAGTTCGCGCACGCCCTCGTGCAGCCGTTGGAGGCCGAGTTCGGCGCGGGCACCGGGAGTGTGCGCCAGTGGGTCGTGGAGGGCTTCGCCGAGTGGGTGGCGCTGCGCTTCGACACCGAGCCGGCGTCGTGGCGGATCCGCGACAACGTCTCCGGCCAGGGGTTCGACGGGAGGCTCCCCGACCGGGGCTCGGACGGCACCAGCGCGTCCATGGGCTGCACGACCAGCTATCTGGCGTTCCGTTTCGTCCCGGAGGAGAGCGGCGACGCCGCCGCGCCGCGCTTCGTCACCGGCCATTACCGCCACCCCGACCGGCTCGGCGGGCAGTTGCGGGAGGCCGTGGGCATGGGGACGAGCGAGTTCGAGGCCGCCTGGGCCACGTACGTGAGGAGTCACAGCTGATGCCGACGAACGGTGCGCGGGGAGCGGGCGGAACGCCCGGCCCGCAGAGCCCGCCGGGACCGACGGGACCGGGATATGGCTACCCGCAGCAGCCGGTGCCGGGATACGGAGGCCCCCGACAGTCACCGCCGCCACCGGCGTCCCCCGCGCCCCCGGCGCCGCCGCAAGGCCCGCCACCGCCGCCCCAGAGGCCACCCCAGCCGTACGGATACGGCGTGCCGCAGCAGACCCCGCAGCACATACCACCGCAAGGGCACGGGCAGCCGCACGGATACGGCCGGCCACCGGCGTACGGCCCTCCGCCGCAGCCCCCGCGGCCCGGCCCCGGCCACCCCCAGCAGTACGCCTACCCCCAGTACCCCGCGCAGCAGTACGCGCTCGGCGGTCCCGCCGGCCCGGGCGGTCCTGTCGGAACGTTCCCCCGGGGGCCGTCGCGCAAGAAGCGGACGGGACTGATCGTGCTGCTCGTCCTGGCCGTGCTCGTGCTGGGCGGCACCGGATTCGGGGGCTGGTACTTGTTCTTGGGCTCGGCGAGCAACAACGTGCTGTGGAGCGTGCCGATCCCCGAGTCCGAGCTGGGGCAGACCGCCGCCACCCAGAACAGGGCGGAGACGCGCGGCACCTGGTTCACCGACGAGGCGGTCGTCCACGCCGTGCGGGACGGCGTCAAGGCCTACGACCCCGACACCGGTGAGCAGTTGTGGGCCACCGCCCTCCCCGGCGACGCCACCCAGGCGTGCGTCGCCCCGGAGGACTCCGCCGGCGACATCGGCATCGTCGCGTACGGCGAGGGCACGCTGTGCGACCACGTGGCGGCGTACGACCTCACCGGCGGCGGGGAACTCTGGCACCAGGACCTCAAGCCGGGCGACAGCACGTCGGCGAGTGACGTGTCGGCCGCCCGTGCCGGGGACGTGGTCGTCGTCACCGCGGGGAACAGGACCCGGGCGTTCAAGGCATCGGACGGCACGTCGGCCTGGGACCCCGGGAAGTACGCGACGGAGGACTGCGGCAGCGGCACGTTCGTCGGCGGCGAGGCCCTCATCAGGGTCCGCGGCTGCATGATCATGGACTTCGACGACCCGGAGTACGGCAAGGAGTGGGACGAGGTCGCGTCCATCGACCCGGCCACCGGCAAGGCCCGCTGGACGTACCACCACGCGCTCCCCGAGGACAGCGTCGGCGGTGAACTCGACGCCCGCGACGTCATCTCCACCTCTCCCCCGGTCCTCCTCGAGAACGGCGCCGACGGGGAGGCCCTCTTCTGCCTCGACGACGAGACCGGGAAGGTGCGCAGCGAGTTCTCGCCCCGCACACCGGCCGAGTACGTCATGACCGACGACTCGGCGGGCGCCCCCTGGTCGGAGGCGGCCGTCTTCGGTGACACCTTCGTCATCGGCGCGGGTGAGAGCACGGGCAAGCACCTCATGGCCGCGTACGACCTCGACAGCGGCAAGCAGCTGTGGAGGACCGAGGCGGTCGAGTACCGGGAGTTGTACCCGCTGCCGGAGGCCGGCGACGGCCGCATCCTCGCCTGCATGACCAACAACGACTCCGACCAGGGGCCCGCGCTGGTGGAACTGGGCGCCGGGGACGGAGCGATCACGACCGTCGTCGAGTACCCGGAGGACGTCGACAAGGGCATGTCCATCTGGGCCAGGCCCTACTGGCACGAGGACCGGCTCTACGTCTCCGCGGTGGGCGCGCCCATCACGTTCGGGGACGAGAAGGCGTACTCCCTGGTCGCCCTCCCCACCACCGACCAGCACCGCCGATGACCCCCGAAGAGGCCCTGGCCATCGTCCGCGAACGCCATGCGCAGCCACGACTGCCGGACGGCACGCACGTGCCCCTGGCCGTGTACGAGTTCGACACCGGCTATGTGGTGTACGCGGACTTCCCCGCCGGTACGCGGGACGGGCGCCCGCCCCGGCCCGCGCCGCCGGGCGGCAGCAAGGTCGTCGTCGCCAAGGACACCGGCGAATGCGTCGTCCTCCCCGCCTATCCGAACGAGACGGCCGTCGAGCTGTACCGGCGCCGTCGTGCTCGCCCGCTGAATGATCAGTAAGGAAGCTCACCCATGACGTACCCGACGCCGCCGGGGGGCGGCAATCCGTACCAGCAGCCACCACCTCAGGGAGGCCGGCCACCGCAGGGCCAGAGCCCGGGCCCACTGCCGCCGGTGCCGCCGCAGTACGGAGCGCCTCAGCAAGCCCCGTACCCCCAGGCCGGCCCGTACTCCCAGGCCGGCCCGTACCCCCAGACCGGCCCCTACCCCCAGACCGGCCCGTACTCCGCTCCCCCCGGCGTCCCGCCCACCGTCCCCGTCCCCGGAGCACCCCTGCCGTCCAGCGGCAAGGACCGCACCGGCCGGAAGGTCGCCGGGACCCTGCTCGGCATCGTCGGCGCGCTCGGCCTGCTGGGTGGCGGCATGCTGGCGGCGCACGCGTACGACAACAGCCGGCAGGACGTGCCCAACGCGGAGGCCTACGGCCCGGTGCTGTGGCGCAACGAGACCGCCGAGACCCTCTTCCCCGCGACCGTCGGCGAACCGCCCGACCACCACTACGAGGTGTCGGACGAAGAACTGGCGCACTGGCGGCGCATGGGCATCTCCGAGGACACGTCGTGCTCCGCGGGCCTCAGCGGGGAGACCAAGGAGACTGCGGAGCGCCTCGGCTGCGAGGCCGTGGTGCGCGCCACGTACGTCGATCTCACCGGCGAGATGGTCGCCACGGTCGCCATCGTCGTGATGCCCGCGGGCACGGACGCGGCGGAGGAACTGGGCCAGTACGTGTACGACCAGTCGAACGAGGACCTCCCCGACGCCGCGGTGATGCCGTACAAGGTCCCGGGCACCCTCGCGGCCAAGTGGGACGCGGACGGACGCAACGGCATGGGCGGCTCCGGAATCGGGGGCAACCTCCCCTACGTCGTCGCCGTCACCACCGGCGCGGTCGACGGCCGTCTCGCGTCCCGTCTCCCCGACGAATTCAACGGGTACGGCATCGACACGGAGGACCGGAAGCCGTGGATGGACGAGGCCGAGTCACTGAGCGGCATGTTCCGCACCCACATCATGAACCTGGAGAGGTGAGACGGGCATGACGTTCCAGACCGTACGCGCGACCTGCACCGCCATCGCGCTCACCGGGCTCTGCTGCGCCCTGGCCACCGTTCCGGCACACGCGGACACCCCGGTCGGCTGGGAGGGACAGGCGCTTGGCCTGTCCGCCGCACAGCAGCAGAGCCAGGGCGCGGGGGTGACGGTCGCCGTGCTCGACTCGGGCGCGGAGGCCGGCCATCCGGCGCTCAAGGGCCGGGTGACCACCGGTCCCGACTTCCTCGAGGACGGCCTGCAGCCAGGTGACCCCGAGTGGGGAGGCCACGGCACCGCCATGGCCTCCGACGTCCTCAAGGTGGCACCGAAGGCGAAAGTCCTCTCCGTACGCGTGATCAACGACGAGGAGGATGACGAGGCGACCTACCAGGAGCTGCAGGAACTGCGCAAGCTGGGCAAAAGCCCGATCGCCGAGGGTATCCGCTACGCCGTGGACCACGGGGCCGACGTCATCTCCATGTCGCTCGGCAGTGCCGACTCATGGGGCGCCGACTACTCCGGCGAAGAGACTTCCGCCGTGGCGTACGCCCTGGAGAAGGGTGTGCCGGTGCTCGCCTCCGCGGGCAACGCAGGAGACGAGTTCAACGGCACCTCGTACCCGGCCGGTTACGCGGGTGTGATCGCCGTGGCCGCCACGCAGCGGAACGGCGAGCGTGCCGACTTCTCCACCGTGCACACCTACAACGACGTGGCCGCGCCCGGCGTCGCCATCATGAGTGCCAAGAACACCGGTGGCTACGAGGCGGTGAACGGCACCTCCCCGGCCTGCGCGCTGGCGGCCGGCGTCGTGGCGCTGATGTACGAGAAGAACCCCGACCTCACCCCGGCCCAGGTCAACGACGTACTGATCGCCACCACGAACCGTCCCCCCGAGGGGGGCGGTGCCCTGCTCGGCTACGGCGCGATCGACGCGGCGGCGGCGGTGGAGAAGGCCGCCTCGCCTCCGAAGGACAGAACGGCCGCGGTCGCCCACGAGGGCAAGGAGCACCTGGCGACTCCGGACGGCACCCCGAAGACCACCCACCCCGACCTGGAACAGGGCCTGTGGACAACAGGCCTGGCCGCGGCCGGCACGGGCCTGGTCCTCCTGACCGGCGGCGCCCTCCTTGTCCGCTCGTCCCGCCGCGAACCACCGACGGGAACGGCCGGCGTGCTCCCACCGCCCGGCCCCTCGACCGGCTGACCCCCGGACCGGCCCCGATCCGCGCTCCTGTCACCCGACAGCCCGCCCCGCCGACCGGGGCCGGTCCCCGCGCCCACCCGACCCGCTCTGACCAGCTGATCACCTCCTCCCGAGCAACGGGGGAACCTCACCCCCTTCAAGCCGTCTGCGAGATGAGGTACAGGCCAGGGTGACGAACTCGTCGGGGGGGGTTCAGTGCGACAGGGCTCTCCACCTTGATCGTGGACGCCCCGACAATGGATCTTGACTCCAGGAAGAGAAGTCCCGAGTGGGACCTACAAGCACTCGGCGGAGTTCCGGGCCGACGCGGTGGCACTGGCCCGTTCGTCCAGCCGACCCGTCCCATGCCTCGCCGCCGAGCTCGGCGTGAACCACGAGACGCTGCGGCAATGGATCAAAACCGCGGAACATGCCGAGCTGCTTGACGCGGTCGCGCAGTCCACGTAGGTACAGAGATCGCTGCCTTGCGCAAGCAGGCCCGCGAGCTTTCGAGTTCGCTGCCGACCATCGCGACGCCTTCGGCGTGAAGCGATTCTGCACCGTGCGGACCTGTCCCGGTCCGGGTTCTGCCAGTGGGTGAAGACCGCCCCGGCGCGGGCCGCGAAGAAGGCCGCCGACGCCGCGCTCACCCGGCGGATACGCAAGACCCACACAGCGTCCGGAAAGACGTACAACGCCAAGCGGATCACCGCTGAGCTCCGCGAGGGCGGCGCGCTGGTGAACCGCAAGCGCGTGGAGCGGCTTATGCGCCAACACGGTATTCAGGGACGGAGGCTGAAGGCGGCGGCACCGCACCACGGTCCCGGGCCCCGCCTCCCAGGCGGTGCCCGATCTACTGCGGCGCACCTTCACCGCATCCGCCCCCGACCGGGCCTGGGCCGGCGACATCACCTATCTGCTGGCCGCCGACGGAAAGTTCCTGTACCTGACCACCGTCATCAACGTGTTCTCCCGTCGCCTGCCGGGCTGGTCGATGGCCGATCACACGCGGGCCGAGGCCATCACCGACGTGCTCAACACGGCCGTCCGCACGCGCGACAGACAGGTGGACGGCCTCATCTTCCACAGCGATCACGGAACTCGATACAGGTCGAAGACATTCACCGACGCCTGCCACCAGGCCGGGATCCTCCGGTCCGTGGGAGCGGTCGGCACCTCCGCGGACAACGCCGCAGCGGAGCCGTTCCTCCCCTGACTCCGCATCGGGCCGAACCTCGGTATGACGGCCGGCGGCGGTAGCCATGCCGACGGCCACTAGCGCTGCGGCGGCCACTGCTCCTGCGGCGGAGCCGGGGGCTGCTGCTGGTACGGATTCTGCTGCGGCTGCACGGACTGCTGGTACGGATACTGCTGCGAAGCTGGCTGCCGCCCGTACGCCGGATAGCCACCGGGCGACGCAGGCCCGCCCGGACCGCTCTTGTTGCGCCGGGACAGTCTGACGATGAGCCACACGATGAAACCGAGGACCAGCAAGACGACGACTACGAGAGCCACGAAGACAATCATTCGCTTTTGATCCGCCTTCTTGTTTTCTGCAGCGTAGTCGGCATCCGACCGGCCACCATTCGGGGCAGCGGACGATTCATCTCCTGGCGCCTTGAGTGGACCATACTTTGATCCAGCAGGAACATCCTCCGTCAGTGCAGCGAGCGGGCGGATAGAACCGTATCCATACCGCTCATCAGGTAGAGAGATGCCCTGTACAGAGTCAGGCAAGGAGGCCGTCCTCACAAGACGGTTGGCAATTTGCCCTGCAGTAAGGTCGGGGAACTTTGACCTAAGCAAAGCGGCAGCCGCAGATACGAAAGCAGTCGAATTCGACGTACCATCGGAGATGCGAAGTTTGTCACCGGGCCATCCCGTGCTGACAATTCTGGTCGCCGGCGCTGTCAGAAGTACCTCAGGACCCTGGTTCGACCCCTCCCAAAAGCTTCCGTCATCGCTCACACCCGCCACCGTCAGCACACCCGGGTACTTGGCAGGATAAAGAATTTCCGGCGCCTTGTCCTGATTTCCAGCACCGGCCACTACGAGCACATCGCGCTCGATCGCATATTTCACAGCTTCACGATCGGCCGCACTCTCGTCTCCTACATAACCTGAAATATTGATGATCGACGCACCGTGGTCAACTGCATAGCGGATCTCTTCTGCATAACCAGACCGGTCATCAACATTCTTGCGAATGGGAAGAATCTTAGCTTCCGGCGCAACTCCCATTACACCGTCTTCCGCAGCCGCCCCATGTCCATGGCCCGCAATTATACCTGCCATCTCCGTGCCATGCGAGGGGTCCTCTTCCGAACTGTCAGGCGAAGGGTCGGAGTCTCCGTCGATGAAGTCCTTCCCCTGCAGGACATTGCTTTTCAAGTCAATATGATCACTGTTAACGCCAGTATCGATAACCGCTACAGTGACACCTTCGCCTTTCGTGATACTCCAGGCGGACTCCGCTTGCAGCGTCTCCAGCGCCCACTGGTCGTTTCTAGTCTGATCGGCAGAGGCGACGGGAGCCGCCGCGAAAGACAGAGCGCCAGTCAATGCCGTGGCACCCAGCACACACATCGTTCGCCTAAAGCTCATCCCGTTCGTTCCTCTCCCACCTCTAGCGAACATGGGCGTGGCTCGGAAGCCACGCCCATGCATCCTGTCACGAATTGAGCACAGTACGCGGACGGCTACTCGATGACTCGAGGAGCCGCATTGGTGCCCGGCATCCAGGTCTCCTCGTCCTCAACGAGATAGTCCGGCCGCTCGCTCTCACGGCGCTCCTGATCCTTCGGACGTCCGGTCCGCCCGCCAGGCACACCAGCCACACCACCCTTACGGACAGCGTTAGCGCCCCCAACGGCTCCCCGACTGCGATGCAAACCCGAACCGCCAGCAGTGCCTCTGCCTGCACCAGCCCCAGTGCCAGCCTTGGACGCGCCGCCGATCACTCCGCCTGGCTGACGGACCAAGCCACCTGCACGGGCTGCCCCTCCCCTCACAGCGCCGGGAGCCGCGCCCGTCGTACCACGGCCAGCAGCACCGCCAACCCCTGAAACTCCACGCCCGACAGTGCCACCCGTCACAGCACGACCAGTTACACCACCACGCGTAACACCACCGCCAGGTACAGAGCCTGGAACGCCACTGACTGGACCACCAACAGTGGGCAAACTGCCGTCTACCCCAGCACTGATCACACTAGGACTGCCGGCCGTCGGCGCCGCAGGACGGCCTCCGGAAATACCGTCGATTGTGGTGTTCACTCGCGGCTGCGACGTAGTCGTCTTATGCGCACCACCGCTGATACCTGCGGGTGGGGTGACGGACTTCGACGTGCTAATCGCACTCACTTGGTTACTGCGGGCAGTGACCCCTGTCGCACCTTGCGGGCTTCGCAAGGTTTTTCCTGCAGGGACAGCTACGGCCGCAGGCGGAGTTCCGCCAGGGTCTCCCGGATAGTCTTCACCGTCATTGATATTTCCGGTGTTCCCTTTCCACGAGCCCATCTCCAGCGCGCGCCTGTTATAGGCCGCCCCCAGGATCTCCATCTGCTCAGCCATCTTGAGCTGTGCTTCTCGTCCAGCGGACAGACTTCCCTCGTGCTTGGAGAGAACGTCCGCTGAACTGGCTCCGTTTCCCAGGTCCGAGTCGGCGCCTGAAGCGTCTCGGTCACCCAAGTCACCGACCCAGTCGAGTTTGCTGGCGAGACCACTGGGCTTCTGCATCGCCAGCACCTTGGGCCGGATGTCAGCCAGCGTCTCGGCGGCACCGGCAAGCGACTTCGAGGTGTACTCGGCGTATTTGGCGCTGTCAGTGATCTTCCGGCTCACAACCCGCGCCCGCTCCCGGAACAGGTCCGCGCTCTGCCCCTCCCAGTGGGCAAGCACGTGCTCGACAGCGCTCTCAAGGGCAGCCTTGATCCCGTCCGCACCGACCAAGTCCTGCTGAAGCGCTTCCCACCCCTTGGCCACATCCCTCACAGTTTCCGGGTCTGCGTCTCGGACCATGTCCTTCATCTGGTCCATGTCGTAGTTCAGACCGAACTGCGTAGTGCTTTCACCAACGAAGCACTGGTTCGCCGGGACGTACTCGAAGTTGTCGACGGCCTTCTCGCCCATGGCTATATCCCCCTCATCTCTACGTAGCAGAAAACGATGTCACTTGCGGTTGAACGCAGCTCTGTTCTGTGCCTCAGCATCAGCGAACGCGTCGTGTGTCCTCTTCGTTTTCTGCCCGAAGTCGTCCAACACCTGCTCCAGGTGTTCAACAATCTCGTAGAGGCGTTCCTTCATCGCTTCGTGCGCGCTGTACAGCGCCGTGGCCTCTTTGAAGCCGGTTCCGAGAGCACGCTGCGGCAGATACGTCTTGTTCTTGCAATTGGACGAAGACGTACCCATGTCCGCCAGAACACGATTCAGCCGCGAGATCGTGCCCTCGATCTCACTCAGATCGACCTTGTACTGCTCAGCCATCCTTGACTCCCCGTTGATTTCACTTTGCCGCCCACACCCTGCCCACGCCGCCATTCACTGAGCCACCGTCTGCGGCGAACACGTAACTACTGCTGAGGTGGCCACTGCCCCTGCGGCGGAGCAGGCGGCTGCTGATAGTACGGATTCTGCTGCGGCTGGACCGGCTGCTGGTACGGGTTCTGCTGCGGGGCGATGTACTGCTGACCGCCAAGAGGGTGACCGCCGGGCCCACCGCCGTTGCCCCGGTTTCGCCTGGACATCTTGACGACCAAAAACACGATCAAGGCGATGAAGGCGATGGCCACAAGGCCGATAACCGCCCAAATTAGCATAGCTTTCCTGTCCGCCTTTTCTTGATCCTCGCCAGATTTGCCGGCAGCGGGCGCCGCAGACTGCTTCAGAGAATCCGGAACAGTAAGCGGACCGTACTTCGAGCCGGCCGGAATATCTTCTTCCAGCGCAGCGAGTGGCTGAATGATGCCATAGCCGTAGTGTTCGTCCGGAAGGGACAGGCCCTCCTCGGAATCGGGCAGAGCCGCCGTCTTCACAAGACGATTTGCAACCTGGCCTGCCGACAGGTCTGGAAACTTTGATCGCAGCAATGCTGCTGCTGCTGAAACATAGGCCGCCGCGTCGGAGGTACCCGTACCGGAACGGAGCTTGTCAGCGCCAGGCCACCCGGCACTTACGATGTGAGTGGCTGGGGCTGTCAAAAGGACTTCGGGGCCATAGTTAGATTTATCCCAAATCATTCCCCCGTTGTCCACGCCGCCCACGGTCAGTACGCCCGGGTAATTCTTGGGATATTCGACAATATCACCTTTACCGTCATTGCCAGAGGCGGTAATGATCAAGACGTCGCGCTCAAGGGCGTACTCAACGGCTTCACGGTCTTCCGGATACTCCCGATCAACGGCGACAGACATATTTATCACAGAAGCACCCTGGTCCACCGCATAGCGAATCTCATCCGCATAGCCGCCACCACCCTCCCGAATAGGGAGAATTTTCGCTTCAGGTGCAAGGCCCATGACTCCGTCTGTCGCGCCCACTCCGTGCCCGTGCCCAGCGATGAGTGAAGCCATACCCGTGCCGTGCTCAGGTGCAGAATCTGAGGCGTCCGGCGTGGGATCTTCATCGCCATCCTCAAAATCTTTACCCTTGAGGACATTGTCCTGAAGGTCCACATGCTCAGCGTTGACTCCGCTATCGATAACTGCGACAGTTACGCCACGCCCTTTAGAAATTTTCCACACAGATTCTGCGTTAAGGGCTTCAAGCGCCCATTGATCGCGTCTGGTCTGGTCGGCAGAAGCAGAGTGGGCTGTCGTAAGGATCAGCGAGCCGGTTACTGCCACTGCACTCAGGGAACGCACCGCACGCTCGAAAGCCATTCGATCTTCCTCTCCCGTTACCGCGCGTGGGCGTGGCCCAAAGGCCACGCCCACGCACTACTACCACGTGCCGACTGGGACTGTATGTCGACCGCTACTCGATGACTCGGGGTGCCGCGTTGGACTGCGGCATCCAAGTCTCTTCGTCCTCTACGAGGTAGTCCGGACGCTCCCCCTCATGGCGTTCCTCGTCCTTCGGACGTCCGGTCCGCCCGGTGGGGATACCCGCCATGCCCCCCTTACGGACTGCGCCAGCACCTCCTGCGGCGCCGCGACTGCGGTGGAGACCCGCGCCACCGGCAGTTCCCTTGCCGGCGCCAGCTCCCGTACCGGCTCTGGGTGTGCCCCCGACAACACCGCCAGACTGACGAGCCAAGCCACCGGCGCGCGCAGCGCCGCCCTTCGCCGCGCCAGCGCCAGCAGCGCCTGCGGCACCGCGGCCGGTCATCCCCCCCACGCCCGCGCTTGCCCGACCAGCCGTGCCGCCCGCTGCTGAGCCTGCCCGGCCAACCGCGCCACCTGTACTCCCACGGCCACCGGCCACGCCGGGCGCAATGCCAGGTACTCCTCCAACTTGGGTCCCGGCACCGGGCACATTGCCGGTGGTCGACGCACCTCCAACAGGGTTCGGAGTACCTGCTCCAGGAACCCCCTGCCGACCTGCCGAAATCCCGTCGATCGCGGTGTTCACCTGCGGTCGCGGCGAGGTGGACTTGTGCGCACCACCTGTGATGCCCGATGGCGAGTTCACAGACTTCGATGAACTGATCGTACCGACAGTGCCACGCTGGGCGGTTCCCGTGGTCGTGCCTTGTGGACTACGGGGGGAGCGTGTCGTCGGCATGACTACGGGAGTAGGCGCGACGCCGCCGGGATCCCCTGGGTAGTCTTCCTCGCCATCATGCCGAGGGTTGCGATTCCATGACCCCATGGCCTTGCTCTGCGAGTTGTAAGCAGCCCCCAGCGTCTCCATCTTGGCGGCCATCTTCAGCTGCGCCTCCCGGCCGGCCGAGAGGTCGTCGTGGTTGTTGTCGAGGGCCTGTTGTGCGCCGGCGCCGGAGGACAGGTCCTTGTTCAGGCCGTCGTCGCTTCGGGTGAAGCCGTCTCCCAGGCTGTTCAGAGCGCTGGAGACCGCGCTCGGCTTCTCCATCGCCAGGACTTCTTCCTTGATGGGGCCCAGCGCGGAACTGGCGTTCTTCATGGCGGTCGACGTGTGCCTGGCGTAGGTCGCGCAGTCACCGAGGCTCTTGCTGACCCGCTTCGCCTTCGTGGCGAAGTTTTCGGCGGCCGAACCCGTCCAGTGGGCCTGGATGCGGGACACCTCTTCGTCGAAGTCGCGTTGAATGGTGACCAACGCGTCCGAGAGACCCTTCCAGCCTTCAGCGACCCCTTCCACGAGGTCCGGCCTCGCGTTCTGGAGCATGGCCTGCATCTCGTCCATGTTCTTGTCGCTCGCGAAGGGCGTCGAGTGCTTCTCGTTGAAGCACTTGTTCATCTCGGTGTAGTCGTAGTCGATCTGCTTGTCGCTGTCAGCCATGCCCCCGTGCCCCCTTGTTTCCTCGCGTCTCGACTCCCAGTACCTTCACGGCTCGCTACTTCCCGGCGTTCGGGAAACTCGCCTGGGCCTCGTAGTCGGAGTCCTGATAGGCGCCGAGCGAGTACTTCGTCTTCTGCCCGAACTCGTCCATGAGGGTGTTGAGGTATCCCACGACGTCCTCGATGTACGTCTTCATCTGGTTGTGAGCGTCGGCGAGCTTGTCCGCCTCTTCGAAGCCGCTGCCGAGAGCGCCTGCCGGCAGATAGGTCCTGGTCTTTACGTCCGTGTCCGCCTTGCCGAGACCACTCAGTAGGTGGTTCAGCGCGGTGACCGTCTTCTCCAGCTCGTCGAGATCTACGCTGACTTCTTCAGCCATGCTGTGACTCCCCGTTGAATTCCACGTTGTTGCCTGCACCCTGCTTCCGCCGCCAGTCGCTGAGCACCCGGCCTCCCCCGACCAACAGAAGCACCGCCGCGAAGCCGGCCGCCAGTACGTACAGCGCGTACCGTTCCGTCCGCTCCTGTTCCGACTCGCCCAGGACCAGGGTCGCGGCCTGGACGTCGGCGGCGTCGCCGGCGGGGCCTATCGGGTCAGGGGTCGGGCCGTCCTCGGAGGGTTCGGTCGTGTCCTCGTTGAGGGCCGCGGCCGGGTCGACGACGCCCCAGCCGACGAAGTCGTCGCGCTCCGCCTTGGTGCGGTCGGCCGTCTGCTCGATCTGGGTGATGACCTGCCGGTACGACCAGTCGGGATGCTTGGCGCGGATCAGGGCCGCGACGCCCGAGACGTACGGGGCCGCGAAACTGGTGCCCTGGTCGACGCAGTGGCCGCCCGCCGGGACGGTCGAGACCATGTCGATGCCCGGTGCCGCGACGCCCACGAAGTCTCCCGACTGGGAGAAGGGGGCGCGGGCGTTGTTGCGGTCGGAGGCGGCGACCGCCAGGACGCCCGGGTAGGCCGCCGGGTAGGTCTCCTTGGTCTTGCCGTCCGCGCCGTCGTTGCCGGCCGCGGCGACGATCAGCGCGTCCTCCTCCTGGGCGTACTCGACGGCCGCCTGGAAGGCCGCGTGGACCGACGCGTCCATGGTGGAAGCGGTGTCCTGCGAGATGTTGATGACGTCGGCGCCGGCGTCGGCCGCGTACTTGATGGCCTGGATCATCGTGCCGACGTTGCCGCTGCCCTGGTCGTCGTTCTGCCGGATCGGGATGATCGTGGCTTCCGGGGCTATGCCGATGAAGCCGCTCTCGGCGGACCTGCGGGCGGCGATGATGCCCGCGACCTTGGTGCCGTGACCGACCTCGTCGGTCCTGCCGTCGCCGCCCTTGGACAGGAAGTCCTTACCGGACACGACCGCGGACTTGAGCTGGCTGTTGACGGCGTCGACGCCGGTGTCGATGACGGCGACCTTCACGCCCTCGCCCTTGGTGTCCTGCCACAGCTGGTCGAGGACGACGCGCTGCAGGGACCAAGGCGTTCCCTTGATCGGGTCGGAGGGGAAGGAGCAACTGGTGTCGTCGACCTGGAACCGTACGCCGTCGTCGGCCAAGGTGGTCCGCACCCCGTCGGCGGCGGATGCCGGTACGGTGCCCGCGAAGGGCAGCGCGCAGACGAGGACCGCCAGGGCGGCGGTGCCCGCGGCCGTCCGACGCGCGGCGTGCGATGCCCCGGTACCCACTGTCTTACGTCCTCCCGTTAGTTCTGCCCGGGACGTACGGACCGGCCCCCTGCCGGAAGATCCTTACGTCCCGTCAACCGCCGATGGGGGCGAGCACGCCGTCGCGCACCCGCCCCCATCGAGCGATCACGTCAGCCGCCCCAGATGGCGGCGTTCTTCTGCTCGGTGGCCTGGTAGTTCTGCGCGGCACCGTCGAGGGCCTTGGCGATGGCCTCCAGCGTCTGCTGCATGGAGCTGGCGCGCTGGTCCCACTCGGTCTGCTTGGCCTGGTAGGCCTCCTGCGCCTGGCCTTCCCAGCTGGCGGCGATCTTCTTCACACCGGCCTCCAGTTCGTCCAGCTGACGGCGGATGTTGTTCGCCGTCGAGCGGACGTCCTGGGCGGCCTGGGAGATCGTCTGGAAATTGACGAGGATCTGCCCGGACATGTCTTGTGTCTCCTCAGTGATGTCGGTGGTCGGTCACGGCCGTGCGCCGCGGCGCACGGGGCCGATCACCCGAACGGGGACTGGGCAGCGATGCTCTGGATGGACGAGCGCTGCTCCTCTTCCGAAGCCGCGTAAGCCTTGGTGCTCTGGTCGACGGCTTCCTTGATGTCGTTCAAGATCTGGTTGATCTTGTTCGCATCCTGGTTCACCTGCGACTGCAGGTTGTTGTAGGCCGTGGCCGCCGAGCCCTTCCAGCCGCCCGTGATGGTGTCGATCACGGTCTGCAGCCGACGGATCTCGGACTGAATCGAGGAGTTGACCGAGGAGATGCGACCGCTGAACGCGACCATCTCCTCCTCGGTCATGGTGAACTGCTGTCCAGCCATGCTGTGTCCCCCATGAGACGTAGAAGTACTGGTTGGATCCGCAAACACGGCACGACCGCCGCCTCGCGGCGACAGTCGTATCCAGTCTGATCTGGGTCCACTCTAAACGCATCCACTGACAGAGCGAACAGGAGATTGGACATGTAGTGAGATCGCGAAGCGCTCAACGCAGGTCCTTCACGCGTTAGTTGGCAAGGCCACCTCGCCGGTGCCGATCGTCGCCGCTCCGGAAGCGCACGGTCAGCGGTCCCGGGAATGGAGGTACGCCTGGGCGTAGGCGACTCGGACGTCCAGGTGCTGAGGATCGAGGTGGTAGACCTTGTTCAGTCCCCGGTACTCCATGGCCGTACCCGCGCCCGGACCACGCCAGCGGGTGCGGCTCGGGCCCCTGACGTGGATGTCGTCGCCGTCTCCGTTGATGAGCGAGTACACCGCCACGCAGAGCCAGAGGACCGCCCAGAGTGGGAACGTGAAGTAGTACGTCAACCATGAGTGCCAGGTACCGACCTTGCCGGTGACCGGCCCCGCGGCAGTGGCCGGCTCCACCGTCCAACGGACCCTGCGGGGACCCAATAGGAGGCGGCCCGGGCGGCGCGTGACGCGGGCGAGCGGCGTACCGTCAGCGGCGGACACGTCGTACGTCCCCCGGCCGACGGGCAGTACGGAGCACAGCGGGCCTCCGTCAGGACCTCCCCAGAGCGTGAACGGCGCGCGGGGTGTCTTGTCGGCCCTGTCGCTCCGCTCTACGCCGATCCGTGCGACGGGTGCCGCCTGGCCGCCCGCGGCCCAGAGGCGGATCGACTCGCCCATCTCGCCCGCGATGGAATGCCTGACGGCCGGAATCGGCGTGTACGGACCGGCTGTGGTGTCCGGTTCGGGCGCCCACAACCGTGTTTCCTGCGGGAGAGGCTGTGGCCGCCGCCGCTGTTCCGAGGGTTCCGCCGGCCGGCGGAGCACCAGCCACGTCGGTGCGTAGCGCGCGGTGTCCTCGGGCAGGTGCCAGCCGTGCTCCCGCGCGATCTGCAACGCCCTGGTCGCACCGATCTGCCGGTAGTAGCTGTCGTCCACCTGAAGGGTCCGCGGGGTGTCCGCCGGGCGGCCGTCGGCGGCCGGGAGGATGGTGAGCCGCTCCCGCAAGCGCGCCTCCACCGCGCCGTGATCCGTACTCCGCTCGCGCCGCAGCCGTGCACGGCTCAGCCAGATACGCCGGGGCGGACGGGTCCGAGGACCCCCTGACGCGGTGTGGACGGCCTCCAGGATCGCGCTGAGGACAGGGGTCAGGATCCAGCCGATCGCGTACAGCACACCCCACAGCCACTGGAAGACGTACCGGCTCCACAGCCGGACTGCGGACTTGGGAGGGCGTGGGCCCCACGCCGGATCTGTCTGGTGCATGCTCATCCAAGTTACGTCGGTGGGTGCCGGCCGAGACTGATGTCGCCGCCCCGTGTCCCGATGCCCTTGCCGGGCCGGTGCTCACCCGAACGGGTTGGCGGCGGCCACCCGCCCGGTGAACTCGTCGACACTCTCCCGGGCGCTGTCGACGCTCTCGTGGAACCTCTCGGAGCCGTACTGGACGTCCTCCGTCACAAGGCGCACGCCTTCCTTGTACAGGTTGTGCGTGCCGGTGACCGCCTCGTACCCGCGGGCAGTCCAGGAGCGGGGGTCCACGTACTGCCGAACATTCCCCGCGTCGTCCGCGACCGACTTGACCGAGTCCGCGAGCGCCGGTATTCGTCCCAGTGGCGTGTGCTCGACGAGGCTCGGCACCACACGGTCGAGGACACCGCCGAGCCGTCCGCTCGCGGCCTGGTAGAGGTTGGCATCTCCGAAGTGCCGGGCCACGGCCACGCCCAGACGGTCCTCGAACGTATCGGCGGTGATCTTGACCGCGTCGATCTTCCGCCCGACGACGCCGAAGGCCCGCATGCCCTGTTCCTCGACGGTCCGCACGGCGCTGCCGCCGACCGCCTCGACGATGTCGTCGGCACGTTCGAGGGAGTCGGCGGCTCTCGATCCGGCCTCCAGGACGTTCAACGGGATCTTGACGCCCTTGAAAGCCCCCAACCCGACCTTGCCCACCCGCGCCAGGTCCCCGAAGGGCACGAACCCCGCGATGTCCAGCCCGATGTCCAGCCAGTTCCCCTTCTTGGAGCCGGCTGCCCAACCGATGGCGTGCGCGGCGAGCGCGCCGCCGTTGAGGACCATGCCGATGGCCTCGAAGGCGACGGCGCCGACGATCGTCTCCGAGAAGATGACCGCCAGGACGTCGCAGGCCGCGCTGGCGTAACCGAGCCAGTCACCGATCTCGTAGATCGTGTCGGCGTGCTGTTGCACCCACTCCCAGATGTCCCCGGCGAGCTCCTCGATCGCGTCGCCGAGGCCGTTGAGGCCATCCAGGAAGCGGTCGAAGAGGCCCGGCTGGTCCGGGGCTCGTTCGGCGGCCCTTCGGACGGCCTCGGCGGCGGTGCGCGCGGCCGCCTCGTGGTCACCGAGCAGGGTCTGGGCCTTCTTGATGACGGTGTTCAGTGCCTGGGTGGCCTCGTCGACCCGTCGGGCGGCGCGGTCGAGGCGTTGCTGGGCGTCGTTCAAGGCCGCCTCGGTGTCGAAGGTCCGGCCGGCCAGTAACAGATCGGGGTCGGCCTCCGCCCGCTTCAGCACGCGGCGGGCCTCCTCGGCCTCCTCCTCGTAGCGGGCGGCGAGCGTCTGGAAGTCGGTCAGCTGTGACTGCCAGGCGTGCAAGGCCCGCGCGGCCTCCAGCAGCGAACCGTACCCGTCGGCGAGGTACCTCGGCAGTTCCCCGGCCTTCTCGGCGAAGCCTCGGGCGGCGTCGCCCTCCCAGATGCCGTCGGCCTTCCCCACGCGCGTGAGCGTGCCGTGGGCGTCGTTCAGCTGGTTGCCCACCTTGCTGAGCGTGGTGACGAGCTGCTGGACCGCGCCCGGCGCGCCGGGCGCCGGGTCGAATCCGAGCGCGTCGTAGGTCTGCGTGCTCATCCGTACGTTCCTCTCGACACGGCCATGCCGTACGTCCTCCCTCGACGGGGTCATCCGAAGGCGCGGGCCCGCGGAGCATCACCGTCCGGCACCGCGTCGCCGAAGGACACCGTGTCGGCGATGTCGGCCAGGACCGCCTGGTAGTGAAACAGGTCCTGGACGTCGGCGGTGCTCAGGCACAGGAGCAGGATCCGGTCGTCCCGGGGGAAGGGCACCCACACTTCGACACGTACGAAGAACCTCTCCTGCTCCCCGTCGGTGAGCTGCCACACGGCGCGGGACCCGGCGATGTGAACGACGGCCGGGCCGGCGGGAAGGCTGACGAGCTGGACCTCACCGCCGTCCTGACCGTGGCCGAGCGTCTCCGCGATGCCGGCGGCCGACAAGCGGCTGTGGACGAATGCGCACAGCCTCCTCGCCCGACCTTTCAGGCAGGGCCCGCTACGATCCCTGCGCCTGCTGCGCGTTCCCGCTGCTCAGTTCCGGGCCCGCGGCCAGCAGGTCCGCCCAGGCCGCCGGGACCGACACCGGGGTGATCTTGTCGTAGCCGAGCCTGACCTGCGCGGTGTTGGTCTTCTCGCCCTCGGCCTTCTCGCCGCCGGTCACCTGGCTGTCGTTGGTCGCGGGGACCGAGTACCGCAGGCCGGTGTCGGTGACCAGGTAGACGTTGCCGCCGCCGGCGTCGGTCCCGGTCAGCCGCTTGAACAGCAGGCCGCTGCCGGGCGAGACGTAGGTGCTGGAACCGCTCTGGGAGACGTCCTTCGGGTACTCCCGGCCGGTCCAGACGGTCATCTTGGGCAGGCCGGTGTACTGGTCGTCCTTGCCGTGCCAGACGCTGCACGAGACCTTGTTGCCGCCCTCCTCCCAGTGCGTGTTGGCCTGGGCGACCGGCTCCTTGGGGAAGTTGGCCTCGGACATCCACTCGCCGTCGGCCGGCTGGATGTCGTTGAAGGTGACCTCCACCGCCTCCGGGTTCTCGGCGCCGTAGACGCCCTCCACCCACGGGCTGCGCAGCCACAGCTGGGCCGTGAAGTCGGAGACGGGCTGGACCCGGTCCTTGAGCACGATGTACTTCTGCTTGCCGAGGCCCGACGGCGCCTCGACGACCAGACCCACCTTGGACAGGCTGGGGTCGAGGCCCTCGACCTCCGCCTGCGTGCCCACACCGTCCAGGTTCGGGAAGTCGAGGGCGCCCACCACGTTCAGCGTGCTGATGAACTCGGCGCTGACCTTCTGCGGCGAGACGCCGTCGCCGAAGACGGCGCGCTCCAGCGTCTTGATGCCCGCCTCCGTCCGGAGCTTCCAGTCCTTGCCGCCCATCAGATAGGCCCGGCCGTCGGAGGTCACCATGTACCGCGGGGCGGACCCGCCGGCGTCGGCCGGTCCCTCCACGTACAGGGCCTCGTCCTGCTCCAGCTCGTTGCCGCCCTTGTGCAGCAGGGCGGTGTAGTCGGACTGGTCCAGTACGTAGGAGGCCTTGACCGGCTGGTTCTCCTCACCCTTGCCCGGCGCCTCGCACAGGGCCCAGACCTTGACCGTCTCGGCGTCCTCGGAGGAGGGGAGGCGGTCCGGTGCGAAGGGGATGCCGACGGTGGCGCCCATGGCGTACTTGCTCTCGTCGAGCACCGACTCCTTGATCTTGATGACCTGCGGGTTGTCGCCCTTGAGGAGCAGCTTGGCGGAGGCCAGGTTGAGCACCGGGTGCAGGCTGGGCTTGTCCTCTCCCTTGGTGCGCACGAGGACGTAGCGGGTCGTCGACTCGCTGCCGACGAGGATGTTCTTGCCCTCCTCGTCCCAGCCCTTCGGCGCCGTCGGACTGAGCATCCCCCACGCGCCGAAACCGATGACGATGAGCGTCGCCACACCGAGACTCGGCAGGACGGTCTTGAAGGGGCGCGGCGCGCCTTCCTCTGAACCGTGCGGGGAGGGCTGGAGAAACGCCGCCACCGTGCGCCTGCGCGCGAAGGAGTAGGCGTTCAGCTCATCCCTACGTGTCGCCATCGATCGGTCAACTCCCCGTTTTCCACTTCGCTGCCGTTTACGGAATCCCCCGGATCCGCCCACCGTTCTGTGGCGTTTGCTCCCGCAGGGGCCCCTACTATGCCGTGTGACGATCGCACCGTACGGTACGGGGTACCGTGGTGCGCCGCCAGCTCAAGTCGCGGCCAGACAATGCAAAGGGGTTGTTCCGGGGGATGAGCACTGCGACCAGGTCTCGGCGCCGAAACGGCGGCCGTCGCACAGGGGAGAGCCAGGGTCCGCAAGGGCCGCCGGAACCGGCGCGGACCCCGTCCGCGCCCGCCGGCCGCACCGCCCCGGCCACGCCCTCGCTCGCCCGGCGCCCCGGCAGCATCGGGCCCATCCGGGTCCAGCAGCTGGTGGGCTTCGAACTGGCCGCCGCGGTGCTCCTGATCGGCTGGCTGCTGCGCCCCATCGGTCTCACCGTCGGGATCGTCGTGGCCGTGCCGCTGGTCCTGGCCGGGCTGCTGCGCCGGCGCGGACGTCCGCTGCCCGAGTGGTTCGCCACCGCCCGTGCCCTGCGGGACCGGCGCAAGCGCAACTCCGAGCCCGTGCCGCCCGGTACGGACCCCGGCTTCGCCCCGGCCGTCGAGTGCGACCCGGCGCTGCGCACCTACGCCTTCCACGACCGTGAGCAGCGTGAGATCGGCATGGTCGGCGACGGCACCTTCCTCAGTGCCCTGGTGCAGGTGGAGGCCGCCGACATCCCGCTGCGTCCCGCCGCCGGCACCCGGGACATCCCCCTCGACCTGCTCCAGGGGCTGCTGGAGGTGGACGACATCCGGCTCGCCTCCGTGCAGGTCGTCCAGCACACCCAGCCCGCGCCCGCCCCGCACCTGCCGCCGCAGGCCATGGCCGTCCGTTCCTACGGGCCGTTGCAGGCGCAGAGCATGACGCCGGGCCTGCGCCTGACCTGGGTCGCGCTCAAGCTCGACCCCGAGCTGTGCCCGGAGGCCGTGGCGGCCCGCGGCGGCGGTATGCAGGGAGCCAGGCGGGCACTGCAGCGGGTCGCCGACCAGTTGGCCAGCCGGCTGCTGGGGGCCGGGCTGAAGGCCAAGGTGCTGAGCGAGTCGGAGGTCGTCGCGGCCGTCGCCACCTCCAGCTGCGTCAACCCGCTGGCCACCACCGGCGGTGCCGCGCTGGACGGCAGCCGCTCCAACCGCCGTACCGCCGAGACCTCCCGCGCCTGGCGCTGCGACGACCGCTGGCACACCACGTACTGGATCTCCCGGTGGCCGCAGATCGGCGGCGGGGCGTCACCGCTGCCGCAGCTGGTCGGCGCGCTGACCTCCTCCCCCGCGCTGGCCAGCACCTTCTCGCTGACCATCAGCAAGCGCCGGGGCCCGCTCGTGGCCCTGTCCGGGCACGTGCGCCTGACCGGTCGCGGCGAGAACGAACTGGGCGAGGCCGCCCAGCACCTGGAGCGCTCCGCCGCCGCGTTCCGGATCGGCCTGGTCCGGCTCGACCGCGAGCAGCTGCCCGGAGTCCTGGCCACCCTGCCGCTGGGAGGTACCCGCTGATGCCCGCTCCCACCGCTTCGGCCACCGGCCGTTCCGGCTTCGGCTCGGGGACGTCGGGCTTCCCCGGGCAGCGCGCGGGACATCTGCCCCGCAACCCCGACCCCGCCCGGCACGGACCGCAGCGGCGCCTGCGGGCCGCCTTCGGTCTGCTCGGTCCCCGGCGCGAGCGCCACCTCGTGGACGCCGGCACGCTGTCGCAGCTGAGCCTCCCCGTCGGGGACGACGGCATGGTCCTGGGCATAGACCCCGACAACCAGCCCGCGGTGCTGGGGCTGTGCAGGCCCACCCGGCTGGACATCGTGCTGGTGGGCGGCACCTGGATGGCCCAGGTCATCGCCCTGCGCGCGGCGGCGATCGGCGCGCGGGTGGCCGTGGAGACGGCACGTCCCCAGCTGTGGTCGCCGATGGCGCAGGCGGCCGGCGGCGGCCAGCAGTGCGTGACGGTGCATCCCGTGGGGCGGATCGCCCCCCAGGGTCCGTCTCCGGCCAGTCCGGTGCTGATCATCCGCGACCTGGGCATCCGTCCGCCGCGCAGCCGTCTCACCACGGCGCCCTGGCAGTCGGTGCTGACGCTGCTCCCCTATCTCGGTCCCACCGCGCCCCGGCTGCTGTCCGCCGCCGACGTCGTCGGGGTGCAGCGGATCTCACCGCAGGAGTCCGACATCGTCGGCAAGGTGATGCGGCTGGGCCGGGACGACGTCACGTCCCTGCCGTCCCTGTCCGACAGCGTGGCCCTGTGGTGCACGCAGAAGCACCGGCAGTACGTCATGACCCAGCCGACCGACGCGGAGACCGGGCTCCTCGGGGCCCCGCGCCGGATGGACTGAGCGGGCTCCCCACCGCGTGCCGGGAGCGCCGTTCGGCACTCCCAGGGATGAACGGCCGCGGCAGCGGGTGGACGGCAGCGCCCCTCGGTGTGCGCCGGACGCCCCTGTCACCGCGCTGGTACGGCGAACAGGGCCGTTTCCCACGCGTGTTGGGACCCCGGCTGTTCGTCCGTGCGGGCCGGCGGGGGACAAGTAAGGTGACCGTGCATGTCGCCCGATCACCGAAAGGGGCCCTTTGACCATGGCCGACGCACAGGACAGCACCGCGGGGACGCCGGACGAGGACGTCAGGGCCCGCAAGGAGAGGGAACGGGACGAGCTGTACGCCCTGGACATCTCGGGTGTCGAGTGGCACAGCGCGCCCGGCACGGAGGAGCACGAGGAGCGCGTCGAGATCGCCTACCTCCCCGAGGGCGCGGTGGCCATGCGGTCGTCGCTCGACCCGGACACCGTACTGCGGTACACGGAGGCGGAGTGGCGGGCGTTCGTCCTCGGGGCCCGGGACGGCGAGTTCGACCTGGAGCCCGCTCCGCACAACGGCGGTACGCCGACGGAATGACACCGACTGTCCGGTTCCGTCCACGTCATGGCGCGGCGCACCAGGCCCTCAGGAGCAGCACCGGCCGGGAGGACGGCTCCTGAGGGAGACGGCGGTCCCGTGGGCGCGGACGCTCGGCGGACGGGCCTGCCCCACCGGACGCCAGGGCGTTTACGCTTGAGGCGGGTGCGGCGTCAGAACCCACGGGTGGGTTGTTCGCGTCCGGGGGAGAGCCAGACGGATCGGACGACAGGAACGGTCGCCCCCAGCCCGGCACGTGAGTGCCTGAACGGCACGAGGGTGCTCGACCACACCAGGAGGAATTGTGCACAGCGATCGGGACGGGATGCGCGTGGGCTGGACCACGCCCAGCGATGACCAGTCCGACGCGGAATCGGCCGTCGAGGTGACGGGCGAGTTCACCATCGACTACGCCGCGCCTGCCTGGTACACGCAGAGTTCGTCGACGGGCGGCGGGCAGCCATCCGCTCCCGCCCCCGCACACAACCCTCCCGCCGGCACGTCCGGTTCCGCGCCCGCGACCACGACGGCGGGAGGCACACCGCCGGCGGTCCCGGGCCAGGGGACCGCCCCCGGGTACGGGGCCCACCCCGGGCAGGCGCCCGCGCCCGGCCAGGGGCCGTTCCCCGGTTCCCCGGCGGGCCACGGGCAGGGCGCCGTTCCGGGACCCGGCCCGGGTCAGCCCCCGGTCCCGGGCGGGGGCTTCGGCCCCGTGCCGGCGACACCGCCGGGGCCGGCGGACGCGACCCCCATGCCCCCTTCGCCGCCCGTGGGCGCGACCCCCATGCCGCCCCCGCCGCCCGTGGGCGCGACCCCCGTCGCACCTCCCCCGCCGGTCGGCCGGCCCTATCCGACCGTCACCCCGCCCGCACCGGGCGCCCCTTCGGCGGAGCCCGCGGCTCCGACGCCCCCCGCCGCCCCCGGGCCGTACGGTGCCCAGGCCCCCGGCGACCCCCGGGCCGCCGCCCCGGCGTCCGGTGAGCCCGCGGACAGCGGACCCGCCCCCGCCGACACCCCGGCGGAGGCGGCCTCGTCCGCCACCGGCCCCGCCGACGGGGCCACGCCCCCCGGCGCCCCGCAGCCCTCGACGGACACCGGAACGACGGCCGTTCCCGGTACGCCGGACACCGCGTCCGGGACCGAAGAGGACGGCACGCCCGGCCGGGACACCGAGGCCGAGGACACCGGGACCGAAGGCGACCGGACCGAGGGCGACCGGACCGAGGGCAGCGCCGGGGCCGCGGACGGACAGCAGGAGCCGCCTGCCGCCGGGGGCATAACCGCTGAGGACGCGGCGGACGACGAGGCCGAAGCCGACAGTGCCGAGCCGTCCGGCGACGATCCGGCCGCCCAGCACCCGGCACCGGAGCCGGAACAGGGCTCACAGCAGGACCCGGCGTCCGGCTGGCGGCCCCCGCCGGCGCCGGAAGGTGCCGTTCCGCCCCTTCCGCCGCAGTTCCCGTCGGCCGCCACCGGCGGTGCGCCCATGCCCCCGGCCGCCCCGGCGCCGTCCGCCGCCCAGCCGTGGCCGACGGCGGACGGACAGCCGTCGCAGCCACAGCCGTACCCCGCACCGGCCGCCGACCCGTCAGCGTCCGGCCAGCCGGCCGCCGCCCAGCCGGGTGCTGCGCAAGCCGCGCCGCCCGGCTGGCCGGCCGCCTCCCAGCCGCCGGGACCGCCTACGCCGGCGGCCCCTCAAGGCACCTTCGGCGCCCCCCAGTCGCCGCAGGGGGGCTACGGCTTCCCCCGGCAGTCCGCGCCCCAGCCGCCGCAGGGCGGCTACGGCTTCCCGCCGCAGCACACACCCGCGCCACCGCCGGGCTACGGCTACCCGCACCAGCCTCCGCAGCCCGGTTACGGCTTCCCGCCGCAGCCCCCGCAGCCGACCCCGCAGGGCTACGGCTATCCGCAGCAGCCGCCCGCCCAGCCGGGGCAGCAGGGCCAGCCGGTACCCCCGCAGCAGGGACACCCCCAGGCACCGGGGACGCCCGGTGCGCCGGGGCAGCCGCCGCAGCCCCAGTACCCCTACGGCCAGCCGGCCGGACAGCCCGGCGTGGACCCCCGTACCGGCGCCCCCTATCCGCAGGCCATGCAGCACGACCAGCGGGAGCAGGTCAGCCCGGGAGCACCGCTCGGTTACAACGCGGCCGTCGAGCTGACCTCCGACCGGCTGGTCAACAGCAGGAAGCAGAAGGCCAAGAGCAGCCGTCCCACCCCCGGTGGGTCGCGGTTCAAGCTCGGTGGCCGCAAGGAGGAGCTGGAGCGGCAGCGCAAGATCGACCTCATCCGCACCCCGGTGCTGTCCTGCTACCGGATCGCGGTCATCAGTCTGAAGGGCGGCGTGGGCAAGACGACCACGACGACCGCGCTCGGCTCCACCCTCGCCAGCGAGCGGCAGGACAAGATCCTGGCCATCGACGCCAACCCGGACGCCGGCACGCTCGGCCGCCGGGTGCGGCGGGAGACCGGCGCCACCATCCGCGACCTGGTCCAGGCGATCCCGTACCTCAACTCGTACATGGACATCCGCCGCTTCACCTCGCAGGCGCCGTCGGGCCTGGAGATCATCGCCAACGACGTGGACCCGGCCGTCTCCACGACCTTCAACGACGAGGACTACCGGCGCGCGATCGACGTACTGGGCAAGCAGTACCCGATCATCCTCACGGACTCGGGCACCGGACTGCTCTACAGCGCCATGCGCGGCGTGCTCGACCTCGCCGATCAGCTGATCATCATCTCGACACCGTCGGTGGACGGCGCGAGCAGCGCCAGCACGACGCTGGACTGGCTGTCCGCGCACGGGTACGCGTCCCTGGTCTCCCGGTCCCTCACCGTGATCTCCGGGGTGCGCGAGACCGGCAAGATGATCAAGGTCGAGGACATCGTCACCCACTTCGAGCAGCGCTGCCGGGGCGTGGTCGTCGTCCCGTTCGACGAGCACCTGGCGGCGGGCGCCGAGGTCGACCTCGACATGATGCGGCCCAAGGTCCGGGAGGCCTACTTCGACCTGGCCACGAAGGTGGCCGAGGACTTCGTGCGGGCCCAGCAGGAGCAGGGCCTGTGGACGTCGGACGGCAACCCGCCGCCGACCATGGCTCCGCCGATGCCGGGATACCCGACGCCGGGCGGACAGCCGTACCAGGCGCCTCCCGGTACGCAGCCCGGTCAGCCCTGGCAGACCGGTCCGCAGCCCGGGTACGCCCCGCAGCCTCCGTATCAGCAGCCGGGGCAGCCGCCGCAGCAGCAGTAGCGCACACGGACCACAGGGCCCGTACCGGTGTGAAGCCGGTACGGGCCCTGTGGTCCGTGCCCCGCGGTGGACGCCGCCGCGTCCCTGGCTAGGACCGCTTCTCCGCCTCCGCCACCAGTTCCCGGCACGCCTTGACGTCCTCGCTCATCTGCTCCAGCAGCGCGTCCAGCGTGTCGAACCTCGCCTGCCCCCGTACGAAGGCCAGGAAGTCGACGGCGACGTGCAGGCCGTACAGGTCGAGGCCGACGCGGTCGATGGCGTACGCCTCCACCGTGCGCTCGGTGCCCTCGAACTGCGGGTTGGTGCCGACCGAGATCGCGGCCGGCATCGCCTCGCCGGCCGCGTGCAGCCAGCCGGCGTAGACGCCGTCGGCCGGGACGGCGGTGTGCGGGAGGGGCTCGACGTTGGCCGTGGGGAAGCCCAGTTGGCGGCCGCGCTGGGCGCCGCGGACGACGACGCCCTCCACGCGGTGCGGGCGGCCGAGGATCTCGGCGGCGCCGCGGACGTCGCCCTCGGCGACCAGGCGCCGGGTCAGGGTCGAGGAGAAGGGCTGCCCGTCGCCCGCGTCACCGGTCACGTACAGGTCGACGACCTCGACCTCGAAGTCGTAGACGCGGCCCTGTTCGGCGAGGAAGTCGACGTTCCCGGCGGCCTTGTGGCCGAAGCGGAAGTTGGGGCCCTCGACGACCGCCTTGGCGTGCAGCTTGTCGACCAGGACCTTGACCACGAAGTCGGCCGGGGAGAGGTTCGAGAACTCCTTGGTGAAGGGCAGGATGAGGACCGCGTCCACGCCCAGTTCGGCGCAGAGTTCGGCGCGGCGGTGGTGCGGGGCCAGCAGGGGGGGGTGGCTGCCGGGGCGGACGACCTCGCTGGGGTGCGGGTCGAAGGTGACGACGACGGCCGGGACGCCGAGCGCGCGGGCCCGGTCCACCGCGTGCCGGATGATCAGCTGGTGCCCGCGGTGGACGCCGTCGTAGGAGCCGATGGTGACGACGCTGCGTCCCCAGTCCTCGGGGATGTCCTCCAAGCCACGCCAGCGCTGCACTGTGTCTGCTCCTTGTCGCAAACTCGTCGAGAACCTTGCCGCTTCCGCAGGTCTAAGGGTGCCATGCCGCCCGCCCGCGGCCCGCATCGGCATGGAATGTCACCGGGCGCGCGCGGCCGGCCCCGGCCTCACGCGGGAACGCCCAGGCCGGCCAGGCTCTCGACGGTCCGGCGGGTGCCGGGGCCGACCAGTCCCGCCCACTCCTCGGGGGCGCTGGACAGCCAGCCGGCCAGGTGGGCGGCGAAGCCGGGGACCTGCCGGGCGAAGGTGACCAGGGCGGTGTCGAAGCGGGCGGCGCCCTCGGGGGTGCGGACCAGCCGGAGGCCGGTGCGCCGGACCAGGGTGCGCAGTCCGTCGGACGGTCCGTGGCCCGGTCCGCCGGCCGGTCCGTCGAACGGACC
Source organism: Streptomyces sp. SYSU D01066-1 (assembly GCF_054956795.1). NCBI lineage: Bacteria > Bacillati > Actinomycetota > Actinomycetes > Kitasatosporales > Streptomycetaceae > Streptomyces > Streptomyces sp. SYSU D01066-1. Next base: position 8,647 of record NZ_JBUDHV010000040.1, on the reverse strand, counting down.
GTCTCCTGGCCCGTCACCCGGTCCGTCGGCAGGTTCACCGCCCGGTCCGTCGCCCGGGAGGACCGCGGCGCGCAGCAGTGCGTCCAGCACGGCGGGGTCGCGTTCGTGTTCCAGGAGGAGTTCGCGCAGCTCCGCGCGGAGGGAGGCGCAGGCGCTGGTGCCGGGGGCGCCCAGCACGGTGGCGAGTGCGGTGCGCACCGGCTCGGGGCCGCCGGTCAGCAGCCCGCCGGCCAGCGGCAGGAGTGTCTCGCGGGCGGCACGCGGGTCCTGCCCGAGCCGCCGGTCCACGTACGCGGCGACGTGTCCGGCGGTCTCGGGGCGCTCCGCGACGGCTTCCGCCACCACCTCCGCGATCCGGCCGGCCAGCCCCGGGGTGGCCGCGTCGGCGAGTCTGCGTAGCGCCTCCCCGGCGTCCGGGCCGCGCAGCCGGGCCCGGAAGGCGGCCAGGACCGGCTCCGGATGGGTGGGCAGGGCGACGGCCATCGCGCTCGGCGGCAGGTACGGGTCGCCGGCCGCGAAGTGGCGCACCGCCCGTTCCAGGTGGCGGTCGCGGCTGTCGGGGTCGTGCACGAGCAGGGCCAGGGCGGCGCCGTGCAGCGGGCTGTCGGCGGAGCGGACCAGCAGGGCGAGGGCGGCGTAGCGCAGCAGTCGGCGGTCGGTCTCGTCGCTCGCGTGCGGCGCGGCGCGCAGCCCGTACGTCAGGGCCGCCGCGCGCCGGGCGTGGCGCTCGTCGCGGGCCCACCGGTCGGCGGCGCGGCACAGGGCGGAGGGTTCCTCCTCGGCGAGGACGGCGAGCAGTTCGCCGGCCCGGGGGTGCGCGCTGTCCACGAGCGCCTCGACGAGGTCGTCGGGGGCCCGGTGCCGGTGGGTGTGCAGCAGCGCCTGCGCGGCCGTGGCCACGGTGGCGTGCGGCGCGGCGGGCAGCGGCCGTTCGTCGTCGAACCAGCGGATCAGGAGCGGCTGTACGGTCTCGGGGCCGGCCGCGAGCAGGGCGGCGACCGCGTCGAGGTGCCGGGGGCCCGGCTCGTGCGGGGGTCCGTCGGCGCGGACCAGCCGGCGGAGCAGGTCGAGGCGGAGGTCGTCCGGCAGCGGCAGGGCCGTCCAGAAGGCCGGCCCGAACTCGCGCGGCACCGGCCGCCCTTCCTCCCGCCGGGCCACGGCCGCGTCGGCGAGCCGGCGCAGCACCTCCGCGTACGGCACCGGGTCGGGTACCCGGGCCAGCGCCCCGGCCAGCAGCCGGGCGGCCCACCAGGAGTACGGGTCGGCGTCCAGGGCGTGGGCCAGCTCCTCGAGCCGGGCGGCGAGCCGGGGGGCACCGTGCTGGCGGGCGAGGTGGAGCAGGGCCTCGACGACGGGGCCGGCGCGGTGGTGCGGCACGGGCGGGCCAAAGGACTCGGTGCCGCGGGGGCGGCGCTGGTGGACGAGGGCGCGCAGGGCCTCGTCCAGGTCGAGGTGGAGGCCCTGGAGCCAGTCGGCGAGTTCCTCGTGCCCGAAGCGGTAGCCGCTGCCCGCGGGCACCAGGAGGCCCTCGGCGAGGACGGCGGACGCCCAGCCCGAGGTGCCGCCGAGGTGGGCCGGGCCCGGCCCCCGGGGGAACAGCGCCTCGAACGACTCCCGGTCCAGCGCCCCCTCCCCCGGGGCGAGGCTGCGCCGGGCGGCCTCGTGGACCTGCCCGGACACCTTCGCCGCGAGGCGCCGCACGTCCCGGCCGGACAGGCCGTTCTCCGCGGCCAGGCGGGTCGCGATCCGCAGGCAGACCAGGTCGAGGTGGGCCGCGAACACGTCGTCGCGGCTCAGGGGGGCGGGGCCTTCGGCGCCGGTGGTGGGCGGGGGGTCGCCCAGGGCCGTGCGGACCTCGGAGTACAGGCGGAGGGTGAGGGGGTGGCGGGCGTCGGCGTCCGCGAGCGCGCCGTCCGGCACGCCGAGCCGTGCCCGGACCCGCCGTGCCTCGTCGTCGGTCAGGTCGCCCAGCAGGACGCGGGGCGGGGCCGGGGAGGGGGAGGGGGAGGCCGCGGGCCGGTACAGCAGGTCGCGGGGGAACTCCGTACCCGCCCGCTCCCAGTACTCGGCGCGGCACGCCACGATCAGCCGGGTGCCCGTCCGCCGCAGCCAGGCCGCCGTGCCCTCGCTCCACTCGGCCAGCCGCCGGTGCAGTCCCGGCGGCATCTCCTCGGGCCCGTCCAGGACCAGGAGCAGAGGACGGCCGGCCGCCCGGGCCAGCCGGGCCAACCGCCCCGGGGAGACATCCCCGAGCCCGGTATCACCGGGACCGACCGGACTCACCGGACCGCCGGGGCCTGCGGGGCCGCCGGGGCCTGCGGGGCCACCGGGGCCTGCGGGGCCTGCGGGATCACCGGGATCGCCGGGGCCTACGCGGTCTCCGGGACCTACACGGTCTCCGGGGCCCACGGGATCACCGGGACCGACCGGACTCACCGGACCGCCGGGGCCTACGCGACCACCGGGCCCTACGGAACCTACGCGACCACCGGGAACTTCCGGCCCCGTCAGACCTGCCGGCCCCGCCGGATCTCCGAGGCCCCGCCGCCCGTCGGGAGTCTCCGCCACGCGGTCCCCGGAGCCGAGCCGCTCCGCTCCCCCGGCGCTCCGCGGCTCCTCCGCCTCTCCCGGCGTCCCCGCGTCGGCGCCCCCCGCCCCCGGAGGAGCGACCCGCACCCCGCCGAACCCGTTCAGCCCGCCCGGTCCCCCGGCCGCGGCCACGGTCCGCGCCGCCCGGGCCAGCGCCCGCCCCGCCGCGTCCGCCACGGACGCGTCGTCGTCCCGCAGGTCCGCTCCCCGCAGCCACAGCGTCGGGGCGGGCCGCGGGCCCCGGCCGCGGCGGTCGGCGAGGGCCGCCAGCTCCGTCGTACGGCCGCTGCCGGGGGCGCCGACGAGGCCGAGGACGTACGCCGGGCCCTCCGCGAAGGCGGCGAACTCCCGTGCCGGCAGCTCCCGTTCGGCCGGTGGCGCCGGACGGACGGTGCCGGCACCCCGCGCCCGGGCGCCCGCCGGCCGGTTGGGGCGGACCGAGGCTGCCGTCAGCTCCAGCACCCCGGCCAGGTTGAGGTCGGCGCCGTACGCCGGGACCGTCGCCGCGTTCTCGGCGAACAGCTCGGCGAGCGGGCCGGGGACGTGGCCGGGGCGCAGCGGCACGGCGAAGCCGAGGTCGCTGTGGCCGGACCGCAGCGCGGTGCCGAGGACGCCGACCACGGCCCCGGTCGTGGCGTCGAGCACCGGCCCCCCGGCCGCCCCGCCGCCCAGCCGCAGCGCGTCCCGGCCCAGGGTGCCGACGGCCAGTTCCAGCGCGTCGCCGATGAAGTGGAAGCCTTCGGTGGACGTGTACGTCACGTCGGCGGTGCCGAGCACCCGTGCCTCGCGCCAGCCGCCGGCGGCGATCCGCACGTAGCTCCCGGCGGTGGGGCCGTCCCCCGTGGTGAGGGGCAGCGGGGCCAGCCCCAGGCCCTCGGTGCGGACCAGGGCGAGGTCCAGGCCGGGCAGCGGGATGACCGCGTCCGCGGTCACGGTGCAGTGCCGGTCACGGGCGCCGTGGAGGACCAGCCGGGGCAGGCCGTCGACGGCCTCGTGGCTGGTGACGACCGTGCCGTGGCGGTCGGCGACGAATCCCGTGCCGCGGGGGCGCCCGGCCAGGTCGTGGACCTGGACCAGGGCGGGTCCGGCCGGGGCCGGGGGCGGACCGCCGGCGGCCGGCGGCCCGCCGCCCGGCGCGGCCCCGTCCGGCGACGCCGCGCCACCCTCGTTCCGGTCCCGCGACGTCACCGCCGTCAGGTCCCGCGACGCCCTTGTCCTCCGGTTCCGCGACGCCATCGTCGAACCTCCCCCGCCGTACGCCGTGCTCCGGGTCCGACGGTAGGCGGGTGATGATCAGCGGGACAGATCGCGTGGGGAACGCGCCCCCTTGTGCTCCCCCGGTTCACTCCGAGCGCCTGCCCGGACGGGTGAACAGAGGGGCCCCTTTGGATAACCCTAGGGGTGGGGGAACCGAGGGGGACCGTGGAGCGGCGGCGAGGACGACCCCGTGTCCGCCGCTCCACGGACGATCGCTCCCGGTCCCCTTCGCGCCTTCCTCAGCCGAAGACGGCCAGGCTCTTCGCCTTGCCCCGCTGCTCCTCGACCAGTGCGAGCAGAGTGCCCCCGGGGCCGAAGACGGCCACCGCGCCGGCGCCCGCGTAGACCTCGGGCATCTCCAGCCGCACCCCGTTGGCGAGCAGGCGGGCCCGCCGCTCGTCCACGTCCCAGCGCGGGAAGGCGGCCCCGGCCGCCTCGGCGACCGGCATGACCTGCAGCTCCTGCTGGAGCTGGTCCAGCGTCCGCGCGGCGTCCAGCTTGTACGGCCCGACCCGGGTGCGGCGCAGCGCGGTCAGGTGGCCGCCGACGCCGAGGCCGGCGCCGAGGTCACGGGCGAGCGCGCGGATGTACGTACCGGAGGAGCAGACCACCGACACCACCAGGTCCAGGACCGGGGTGCCGTCCTCGGCGACCGCCTCCCTCACGTCGTACACCTGGAAGGAGGAGACGGTGACCGGCCGGGCCGGGATGTCGAACTCCTCGCCCTCGCGCGCCCGCTTGTAGGAGCGCACGCCGTTGATCTTGATGGCGCTGACCTTGGACGGCACCTGCATGATGGCGCCGGTCAGCTCGGCGATCCCCGCGTCGATGGCGTCGCGGGTGACCTTCGAGGCGTCGGCCGACCCCGTGATCTCGCCCTCGGCGTCGTCGGTCAGGGTGGTCTGGCCGAGCCGGACGGTCCCCACGTACTCCTTCTCGGTCAGGGCGAGGTGCCCCAGGAGCTTGGTGGCCCGCTCCACGCCGAGGACCAGGACGCCCGTCGCCATCGGGTCGAGCGTGCCGGCGTGCCCGACGCGCCGCGTGCGGGCGATGCCGCGCATCTTGGCGACGACGTCGTGCGAAGTGAAGCCCGACGGCTTGTCGACGATGACAAGGCCGTCGGGCGTGGTGTGCTTGTCGGTCATTTAGCGGTGTCGTCCGTCCCGTCGGCCTCGTCGGCCGTGTCGTCGTCCTCGCCCGGCTTGCGGTACGGGTCCGCCTCGCCGGCGTAGCGGGCGCCCGCGGACGCCTCGCGCACCTTGGCGTCGGACTGCCGTGCCTTGTCGAGGAGGTCCTCGATGGTCCGGGCGGTGTCCGGGAGGGCGTCCATGACGAAGGCGAGGGTCGGGGTGAACTTCACCCCGGCCGCCTTGCCGACCTCGGAGCGCAGGATGCCCTTGGCGCTCTCCAGGCCCGCCGCGGCGGCCTGCCGCTCCTCGTCGTCGCCGTAGACCGTGTAGAAGACGGTCGCCTCCCGGAGGTCACCCGTGACCCGGGTGTCCGTGATGGTGACGTGGGAGCCGAGCCGCGGGTCCTTGATCCCGCGCTGCAGCTTCTGGGCCACCACTTCCCGGATGAGGTCCGCCAGCCTCTTGGCCCGCGCGTTGTCGGCCACTGGTCCGTCTCCCGTTCTTTCCTGGTCGATCTCGTTCTTGGGGTCAGTCGTCGTCGCCGTGGAAGCGCCGTCGGACGGACAGCAGCTCCACTTCGGGGCGGCCGGCGACCAGCCGTTCGCACCGGTCGAGCACGTCACTGAGGTGCCCGGCGTCGCCGGACACCAGGGCCAGACCGATGACGGCCCGGCGATGGAGGTCCATGTGATCCACCTCCGCCGCGCTCACCGCGTACTTCCGCTGGAGTTCGGCGACGATCGGGCGGACGACGGACCGCTTCTCCTTCAGCGAATGTACGTCGCCGAGGAGGAGGTCGAAGGACAGCGTCCCCACATACATGTGCAACCGGTTCACCCGCCGGTCCGGGATCGATGGCCCCGCCGTCCGTGGGGCGGGGACATCAGAACCGTACAACGAACGGCCGGGGCCGATCGACGGATATTGCTTCCGCCGACCGGCCCCGGACCGCGCCGTCTGGAGAAGACGGGGCTGTCACACCCGCGGCTTCTCGCGCATCTCGTACGTCGCGATGACGTCGTCGACCTTGATGTCGTTGAAGTTCCCGAGGTTGATACCGCCCTCGAAGCCTTCGCGGATCTCGGTGACGTCGTCCTTGAAGCGGCGCAGACCCTCGATGTTGAGGTTCTCCGCGATGACCTTGCCGTCGCGGATGAGGCGTGCCTTGGTGTTGCGCCTGACCTCGCCGGAGCGGATGAGGACACCCGCGATGTTGCCCAGCTTGGACGAGCGGAAGACCTCGCGGATCTCCGCCGTACCCAGCTCGACCTCTTCGTACTCCGGCTTGAGCATGCCCTTGAGGGCCGCCTCGATCTCCTCGATCGCCTGGTAGATGACCGAGTAGTACCGGACGTCCACGCCCTCGCGCTCGGCCATCTGCGCGGCACGCCCGGCGGCGCGCACGTTGAAGCCGATCACGATGGCGTCGGAGCCCATCGCCAGGTCGATGTCGGACTCCGTGACCGCGCCGACGCCGCGGTGCAGGACGCGGATGTCGACCTCTTCGCCGACGTCCAGCTGGAGCAGGGAGGACTCCAGGGCCTCGACGGAACCGGAAGCGTCACCCTTGATGATCAGGTTGAGCTGCTGGACCTCGCCGGCCTTGAGCACCTTGTCCAGGTCCTCCAGGGAGACGCGGCGGGTGCGCTTGGCGAACGCGGCGTTGCGCTCGCGGGCGGCGCGCTTCTCCGCGATCTGGCGGGCCGTACGGTCCTCCTCGACCACGATGAAGTTGTCGCCGGCGCCCGGGACGTTGGTCAGGCCGAGGACCTGGACCGGCGTCGACGGGCCCGCCTCGGGCACGTTGTTGCCGTTGTCGTCGAGCATGGCGCGGACGCGGCCGTAGGCGTCGCCCACCACCATCGTGTCGCCGACCCGCAGCGTGCCTCGCTGCACGAGGACCGTCGCCACGGCACCGCGGCCGCGGTCGAGCCGGGACTCGATCGAGATGCCCTGCGCGTCCTGGTGCGGGTTGGCCCGCAGGTCGAGCGAGGCGTCGGCCGTGAGGATCACGGCCTCAAGGAGCGAGTCGATGTGCAGACCCTGCTTGGCGGAGATGTCGACGAACATGGTGTCGCCGCCGTACTCCTCGGCCACCAGGCCGTACTCGGTCAGCTGACCGCGCACCTTGGTCGGGTCGGCGCCCTCGACGTCGATCTTGTTGACCGCGACGACGATCGGGACGTCGGCCGCCTTGGCGTGGTTGAGCGCCTCGACCGTCTGCGGCATGACGCCGTCGTTGGCCGCGACGACCAGGATCGCGATGTCCGTCGACCGGGCACCACGGGCACGCATGGCGGTGAACGCCTCGTGACCCGGGGTGTCGATGAAGGTGATCTTGCGCTCTTCGTCGTTGACCTCGGTCGCGACCTGGTAGGCACCGATGTGCTGGGTGATGCCGCCGGCCTCGCCCGCGATGACGTTCGTCTTGCGGATGGCGTCGAGCAGTCGGGTCTTGCCGTGGTCGACGTGACCCATGACGGTCACCACCGGCGGACGGACGACCAGGTCCTCCTCGGAGCCCTCGTCCTCGCCGAACTCCAGGTCGAAGGACTCGAGCAGCTCGCGGTCCTCCTCCTCCGGGCTGACGATCTGAACCGTGTAGTTCATCTCGTCGGCGAGGAGCTGGAGCGTCTCGTCGGAGACGGACTGCGTGGCCGTGACCATCTCGCCGAGGTTCATCATGACCGCGACGAGCGACGCCGGGTTGGCGTTGATCTTCTCCGCGAAGTCGGTGAGCGAGGCACCACGCGACAGGCGGATGGTCTCGCCGTTGCCGCGGGGCAGCATCACGCCGCCGACCGACGGGGCCTGCATGGCCTCGTACTCCTGGCGCCTCTGCCGCTTCGACTTGCGGCCGCGACGCGCGGGACCGCCGGGACGGCCGAAGGCGCCCTGCGTGCCACCACGGCCACCGGGGCCGCCGGGACGGCCGCCGAAGCCGGGACGGCCACCGCCGCCGCCGAAGCCGCCGCCACCGCCGGGACGGCCGGCGAAGCCGCCGCCGCCACCGGGACGACCGGCACCGCCGCCGCCGCCACCGGGACGGCCGGCGAAACCGCCGCCACCCGGACGACCGGCACCGCCGGGACGACCGGCACCGCCGGGTCCGCGACCGCCGCCGCCGGGGCCCGGACGCGGGCCGGCAGCGGGACGCTGCGGCATCATGCCGGGGTTGGGACGCGGGCCGCCGCCGGGACGCGGACCCGCGGCGCCGCCCTGCGGACGGGGCATCGAGCCCGGGGTCGGACGGTTGCCGCCCGGAGCCTGGGGACGGGGACCGCCGCCCTGGCCGCCGGGGGCCTGCGGACGCGGACCGCCGCCGGCGGGACCGCCGGGACCGGGACGCGGGCCGCCGCCCTGCGGGCGCGGGGACTGCGGACGGGCCATACCGGCGTTGCCGCCGGAGGTGAAGGGGTTGTTGCCCGGGCGCGGGCCGGACGGACGGGCGCCGGGACGCGCCGCCGGGGCACCGGGACGCGGACCGCCGGAACGGCCCTGACCGCCGCCCTGCTGACCCTGGCCCTGGCCCTGGCCGGACGGCCGGCCGCCGGGCTTGGGGGCGCCGGGACGCGCGCCGGGCCTCGGCCCGGACGGGGCCGGTGCCGCGGCGGGCGGCGCGGTGAACTCGGGCGCGGCCGGAGCCGGACGCGGCGCGGGCCGGGGGCCCG
>NZ_JBUDHV010000039.1:0-73661 GCF_054956795.1 Streptomyces sp. SYSU D01066-1 | reverse complement strand
ATCGACCTCATGAGCCGCCGAGTCACCCAGGAAACCACCACCAACTGGCGCGACACCTAACCCCGAACCAAACGGACACCAGCGAACCAAACGCTCACTAAGTCCGCCGGCGTCTCCGGCACCCTCGACCGCGCCCTGTTCTGCCGCCCCTGCCAGGGACGTGGCGCCACCCTCCTGCCCCACGGGACCCCGCTCCCCTGCACCGCCTGCGACGGCACCGGACAGACCCGTCCGCTGCCCCGCCTCGCCATCGCCCGGCACATGCGGCAGATGATCCGCACCTGCTGGGAGCTGGGCAAACTGCCTGAGTTCGCCGACCTCAAGCTCTGGAAGTGGGCGCACATACTCGGCTTTCGCGGCCGCTTCTCCACCAAGTCCCGCCGCTACTCCACCACCCTCGGCGCGCTGCGCGCCGCCCGACACGCCTGGCGCACCGAACAGGCCCGCGTCCACGCCGGCCTCCCCGAGCGCAACCCGGACACCACCCTTGTCGTCGGGCACCGGGCCTACCTCGGCAGCGGCTACAGCCCCGGTGCGGCGCTCCTCGCAGCTGCCGTCTGGCATCGCAGAGAAGTGGCACGGCGGTTCATCGCGGAAGGGGACTGCTGATGACTGGGCATGCGCCCGCCGCGCCGCATCAGGGGCTGAGCGCGCCGGAGGAACTGCTGACAGTTCCCCAGGTCATGGCCCGTCTCCAGCTCGGCCGCTCCGCCGTCTACGACCTGCTCCGCACCAGCCAGCTCGCCTCGATCACCCTCGGCCGCGCCCGCCGCATCCCCACACACGCGCTCGCCGACTTCATCCGCACCCGCCTCGACCAGGAAGCCGCCGCCTGATGACCACACCCCGCGACAACCCCGCCTCCCGCCGCGTCCGTGCCAACGGCGACGGAACCGTCTACCAGCGCAAGGACGGCCGCTGGGAAGCCGCCGGTTACGTCCTCGCACCCGGCAACACCCGCAAGCGCGTCCGGGTCTACGGCACCACCCGCAAGGACGCCCTGGCCAAGCTCACCGAGAAGATCGCCGCCAGCAACCGCGGCCTTCCCGTCCCCTCTGCGCAGGGCAGCTTGGCCGCATACCTGACGTACTGGCTGGAGAACGTCGCCGTCCACTACCTGCGCGAGAACACCCAACATCCGCTACACCGCCTGTGTCCACCGGTACCTCATCCCGGGCCTCGGCAAGAAGAAGCTCACCAAGCTCACCGCCAAGGACGTCCGCACCTGCCTCAACCAGCTCCGCACCACCTGCCAGTGCTGCGAACGTGGTATCGATACGGCCCGTGAGCCCCGTTGCTGTGCCGTCGGGCAGTGTTGCCGCAAGCTGCTCTCCCTACTGACACTCACCTACGTCCGCTCCGTGCTCAAGTCCGCTCTGGAACACGCTGTCCGCGAGGAGGAGATCCCGCGCAACGTCGCCCGCAACGTCCGCACCGGCACACCCCGGCCCCAACGGTTCGAACCCCTCACCGCCGACGAGGCCCGCCAGGTCCTCACAGCCGCAGGAGGTCACCGGCTGCACGCGCTGTTCGAACTCGCCCTCCACACCGGACTCCGCAAGGGCGAACTCCTCGGCTGGCGCTGGGAAGACCTCAACCTCGATGCGGGCACCGCCGCGATCCGCCGAACCTTGCAGCGCACCGCCGCAGGCGGGCCCACCACGCTACCCACCAAGACTCGGGCCTCCGAGCGCCGCATCGCGCTTCCCACCCGCTGCGTCCAGTCGCTGAAGCTCCACCATGAGCAGCAGAAGGGCGAGCGTGATGCCGCGGGCACCACGTGGCAGCACGACGGGCACGTGTTCACCACGGCGCAGGGCCGACCGATCGACCCGACCAACCTCACCCGCGCCTTCATCACGCTCCTCCGCAAGGCCGGCCTCCACCGCATCCGCTTCCACGACCTCCGGCACTCGACCGCCACCTTGCTCCTGGAGCAGGGGGTTGAGCTGGTCGTGATCAAGGAACTTTTCGGCCACGCCCACATCGGCGTCACCGCCACCGTCTACGCCCACGTCCGACTCCGCCTCCAGCGAGACGCCATCGACACCCTCAGCACCGCACTCGGCAGCCCGGAGACCACCAAGACGGTCAGCTCCGACGGCGACGAGCCGCTACCCTGCGCCGCCCTCGTCCGCTGACGTTGCCGTCAACTACTGCCGGCTCCCCACGCAGAAGCCCCGTCAGGACGCACCTGGCGGGGCTTCAGATTTGCGGTCGCCCACTCCACCGAGACTCAGTAGCGAGTAAACGAGTTCTCGAACTCCGCAAATTTTCTAGAGATCAGATTCGTATCGAGTTCTCCATTGACCCATCGGAGCAAAAACTCAGTACACGACATATCGAAGAATTCCCAGCCCCCGTCATAATCTTGGACCGCAATTCGTCGACCGGCCGGAAAGGAGCCCTCCTTAGGCGCCACCCAGTAGATATACTCACCGTCACCGGTGCTTGCCCAGGCAATCAGCCTGTCACTCTCCCGATCAATCTCCGGAGGGATCTCTTCCCCAGCATCCCAGAGAAGCTCCAGTGCCGTTTCCCGCTCAACCGCCCAGGACGCAAGATCGTAAGGCTCCCCTTGCTTTCGGGGTGAGTGAATCCAGATATGCCGGTCGAAACTCCCACCTCCGAACGTATCGATCATTTCTCGATAATCATCCGGAAGGAGGGTGCGAAGCTGCACAGGGACGCCGCTCCAGTCCACCTCACCCGGAGCCTTCGGGTACGAGACGTTTGCCCATCGCGCCAACTCTGCTACAGACACTTCGGGGTCACCTTTTCCTGTTGACGATCGTGACATCCAGAGAAAATCCTGCGTTTCCACGCGCAGAAAGCGTAACCCCCAAGGGAAGCGGATTACTTCCAGAGTAAATCGGCGTCGCCCTGTACAAAATATTTTCACCGGCCTTGACGGCATCACGAACCTGTAGCTCGAACCCTCGCATCACGGGAGAATTCGCATACGCGTGCATCGTGACGAAGTTTCTCTTGTCATTGTTCACCCCTCCCAGCACTGCCGCCAACAGGTGCGCGCGATTGTACCCCTGTCCGCTCTGCCAACCGGCTGGGTCAACCGAAGGATTCGTCTTGCCTCCGATATTACTAGGAGTGAGCATCGCCTCGACGCCGGTAGCGCGCCCATGCTGATCCAGGTCCCCGTAGGTTGCGTTGCAATTGTGAACGAGGACCGGTGTGGCCCCTGCCAGCACATAGTACGTATGCAGGTCGCTGACGGTCAGGTTGTGGACGGTCGCTTGCTGTACCGTCCACCGTTCGATCGCCGTGATCTGGACGTACGTGCCGGCGCTGGTGCGCAGCCACTGGCCGGGCTTGAGGTCGGTGGCGTCGATCCAGTCGCCCAGTTCGGGGACCCAGAAGGGGTGGGCGTCGGTGGCCGTGACCTGGGCGGTGGTGCCGTCGGCCGTGGTGATCTCGACCTTGACCAGGTGCTTGACGCCCTCGCCGAGGATTTCGGCGGTGACCGTCTCCACGGCCGTCTCGCCGGTTTCCGGGTCGGTGGCCAGGACCTGGTCGCCGTTCTCCACGTCCTCGATGGGCTTGGTGGTGCCGTCGGACATCAGGACGAGGGTGCCCGGCGCGAAGCTGTTGGGCTTCTCGCAGCTGTCGCCCTCCCCGGAGGATTCGCCGGAGGATTCCGACGACTCCTGGGTCTTGCCCGACGACTCGTCCTTGGCCCGGGTCTGCCGCGGCTTGGGCTCCGCCTTCTTCGCCACCGCCTTCTGCATCTTCTGGACGGCGTTGCCCGTCTTGCGCACGGCTGCCTTGGCCTTGCGGGTGGCCGCCTCCTTGGCCTTCTTGCGCAGCTGGGCCGCCCGTTCGGCCGCCTTGCGCTTCATCTCCTTGGCCTTGCGGGCCAGTTCACGGGCCTTCTTGGCCATCTCGATGATCTTGCGGGCCTTCTCCTTGGCCTTCATCCACGCGTTGACCGCGCTCGCGATCCGCGACGCCGCCCTGATGACCGAGGGGATCTTGCCCAGCTTGGCCCACGGGATCGCCTGGATGAACAGGCTGCCGCACGCCCACAGGTCACCCCGGGAGAAGCAGCCCACCACGTCGTTCCAGCCGATGAAGTCCTTCAGCGCGGCCCAGCCGACCGAGAGGATCACGTCCGCCAGGGAGGTGTTCAGCTGGTTCTTCGCCCAGGCCTCCGCCGAGGCCGAGGGGCCGCCGTACTCGCTGGTGCCGCCCTCCGAGGCCAGGCCGGTCGGGTCGGCGAAGGTGACCGGGTTGTTCTCGCAGTACACGTACCCGTTCATCTGCACCGGGTCGGCCAGGTCCAGGACCGGGTCGGCGGAGAGGAAGCGGCCCGTGTCCGGGTCGTACTCACGGGCGCCCAGGTGGACCAGGCCGCTGCTCGCGTCGTCACCGCCGCCGACGTAGCTCCGGTGGGAGCGCCAGGTGGTGGACTCGGTGCGCTCCGCGCCGAACGGGTCGGTCTTGGAGAACCCCACCTTGTTGCCCGGCCCCAGCTCCACGTTGGCGTACGCGGTGCCGTTCTGGTCGGTGATCTGGACGGACAGGGACGAGGCGCTGGTGCCCTGCGCGTAACGCATCACCGTCGGGGCGCCCGCCTGGGAGTAGTAGCGCTCGGTGTAGGCGAGGGCGCCGGCCGCGTTGACCGAGACCGTCGCCTCACCGAGGTACAGGGTGCGTTCGGTGGCCGAGATCGCCATCAGGCGGGAGCCGTCGCCGCCGTAGACGTACGTCGTCTCGTTGTCCGGCACCCACTGCTGGTTCGCGCCGGTGCCGCAGGTGTTCAGCTGCAGGTCGGTGCCGTCAGCCGAGTTGGAGGCCGGGACGCCCAGGCACTTGCCCGACGCGACGTGCTTCAGGGTCCCGGTGGCGGTCGCCGTCCACTGCTGGGCCGCCGCGCCCGTGCAGTCGGCGATGACGACCGCCGTGCCGTTCGCGGTGGCGCCGTCCTTCGGGACCGCGCACTTGCCGAGGATCTTCAGGGCGCCGGTCGACGGGTCGGCCGTGGAGGCCGAGTCGATGCGGAACTTCTGGGCCTTGCTGCCGTTGCAGGAGTACAGCTGGAGCGGGGTGCCGGCCGTCGTCAGCGCGCTGGACAGGTCCAGGCACTTGTCGGCCAGGCCCTGCCAGGCGCCGGCGCCGTTCTCGCCGAAGCCGGTGATCTTCTCGACCTGGCCGTCCCAGGTCCAGGCCAGGGCCTGTTCCGAGCCGTCGTACGTGCGGGTGGCCGTGTTGCCCGCGTCGTCGTACGTCAGGGTCGCCGCCTCGGTGACCTGGGCGCCGGAGACCGCCTTGTAGGTCGAGGACATGCCGGTCAGGGTGTGCGGCTGGGTGCCGTCCGCCTTGCCGTAGGTGTACGAGGTGGTGACGTCGGCGGTGGTGTCCAGGCCGGGGTCGTGCTCGACCAGCTTCGTGCGGTTGCCGAGTGCGTCGTACGCGTAGCTCTGCCAGTAGCCGCTGTTGGCGTCGGTGACGTTGGTCGTGCCGTCCGAGTAGCTGGGGGCGGCCGTCTCCTTGCCGGTGGCCTTGCACGCGGCGGGTGCGGTCCACGCCTCGGTGAGCTGGCCCAGTGCGTCGTAGTCGAAGCACTGGAGGTCCGTGACCCCGTTCGCGCGGTCGGCGATGGAGGTGACGTTGCCGGCCGGGTCGTAGGTGTAACTGCGGGCGTTGACGCGGTGGCCGGTGACGGCGGTGGTGTCGCTGGTGGACTCGCGGTCCACGATGGCCTGGGTCAGTTCGCCGGTCGCCTCGTCGAAGAGGTTGGTCGTCCAGACCCGGTTCGGGTTCTCGCCGCTGACCGTGCGCAGGACCTGGCCGTACGGGGAGTACGAGGTGTCCGCGGTGTACCAGTCGGTGCCGGAGGTGGAGACCGGCAGGCCGTCCTCGTTGTAGCGGACGACCAGCTTCTCGGCGGGCAGGGCGCCCACGGCGGGGAGGTTGGTCGCCTCCAGGACGCCCGTCTTCGAGTACTCGAAGCCGTAGCGGTACGTCGGTTCCAGGCCGTAGGCCATGGCGACCGACTCGGGGATGGTGATCTCCTGGCCGGTCGGCTGGTAGTCGGCGGTGTAGCCGGTGACCGCGGTGGTGTAGGCGAGGCCGTCGGTGTAGCGGGTCTGCGAGGTGGGCAGGCCGGCGCCGCCGATGAGGGTGTCGTAGACCGTCTTGGCGAGGAGGGTGCCGGTGGCCGAGCCCTCGCGCTGCTCGACGGGGCGGGAGAGCTTGTCGTAGACCGTGGCGACGGTGGTGTTCTCGTCCGTGACCAGCGTGGGGCGGTCCAGGATGTCGTACTCGGTGGTCGTCGTGCCGGTGTCCGGGTCGACCGCCTTGGTCTGGCGGCCGCGGGCGTCGTACGTCCAGCTCCAGGTGTTGCCCTCGGAGTCCTCCGCCTTCACCTGGTCGCCGCGCTCGTCGTACGTGTAGGTCGTCGAGCGGTGCGCGGCGCGCAGCGCGTCCGTGAACGTGTCGACGCGGACCGTGCGGCCCAGGGCGTCGGACCAGGTGCGCTGGGCGGTGGCGCCCTCGGGGTTGACGACCGTGGAGTGGTCGAGGCCGTACTCGTAGCTGGTGGCCTTCTTCTCGTCCTCCTTGCCGTGGAGGTACGGCGTCTCGGTGAGGGTGCGGCCCAGGCCGTCGTAGGAGTAGAGGGTGGCGTTCGGCACCTGGAAGTCCGAGGCCAGCTCGAACAGGACGGTGGAGGGCTCGCCGGTGTCGTAGTACGCGTTGTTGGTCTGGGCGATGGTGCCGTTGGCGCTGTAGAGGATGTCGGTGATCAGGCGTCCGCCGCCGACCGCCGGGTCCTGCTTCTGGCGTTCGCGGCCGAGGCCGTCGTAGATGACGGTGGAGACGTCGTAGTCACCGTCGTCGGTGAGGGACTCGGTGGTCACCGAGACCGGCTGGCCGACCGTGGTGTCGTACGTGAACCTCGCGGACGGGGACTGGGACGTCGGGCGGGAGGGGGCCCACATCCGGGTGGCACGGCCGAGGGCGTCGTACTCGTACGTCGTGGTACGGCCGTTGATGTCCTCCTCGGTGAGGGAGACTCCGCGGCCGGGCTCGACCGTGGTGGTCTCCTCCTGGCCGAGCGCGTTGGCGGTCTTGATCTGGAAGACCTGGCCCTCGGCGGGGACGTACGTGGTGACGTCCTTGTTCGTCGCGTCCTTCTCCGCGATGGCCTCGGCGTTGCGGGTGACCGTGGTGCGGCCGTAGGCGTCGTAGGTGACCTCGCCGTCCTTCACCCAGCCGCCGTCGCCGGTGATCGCCCACGTGGCGGTGGCGTTGCCGGTGGTGGGGGTGTCCTCGTACGCGCCGCCGTCGTAGGCCACGCGCGAGCCGTCGATCCGGTCGTCGGCGGTCGCCGAGGCGGCCTCGTCACAGGTCCCGGCCGTGGTCAGGGTCTCCTTGGCCAGGCCGATGAGGTGCTTGGAGGTGTTGTGGACGTACGACATCACCGTGCAGGTGTCGTCGTCCGGGTTGTCGCTCGTGGGGTCGGACGACCAGTCGTTGTGCTCGTTCACCTCGACGGGCAGGCCGTAGGTGTCGTCGTACTCGGTGGCCGTGTAGAGGACGCGGGTCGTGCGCTTGTCGTCGCCGGTGCCGGAGGACCGGGTGTAGGTGAGCGACTCGGGGACCGTGATGCGCCAGGCCTTGAGGTCCGGGATGCCTCCGGAGCGGCTGCGGGAGGCCAGCAGCAGGGCCTTCGGCTTGTCGACGGTGCGGGTCAGCCAGTCGTCGGCGCCGGCGGTGGCCGAGGGGTAGGTGAGGGTCTCGGCGACGCGGCCGGCGAACGGTTCCTCGTCCACCGCGATCGTGGCGGTGCCGACGTCCTCGACGGTGACCGAGCGGGCGCCGCCGCCGGGCAGCGGGTCGCCGTCCATGCCGCGGAAGTAGCGGGTCTCGGTCATGCCCCGCTCGGTGGACATCAGCGGGGTGTCGCTGTCGTCGCCGGTGTAGGTGCGGACCCGGGCGAAGCCGCGCCACTGGTCGTAGGTGCGGGTCTTCTTCTTGGAGAACTCCGCCTGGTTCAGCGCCCAGGCGCCGCCGTCGAGATACTCGTACGTGGTGGTGACCGGGTCGACGCCGGTGAGGGCGGGGAGTTCCTGGACGGACTCGACGACGTACTTGTGGAACCAGTCGACGGTCTCCACGTCGGGGTCGGCGTTCCAGTACACCGGGAAGCACAGGCCGGTGTTCTCCTCGGGCTTCGGGAAGCCGCTGCCGGTCTTGCAGGCGCCGGTCGGTGCCTTGTAGGTGACGACGGTCTCGCCGCCGTACTCGCTGACGACCCGGGCGATGCGCAGCCGGTCGAAGGCGGGGTTGGGGTCGTCGGCCCCTTCCTTGACCCGGTTGGGCATGGGCTGGCTGTTGGCGAGGAACTGCACCGGGTTCAGTGCGATGGCTTCGGAGTCCGTGCCGTAGCCGGTGCGGGTGATGGACTCCAGCCACAGGGCGGTGCCCTCGTCGGTGAGGTCGGCGGGCAGGGACTGCTGGAGGGTCCAGCTGTCCACCTTGGACAGGGCGGTGGAGCCCTGGGTGCGCTGGGTCCAGGTGGTCACCTGGGCCAGGCGCTTGCGCGACCAGAAGGTGGGGACCGGGACGTAGCACTCCTTGCCGGCGGCGCAGTACAGGTCGGCCGGGGTGTCGTACCAGATGCGGTTCTTGGCGAAGTCGCCGGAGGCGAAGTTGTCGTTCTCGTCGCCCGCCGAGGTGCAGGCGATCTCGCCTTCCTTGAAGCAGCGCTCGTCGACGTCGAAGGTGACCCGGGAGATGGGGTCCGCGTACGGCTCGTCCGCCTTCAGGCCGTAGTCGATGCGCTTGAGGTAGCCGCCGCGGTCGTAGGAGACGGGCGTCTTGTACTTGTCGTTCTTGGCGTAGTGGTTGGTCTCCTTCGCCCACCACAGGGTCATCGCGTTGCCGTCGGTGTCGACGACGAAGTCGAGGTTCCAGCGCCATGCCTGGTCGCAGAAGGAGCCCGCGAAGTCGTCCGCCTTGTAGCAGGGCTCCCCGGACTGGTTGCCGGCGACGGGCACGGTCAGGACCGAGTTCGTCACCGGGTCGCCGCTCGCCCGGTCGTCGTCCAGCTTGTGCTTGCCGAAGTAGTACTGGGTGCCGTCGCGGGTGGTGACTCGCCAGTACTCGCCGTCGGCGTCGCCGTTGCCGAGGCCGGTGTCCCTGAGCAGTTCGACGCGGGAGCCGTCACCGCTCGCGGTGACCCAGGCGTCACCGTACGGGTCGGCCTTGTCGGGCAGGACCAGTTCGGTGGTGGTGCCGCCGAGGGTGAGAGTGGCGTTGTACGAGCCGAAGCAGAGGTCGCTGGTCTTCTTCTTGTTGTTGCCGTCGGTCATGTCGTCGCGGCAGGAGGTGTACGTGCGGGTGATGGAGCCCGCGTTGTACTCCCAGCCGTCACCGATCCAGGAGGGCTGGTTGTTGGAGGCGGACGTACGGCCGTCCACGACCTGGGAGTTGTAGCCGAAGGAGACCGCCGGGGACGGGCCGCCGGGGACGCTCGGGGTCTGGAGGGTGTACGAGTAGCTGAAGCCGCCGGCATTGCCGCCGGCCGACCAGGAGCCGGCGCTGACCAGCGGAGTCGCGCCGAAGTCGCCCTTGGAGCCGGAGCCGGAGTCGGTCGCGAGCAGGACGGAGGAGCCGGAGCCGTCGGCGGTCGCGGCGGCGAGGGAGGCCAGGGGGGTGCCGCCGGTGGACTTCCCGGTGCGGTACACGCCGTCCGTGACGGTGCCCTCGGTGGTGGAGGCCGCCGTGGAGACCGTCTCCTCCGAGGTGCCGCCCGCCGCCAGCGCCTCGGTGGCCACGGTCGCCTCGATGCGGCGCTCGTACACCGGGTTGCCGTCGGCGTCCGTGCCGGTCTGCTCGACCACGTTGTCGGTGGTGACCTCGGACGGCTCGGCGCAGCCCTCGGTGTCCGGGGTGGTCAGGAAGCACGCCGGGTACTGCGCGAACGACAGCCGGTCGGCCCAGTTGGCGCCGTACAGCTCGGAGAAGTCGCTGTAGTCCAGGGCGATCACGGCGTCGCCGGTGGCCTCGGCGGGCGGGGTGACGGTGAGGGCGACGCCCTCGATCGCGGTGGCGGCCAGTTCGTCCTGACCGGCCAGGACCACCTGCCACTCGCCCTCCAGGGCGTACGGCCGCTGCTGCTTGGAGCCGGACCAGATGATCTGCCCGGGTGTGCGCCGGGCCTCCGCGCACGCCGCCCGGCCGGGCCCGCTCCGGATGTCCCGCGGGCGCGGCCCGTAGGAGAGTCCGTCACCGTCAGGCCCGCGCGTCGGGGGTCCGCGGCGGCGCGGGGGCCGGTTCCACGGTGCCCGGCGTCCCCGGGTGCAGCCGCGGCGTCTGCTGCTCCAGCGTCATCCAGGGGACAGCGGGCCCACGGGTTCGAGACGGCGCTGGGGGACCGGCCTCAGCCGGGCAGGAAGACGTCCAGCTCCATGCTGTCCGGCCGGCGCTCGCCGGTGGCGGCGCAGAGGCGTTCGTCGAGCCACGCGAGCCGGCCGGCGGCGGTGGTCGGCCGGGGTGGCTGCGGAAGTAGGTCCGCTCCGGCGCCACCTCCTCGCCCCGGACCAGGGCCGCGATGTCCTCGGGCCGTCCCGCGCGGATCCCGGTGGTGTGCACCGCGGTCCGCTCGCCGCGGTCGGTCTCCTGGGCGTACCGGGCGTCCAGTTCCGTCAGGGTCGCGGTGTGCGGGACCTGTGGCCGGTGCCGCCCGGCAGGACGGTGCCGCGTACCTCGGGTCCCTCGAAGGAGCCGCCGGTCAGGGGTACCAGCCGGCGGTGGACCCCCGTTCGGACATCCAAAAGAGGCGGTCGAGACCGCCTGCGGTGCGGGGCTGCTGGGTCCGGGCCGGCGTGGTGGACGCTCCTGGTCGCTGGTGTCACGAAGATCGCAGGGAGGGCCGGGGCCGGAGAGGTCGCCGCCGGTGCCGGATGCGCTGGGCCGCCCGGATCACCGGCTCGGTGAACCCGGGCCGGGTTTTGCCCGTGTTACGGAATCACCGGGCCGTGGTTCGGCCTGTCACACAACGTTCGGTGTACCGCGGGGAGTTGATCCGGACGCTGGTACAGTGCGGCTTCACGTCCCGGCGCACTGCTGTTCGATGCCGGGAAACCGCTGCGAGGAGAGACCGTCCGTGGGCACAGTCGTCGACGACGCCGCCTCCGTGGAGTTCCATGAGTTCTTCGAGCGCCACTACGCCGAACTGTCCCGGCTGGCCCGCCTGCTGACGGGTGAGCCGGACATCGCGGACGATCTGGCGGCGGACGCGCTGCTGGCGCTGTGGCACCGCTGGGACCGGGTGCGCGCGGCCGACCATCCGGTGGCCTACGCCCGGGGTGTCGTCGCCAACCTGGCCCGGACCCGGGTGCGCAGCGCGGTGCGGGAGCGGCGGCGCGTCGCGCTGTTCTGGTCGCAGCGCGAGGAGCGGACCGAGAACCCGGACGTGGCGGCCGTCGTCGACGTCCAGGAGGCGCTGCGCGCGCTGCCGTTCCGCAAACGGGCCTGCGTGGTGCTGCGGCACGCCTTCGACCTCTCCGAGAAGGACACCGCGCTCGCGCTGGGCGTCTCGGTGGGTACGGTGAAGAGCCAGACCTCCAAGGCGATGGCCGAACTCCAGCGACGGCTGGGCACGGAGCGGGCCGCGCTGCGGGTGCGCGCGACGGCGCGGAGCGTAGGACAGGGCGCCGGCACGGCCGGAGGAGGGAACCGGTGACCGTGCGCGACGGCCACGAGGAGGTGCGCGCCCGGCTGCGGGAGGCGGCCCAGGCGCATGAGCCCGACCGGGCGCGGATGCTGGCCCGGATCGAGCGCGGGATGGCCTCTGCCGCCGGCCACCCGGCGGGGACGGCCCCGCGCGCCGGACACCGGGCGACGCGTCGGCCCGTGTGGGGCTGGACGCGGGTGGTGGCCGCCACCGCCGCGGTGGCCGGCGTCTTCGGCCTGGGCGCCGGCGCGGTCGCCCTCGCCGTCCGCGCCGAGGACCCCGCGCCCGGGACGGTCGCGGTCTCGCCGACGCCCACGACGACCCCGACGCCCCCGGCCCCCTCCGCGACCCCGACGGCCCCCTCCTCCCCCAGGGCCTCCACGGCCCCGACGGCCCCTGGGGAGAGCACGGCCCCCGCCTCGCCGACGGCCCCGGCGGGCACCGGCGGGAGCGGCGGCGTGTCGGACGGTCCGCTGTGGTCGGACGGCTCGGTCGACCCGCACAGCAACACCTTCTGGGCGCAGAGCAACGTGACGCTGAAGACGGAGGAGAACCTGTCCGCCCTCACCGTCCGGCTGCGGATCGCGCAGACCGGCGGGGTCACCTCGGCCGGGGCGTGGCGCTCGCTGCCGGAGGAGGACTTCACGCTGACCGTCGCCGAGGACGACGGCTTCCTCGTCTACACGTGGGTGCTCGAGGAGGGCCGTACGGTCCCGGCGGGCACCTGGGTGTTCGCCGGGCAGTACGACCACGAGCGCGGTGGCCGGGACGCCGGGGACGACACCTACGCGGCGACCGCCGTCGCCGGCTCCCGGGAGCTGTCGGTCAACGGCGACTTCGCGCCCCGGGACGACGACTGAGAATTTTTTTCGCGAGGGCGGCAACCTCTCCCGCGGGTGGCGGCGACCAGGAAGCGCAAGAACGTTCCCTCACGCAAGGAACCTCTCATGACCGCACGAACCGAGCAGCGCGTCCGTCACCGCCGCGGGGTCACCCGGCGCCGGGCCGTGATCGCCTCGGCCGCCGCGTTCGGCCTCACCGGCGCGGCGATCGTCACCACGTCGATGCTGTCCACCGCGGGCGCCGCCTCGTCCTGGCCGACCGCCACCGGTACGAAGGCCGTCTCCTCGACGATCTCCGTCTCGGGCACCTACGACGGCGGGCTGAAGAACTTCTACGGCTCCGGCGACCTCGGCGGTGACAGCCAGGACGAGGGCCAGGACCCGATCTTCGAACTGGCCGACGGCGCCGTCCTGAAGAACGTCATCATCGGCACCCCGGCCGCCGACGGCGTCCACTGCAAGGGCTCCTGCACCCTGCAGAACGTGTGGTGGACGGATGTCGGCGAGGACGCCGCCTCCTTCAAGGGCACCTCCTCCTCGGCGACGTACAAGGTGATCGGCGGCGGCGCGAAGAAGGCCGACGACAAGGTGCTCCAGTTCAACGGCGCCGGGAAGCTCACCGTGACCGGCTTCCAGGTGGAGGACTTCGGCAAGCTGGTCCGCTCCTGCGGCAACTGCTCCAAGCAGTACAAGCGCACCATCGTGCTGAGCGACATCGACGTCACCGCGCCCGGCAAGGCGATCGCCGGCATCAACACCAACTACGGCGACACCGCCACGCTCTCGGACATCCGCGTCCACGGCGACGACGACGAGGACATCGACATCTGCGTCCGCTACACGGGCAACGACGACGGTGACGAGCCCACCAAGACGGGCTCCGGGGCGGACGGCACGTACTGCAAGTACGACGACTCGGACATCACGTACGACTGATCCCCCACCGGTCTCCCCCACCAGGCCGTCCGGACACTCCTCCGGGCGGCCTGCGGTCTTTCCGGGAACTTCCGCTTCCGTTCCGCCTGTTGCGTACTGTTCCCCCCTGGTGGCACTCCGCGTCCGTCACCGGTTCGCCCCGAACGGCCCCGGCCGGCCCGGGGCGACGGCACCCACCGGGAGACCACCGTCGACCGGCTGGAGTCCGCCGCCGACGGATCGGTCGTCCCCGTGGTGCCGGCGCTGGGGCCCGGGCGGGGCCGCTGAGGTCAGTTCATCGTGGCGCCGATGGTGGTGCTGCCCGTCGTCAGGAACGTCGTGGCGGGCAGCGTGCCGCTGGCCGAGCGGGCGTTGTAGACGGTGGTCGCGTCCGTCGACACGAAGGCCGGGGTGGCGATGCCGGAGTCCCAGTTGTTGCCGGCCGAGACCACCGAGGAGCCCTTGCTGACCGAGCCGCCGCCGTTGCCCACGGCGAGGTTCTTGCCGAGCCGGGCGGCGGAGGTGGCGAAGTAGTAGCCCCACTTGGCGTTGGCGTAGGCGGTGGTGCGGTTGATGACGATGGCGCCGGTGTTGGAGTTCTCGGTGAAGCCGTTGCCCTGGTTGTCCCAGGCGGCGGAGTTGTTGACGACGTGCGCGACGACCTCTCCGTCCCCGCCCAGCTTGTAGCCGTTGCCGTCGCCCGCGAACGCCGAGTCCGACCAGCGGTTCTTGCCGTTGCCGAAGGACCAGGTGTGCTCGACGGTGACCGGGGAGGAGAACGACCAGTAGTCCAGGCCGTCGTCGGAGTTGTTGAACAGCCGCGCCCCGGTGATCAGGTTGCCGGTGCCGGAGCCGTACTTCACGGCGATGCCGTCGGCGTTCTCCCCGTGGTTGGCCGCGTCGTAGTGGCCGTAGCTGTCGAGGTTCTTGACGGTGCCGTCGCCGGTGAGGGTGAAGCCGGAGTCGCCGCCGTTGATGGTCTTGACGTTGTTCCAGTCGGTGCCGGTGCAGGAGGTGCAGACGACGGCGCTGTCCGGGGAGTTCTGGAAGGTCAGGTTGGAGACGTTCCAGTAGTCGGCGGTCAGCTTGAGGATCCAGTCGCCGTCGGGGAGGTTCGAGCCGTCGATCTTGACGGTCTCCGAGCCGTACGCGGTGAGCGTGACCGGCGCCGAGGAGGTGCCGTTGGCGGTGGACTGGAGGGTGGCGGTCGGGTAGTAGGTGCCGCCGCGGACCTGGATGACGGTGCCGGCGGTGGCGTTCTTGACGGCGTTGGACAGGTCGGTCACGTTGCTGACGACCACGGTGGCGGCCTGCGCCTGGGTGGGGAGGGCCACGGCGCCGGTGCCGAGCGCGAGCGCGGCGACGGCGGTGAGAGCGGTGCGACGAGACATGGTGTGCGGGTCCCTTCTCGTGCGGGTGGGGGGATCGGTCGGGAAGGGGGACGGGGATCAGAGGACGGAGTCCAGCCAGGCGAAGACCTCGTCCTGCATGGGGGCGGTGAAGACGTGGCCGACGCCCGGCCACAGGTCGGTGCGCAGCCGGTGCCCGGCGCGGCGGGAGTCCCAGACGGCGCGCAGCTTCGCGTAGGCCGCCGCCACGCCGTCGGGGGTGAACAGGGTGTCCTGCTCGCCGTCGACGAAGAACATCGGCCGGGGCGCGGCGATGCTCGCCACGTCGGGGATGTCCAGGTGCCGGGCGAGTCCGGGGTGCAGCATGTAGTACGCCGACTGCCCGCGCAGCGTGTTGTTGCCGGGGACCATCATCTCCTTCAGGCCGGTCATCCAGCAGACGCTGACGGCGGCGGCGACGTCGTCGCTGAGGGCGGCGGTCTGCCAGGCCCGGTAGCCGCCCATCGAGAAGCCGACGGCGGCCACCCGCCGGGCGTCGACGCGGTCCAGGCCGGCCAGGAAGCCGGCGGCGCGGGCGTCCTCGCGGGCCATGAGCCCGGCGAGCGAGGAGCCGAGGTTGTAGAGGTTGGCGGCCAGGGCCTGCTGCTGTTCGTAGGTGACGGGGCCGCGGTCGCC
The DNA here is from genome assembly GCF_054956795.1 of Streptomyces sp. SYSU D01066-1. NCBI lineage: Bacteria > Bacillati > Actinomycetota > Actinomycetes > Kitasatosporales > Streptomycetaceae > Streptomyces > Streptomyces sp. SYSU D01066-1. The sequence continues at coordinate 58,179 of NZ_JBUDHV010000039.1, read as the reverse complement.
CCAGCCCAGGGCGTCCAGGCACAGCACCACGTAGCCGCGCCGGGCCAGTTCGTCGCCGACGAACCGGCCGCCGAGGAGCCTGTCCGCCCACGCCTGGGCGGAGGCGAGCCGGGTGCCGTCGTCCCAGGGGGCCCAGGGCCGGACGCACTTCTCCTTGCCGATGTCGAACTTGGCGCCGTGGTCGTGCAGCAGCAGTACGGCGGGGAAGGGCCCGGTGCCGTGCGGGGTGAGCAGGCTGCCGCGCACCCGGGTGTGGCGGGTGAGGGAGAGGGTCACCGACTGGCGCCGGTAGCCGTCGCCCTCGGGTCCGTCGGTGAACTCCGGGTCGTACGGGGCGCCGCGCTGGTCGTCGACGAGGAGGTGGTCCTCGACGGTGCGGCGGGCGGTGTGCCGCCACGCCCGGAAGTCGCGGAGGGGCGAGGTGCCCCAGGCGAGCGGGAAGCGCAGCTCGTCCTTGAGGGACTGGTGGAAGTCGGGGAGGTTGCCGCCCACGAGGTCCTCCGCCCGTGCGGTGCCCGCGCCCGCTTCGGTGAACAGCGCGGCCGTGGCCGTCCCCGCCACGAAGGTGCGGCGGCTGAGGGGCTCACGGGTGGTCATAGGACCTCCCGGGGCCGGCGTGCCGCAGGACGTACCGCTCGACGGCGCGCGCGGAGGTCAGGGCCCGGTGGCCGTAGGCGTCGGCCGGGTCCCAGCCCACGTCGTCGGCGAGGCCGAGGCCGCGTGCCACGGCGTCCAGGTGCGCGGGGCGTCCGTTGAACCAGGACCCGGTGTCGTGGAACGCGGTGGCGCCGTAGTCGGCGACGGCGAGCGCGGGAGTGCCGTGCGGGTAGGTGAAGACGTTGCGTTCGGAGAAGAGCGCCGACTCGACGCCGGCGCCGAGCGCGTACAGCGTGTCCTCCGCCCGGCCCCGGTAGACGTTGTTGACGACGTGCACCTGCCCGAAGCGGACCCGCGGGGCGCGCTGGGTGACGCCGGTGAAGAGGTTGCGGGCGAAGGTCACCTTCAGATGGCCGCGGTCGCGGTCGCCGCGGCTGTCGCCGGAGCCGATGAGCAGCGCCTTGTCGTGGTCCTCGAAGCGGCTGTCGGAGACGGTGACGAAGTCGGAGCCGTCCTCGATGTCCAGCAGCCCGTCGTGCCGCTGGACGGGTTCCCCGTGGAAGCCGGTGGGGGCCTCGCGGTCGGGGAAGCGTCCGTCGGTGAAGACGCAGTGGTCGATCCAGAGGTGCGTGCCGGTGATGACGGTCATCGCGTCGAACCGGGCGTTCCAGTTGCCGTCGGCGCCGTCGTCCGGGGACCAGCTGGTGAAGTGGTCGACGGGCGCTTCGAGGCGGAGGTTGCGCACGACGATGTCGGTGCCGGTGTCGACGGTCAGGAAGACGCCGAGCAGCGCGGCGCCGGCCCCGGTGCCGACCAGGGTGGTGTTGCTGGGCACGGTGAGCTGGATCTGCGCCTTCTCGTTGTTCGACCCGGTCTGCCGGAGCCGGCGCTGCTGCCCGCAGTAGTCGTACCGGGTGTCGGACCAGGTGGTGCCGTCCGCGCCGAAGCAGGACATGTACTTCGTGAGGTCGTAGCCGGGGGCGTAGTCCTGCTCGCCGAGTGAGGAACCGTCGGCGGCCTCGTGCCCGTCGACGGCGCCGGCCACCCGGATCACCTTGGGGGCGGCCGGGTCGCCGTCGTTCGCGAGGGCTTCCTTCAGCTCGGCCCGGTTGTGCACCGTCCAGGTCCGGCCGCCCGCGCCGCCGGTGGTGCCGGGGCCGGTGGCGGCCCAGCCGACGGGTCCGGGCGCGGCGGCCGAGGCGGGGGCCGGGGGCAGCAGCAGGGCCGCGCAGGCGAGCAGCGCGGCGGTCGCGGCCCTACGCACGGGGCCGCCAGTCGCCGAGGTAGGCCGCCTTGGTGTGGGCCGCGGCCTCGACGCGGGTGAGCTGGGGCCGGTTCTCCGGGACGGTGATCACGGCGCCGGGGCCGGTGTTGCGGTACTCCCTGAAGCGCTGGTCCTGCCAGGGGTAGGCGTCGCGCATGGTGGCGTACGGGGCGACCGCGTCGATGCCGGCGCCGAGGCGGGTCTCGCGGACGGTGAGCATCGGGCGGGCGGTGGTGTCGGAGCTGGGCACCCAGGGGCGGGCCAGCTTGTAGTAGCCGTCGGGGGCCTCGCTGCTGATCCGGCTGCCGGTCACCAGGTAGCCGCGCGGGTTGGCACCCGCCGTGGAGGGCGCGAAGACGAAGCCGTACGGCGCCGCCGCCAGGTCGGTGCGGACCAGCGTGCGGAAGTGGCAGTGCTCGTAGACCGCCGTCGCCCGGCCGAAGACGAAGTCGACGTCGCCCTCGACGTAGCAGTGGGCGTAGTACTGGCGGGCGAAGAGGGCCAGGTCGCGGGTGTCGGCGTACAGGGTGTCCTGGTGGCCGAGGAAGCGGCAGTGGTGGAAGGCGGAGCGGTCGCCCTGCACCTTGATCGCGACGGCCTGGGTGCCGGTGTAGTCGGGGTTGTCGCTGCGCAGCCAGTCGTTGGCGAAGGTGATCCAGCGGGCGGTGAAGCCGTCGGCGGCGACCGTGGTGGTGGCGGAGCCGCTGGTGCCGTAGGTGCCGGAGCCGTCGGGCCTGGGGGTGCCGGCCGCGTTGTCGTAGACGATGACGGTGTCGCGGGGGTCCTCGGAGGCGCCGATCCAGGTGGCCTCGGTGCGGGTGGCGTCGACGGTGACGGTCTCCCGGTAGGTGCCGGGGGCGAGGACCAGGGTCCGGCCGCTGCCGGTGGCGGCGGTGACGGCGGCCTGTACGGAGGTGAAGTCGCCGCGGCCGCGCGGGTCGACGTAGAGGGTGCCCGGGGTGCGGCGGGCGGCCGGGGAGCCGTAGCGGCCGAAGGGCCGGTCGCCCGCGGTGGCGGGGGCGGCGGCGAGGCCGAGGGCGGCGCCGGCGCCGGCGGTCGCCAGGAGGAAGGCTCTGCGGGAGGGGGCGGGACGGGACACGCGGGTGCTCCTTCGCGAGGGGATCGGCGGGGGCGGGCCGGGGCGGTACGGGCGCCCCGGCCCCCTTGCGGACGAGGTCAGCGCAGCCGGCCGGCACCGGCGCCGCCATCGACGAGACGGGGCACCGCCCTGGCCGGGTCGACCTTCGTGCGCAGCTTTGGCGTCCAGCCCGCGCCGGGGGTGAGGGTCTCGGCCGGGATCTGTGCGTTGTGCACGGCGATCAGGTCCACGGGCTTGCCGTTGACCCGGTTGTGGGCGGCGGTGACCGGCGCCTCGCTCCACTTCTTCAGCACCTTGGCGGGGCTGGTCCCGTCCGGCAGGGTGAACGCGTTGTGTTCGGCGACCAGCGCGGACTCCTTGCCGATGCCGAAGCTGTAGGCGTAGTCCTCGTCCGCCACGAAGTGGTTGTCGTAGACGTCGACCTGGCCGAAGCGGACCCGGGGCGCGCGTTCGACGAGGTCCTTGAACAGGTTGTGGTGGAAGGTCGCCTTCAGGTGCCCGCGGTCGCCGGCGGCCGTGGACTCGCTGTCGCTGTTGCCGATCAGGATGGTCTTGTCGTGGTCGGTGAAGACGTTCCAGGAGGCGGTGACGTAGTCGGCGCCGCGCACGATGTCGAGCTGCCCGTCGTGCTGCTGGTACAGCATCCCGAAGTAGACGGGGGCCGCGCTGTCGGGGTGCTCGCCGTCGGTGAACGTGTTGTGGTCCAGCCAGACGTGGGTGGAGCCGTACACCACCGTGCTGTCGTACTCGCTGTTCCAGTTGCCGGTGTCGCCGTCGGTCGGGTCCCACTGCGGGAAGCAGTCGACGGGGCTCTCGAAGGTCAGGTTGCGGACGATGACGTTGTCCACGCCCTTGATCTGGAGGCTGGCGCCCTTGATGGCCGCGTTCCGGCCGACGCCGATGATGGTGGTGTTCGCCGGGACGCTCGCCTTGACGGCCTGGCTCTGCCGAGCCGCGGAGGCCCGCCGCAGTCCTTCGGGGCTGTCGTCGGGCTCGGCGCTCAGGTCGGTGTCGTGGCCCCAGGTCGCCGGGTCGTACGCGGCCAGGTAGGCGTCGAAGTCGTAGCCGGGCACGGCGAAGGCGTCGCAGCCCTCGGCGACGGCGTCGATGGTGCCCTCGACCTTGACGACGCGCGGCGCGGTGCCGTCCGCCGCCAGGGCCGCCTTGAACTCGGCCCAGGTCGTCACGGTGTACACGTGCTCCGCGTCGGCGGCGGCGCCCCCGGTCGTCCCGGTGCCGTACGCGGCCCAGCCGTCGCGGGCGGGCAGCGTCTGCCGGGCGGGGTCGGGGTGCTGGGGGCGGGCCTCGGCGCCGACGGCGGTCAGCCCCACCACCAGGGCGGTGCAGCCGGCCAGCGCGACACCCTTTCCTATGACGTGCCCATGCCATCTCTGTGTCTGCATGTGTGCGGCTCTCCTCGGATACGGATACGTCGTCTCAGGCCTGTGGCCAGCTGATCCAGGACGCGGGGATCTCCGCGTCCAGGCGGCGCGCGTCACGGTGTCCCAGCACCCGGGTGCGCAGCAGCTCCCGCACCACGAGCCGGGCCACCTCGATCGCGCCGGGCGGGTTGAAGTGGGTGTTGTCCTGCTCGGTGGCGGTCCAGTTGAAGTACGTCTTGGTCCCCTCCACGCCGAGCCGCTGCCACAGCGCCAGCGACAGCGCCTGGACGTCCAGCAGCGCCACGCCCTCCTCGGCGGCGAGCGCCCGCATGGCCGCCGGGTACTCCCCGTGGCTGGGCAGCGCGGTCCCCGCCGCGTCGAACCGGCGCCGCTCGACGGGGGTGGCGAGCACCGGCCGGGCACCTCGCGCCCGGGCCCCGTCGACGTACAGCCGCAGGTACTCCTGGTACGTCGTCCAGGGCTCGGTGTAGCGGGTGGGGTCCTCGCTCTTCTCGTCGTTGTGCGCGAACTGGACCAGCAGGAGGTCGCCGGGCCGGATCTCCCCCAGGACCGCCTCCAGCCGTCCCTCGTCGACGAAGCTCTTGGAACTGCGCCCGTTGACGGCGTGGTTGGCGACGGGGAGGTCCTTGCGGAGGAAGAACGGCAACGCCATGCCCCACCCGGTCTCGGGCGCGGCGTCGGCGTACTTCTGGGCGGCGGTGGAGTCGCCGGCGATGTGGACGGTCCGCCTGTGCGCACCGGCTTGTGCGGTACCGGTGGCGGCAAAGGCCAGAGGTACGGAGGCAACGGCAGCGGCGGCGACTTGTCTGCGGCTGAGAGACACGCCTGTCAACCTTTCAAGAGGTCCCTGGGGGCGCGGGGCTGTTCCGACACGCGGCTCCGCCGCGTGGGCGCGACCGGCCCGGGACGGCCCGCACCCCGCGGAGAGACGGGCCGTCCCACGGCGGGCTTCAGCCCTTCTGCTCGTTCCACTCGGCCCGTGCCTCATTGAGCTGATCGGCCATCGTGTCCAGGAAGTCCTTCGCCGACATCTTCCCCAGCAGGACCTTCTGGAAGTTCGGCTCGTTGTCGGCCTTGGAGATCGTGTTCCAGTCCGGCAGGTAGTACGGCAGCTGCACGATCGTCGTCGAACCGTCCGACAGCGCCTGGGCGGCCAGCTTCGTCGGCTCCGACTCCGTGACCCACGCGTCCTTCGCCGCGTCGGTGTTGGCCGGCACCTGCCCCGCCGACTCGTTGAACTTCGAGTTCTCCTCGTGCGAGACGGCGAACTCGATGAACTTCCAGGCCGCCTCCTTGTTCTTGGAGCTCTTGAACACGCCCAGCCCGTCGACCGGGTTGGAGACCTGCACCCGCTTGCCGCCCGGTCCGACCGGCTGCGGAATGCCGCGGAACCTGTCCTCGCCGAACGCCTTCACGTGGTCCTGGTAGGAGCCCAGGTTGTGGTTGAGCATGCCGATCGTGCCCGAGTCCCACTGGGCGACCATCTTGGTGAAGTCGTTGTTGAGGTCGGCGGCCGGCGTGACCTTCTTGTAGAGCGCGGCGTACTTCTCCAGCGCCGCCACGTTCTTCGGGTCGTCGACGGTGGTCTTCTCCCCGGCGGCGTCCCAGAAGGAGGTGATCCCGGACTGCCCGTACATCGCGTCGAGGGCCTGGGCGATGGAACCGGCGCCGCCGCGGATGGTGTACCCGAACTCGTTGTCGCCGGCGTTCGTGAGCTTGTCGGCGGCCTCGAAGAAGGCGTCCCAGGTGGCCGGCTCCTTCAGCCCCGCCTTCTCGAACAGGTCGGTGCGGTAGTACAGGACACCGTTGTTGGCGGAGGTCGGCACCGAGTACAGCGTGCCGTCGCCGCCGCCGGCCGCCTTCAGCGACTCGACCATGTCCTCGTTGAGCTTGCCGTTCAGGGAGGAGTCCGCGAGCCGGTCGTCCAGCGGTTCCAGCGCGTTCTGCGCGGCGAACCCGGCGAGCATGGCCGCGCCGACCCCGCCGACGTCCGGCAGCCCGCCCGCCTGGATGGACGTGTCGACCTTCGACTGGTACTCGGTGGCGGCGATACCGACGTACTCGACGTCGATGTCCGGGTTGGCCTTCTCGAAGTCGGCGATGATCTCCTTCCAGATGTCGGTGCGGACACCGCCGTTGTTGTCCCAGAAGACGATCTTCCCCTTGCCGCTGCCCTCGGCGCCGTCGCCGCCGCCCGTGCCGCTGCCGTCGTCCCCGCAGGCGGTGGCGGTCAGCGTGAGTACGGCCCCCAGGGCGACGGCGGTGGCGGCACGCCTGCTGCTGCGCATGCTGATCCTCATTGGTCGGCTCTTCTCTGCTGGATCGGTGAACTGCTGGGAAGTGGGGGGGTCAGTGGTGTCGGGCGTACGGAGCCCAGTGGTCCGTGCCCGCGAGGTAGCGCGCGACGGTGTGGTTCCGCGCCTCCGCGTCGCTCAGCTGCGGCCGGTCCGCGGTGACGGTGGCCCCCGGCCCGGTGTTGCGGTACTCGGCGAACCGGGCGTCGCGCCAGGAGAAGCCGCCCATGTCGGTCCACGGGGCGGCCTTGACCGCGGCGGGCAGTGCGGTGTCCCGGATCAGCACCTGCGCGACCGCTTCCGGTTCCCCGCCCGGGTGCCAGGGCCGGCCGAGGTGGAAGGTGCCGTCCGGCGCGTCGCTCACGATCCGGGAGCGGGTGATCAGGAACCCGTACGGGTTGCCCGTCCAGGTGGAGGCGGCCGTGATGTAGCCGTTGTTGGAGTCGGAGCCCCGGCTCAGCGCCCGGATCACGGAACGCTCGATGACGGTGGTCGCCCGCCCGTAGACGAAGTCGACGTCGCCCTCGATGTAGGAGTCGCGGATGTAGACCCGGCTGATCACGTCCAGCTTGGGGCTGTCGGTCATCAGGGTGTCCTGGTTGCCCAGGAACGCGGTGTCCTCGAAGACGATCCGGTCACCGGTCGTCTTCACCGCCAGCGCCTGCTCGCCGTTGAGCTCGTGCGCGGCCTCGTCGAAGTCGTTGCTGAAGGTGAGGTGGCGGGCGGTGACGTCGTGGGCCGCGATCCGGACCGTGGCGCTGCCCGTCGAACCGCCGTAGGCCGCGGGTGTGTCGTGGACGATGACGGTGTCGGCCCGGTCCCGTCCGGTCCCCCGCAGGGTGAGGTACGGCTTGGTCGCCGGGACGAACACCTTCTCGCGGTAGACACCGGGTGCCACGGCGATGGTCACGGGCAGGTCGTTGCCGTCCGGGACGGCGTCCACGGCGGCCTGGACCGTCGGGTACTGCGCCGGGACCTGCAGGGTCACCGCGTCGCCGATCCCCGCCTGCGGGCCGGAGAACCGCTTCACCAGTGCCGGGACGGCCGCCGCCGGGTCGAGCCGGTAGCGGTAGAGGTCGCCCGGCTCGAAGGCGTCGCCCCAGGCGTCGTGCCGGCCGGTGGTGTTCCTCAGGACCGACCCGCGCTGCACCAGTTCGGCCGTGGCGTCCGCCTGGTAGGGGTGCTGGACGCCGTCGTAGTAGCTGTTCTCGATGACCATCCGGGTGGCGCCGCGCGCCCAGTTCCCGTAGGTCCACACCGGGTCGCCGTCGCTCACCTGCGCCGACAGGTAGTTGTTGTAGAGGTGCGCGTAGGCGCAGTTGTCGGCCGAGGGGTTGCGCTGCTTGGTGCCGGTGAACCAGTTGTGGTCGATGGTGATCTCGGTCTGGACGTTCTCCGTCCAGCCGATGCCCATCGCCTTGTTGTGGTGCGTGAAACGGTTGTAGGAGACGGTGACGTACCGGCTGTCCTTGCGGATGTCGAGCAGCCCGTCGCCCATGTGCGTGAAGGTGTTGTGGTCGATCCAGACGTGGTCGGCGGTGTCCATCTGGATGGCGTCGAAGTCGGTGGTCTTGCCGTCCCAGTCCCCCTCGACGTAGGAGTCGCGGATCGTCAGGTTGCGGATGATGACGTTGTGCGTGCCCGGGGCGAGGTGCAGCTCGCCGTGGACGATCTCGCCGCTCGTGCCGGCGCCGACGATCGTCTTGTCGGAGGCGACCTGGATGTCCGAGCCGAACGGCTCCACCGCGATCGATCCCGCCACCCGGATGACGTACGGCTCCTCGGCCGCCGCGTACCGCGCCAGCGCCGCCTGGTCGGTGACGGTGACGACCTCGCCGCCCGCGCCGCCGGTGGTGCCGCCGGCCAGGGAGGCGAAGCCGTGCGGACGGTCGGCCAGGCGGTCCGCCCCGGGTACGGGGACCTCGGCGGCCCTCGCCTGGCCGGCCGTCCCCAGGGTCAGGGCGGCGACCAGGCCCAGGACGGCGGCGAGGACTCCGCCACCGCCCGGCAAGCGCTTGCTAAGGAAGTGCGTCATTGCGGCTCCTCACAGGCTTACGGAGGTCAGGGGGTCACAGCGGGGTGATCCGGAACCGGGTGAAGTCGGCCGTGCCCGCGGCCGGCCCTCCGGCGGGTGCGACGGCGAACAGGCCGAGCAGGGCGCCGACCCAGCGCCAGGGGGTGGCGGCGAAGACCTGCCCCGAGGGACGGAAGCCGTCCCCGGTGTCGGCGTGGAAGCGGCAGCGCGCGTGCGGGCCGATCCCGATCCGCAGCCGGGCCCGGCCTTCGGGCGCGGGCCGCGCGTGCGCCGCGTCCCGTTCCGCCTCCGCGACCGTCTCGCCGAACCGGTGCACCAGGCGCACCGCCCCGTCCGCGTCCCGCTGGAGCCCGATCCAGCCGAACGCGTCCCCGAGCACCACGAGCCCGGCCCGCGCGCCGGGTGCGTCGCTGTCCAGGCACAGCTCCACCTCGACCGCGCACGGGGTGCCGGGCAGCCGCTGGGTGAGCACGTTCGGCAGCCTGCGCGGGTCGTGCGCGTCGGCCGAGCGGACGCAGGCGAGCCGCAGCCCGTCCCCGGCGTGCGGGACGCTCCAGCCGCCCTGGGGGTTGGCGGTCCAGGACCACTGGGGGCCGAACCGGCCGCCGGGGAAGTCGTCGTCGGTGGCGGGTGCGCCCGGTGAGGGCGGCAGCGCGGGCCGCCGGTGCTCGGTGACGGGCGCGCCGTCGTCGCCCAGCACCGGCCAGCCGTCCGGGTCCCAGCGCATCGGCTGGAGGTGCACCACCCGCCCGTACGCCCCCCGCTGCTGGAAGTGCAGGAACCAGTCCTCCCCGGCCGCCGTGCGTACCCAGCCGCCCTGGTGGGGGCCGTTGACGTCGGTGTCCTTCTGCTCCAGGACGACCCGCTCCTCGTACGGCCCGAAGAAGCCGCGGGAGCGGAAGGCGCCCTGCCAGCCGGTCTCCACCGACCCGGCGGGCGCGAAGATCCAGAACCAGCCGTCGTGCCGGTAGAGCTTGGGACCCTCCAGGGTGAACCAGCCGGGGAGGCGGTCGGCGTCGACGATCACCTCGCCGTCGTCGAGCAGGCCGGTGCCGTCGGGGCGCATGCGGTGGCCGGTGAGACGGTTCTTGACGCCGGAGCGGGACCGGGCCCAGGCGTGCACGAGGTACGCCTCGCCGGTCTCCTCGTCCCACAGCGGGCAGGGGTCGATCAGGCCCTTGCCCTCCTTGACCAGGTGCGGGCGGGTCCACGGGCCCTCGGCCGAGGGGGCGTTGACCTGGAAGACCCCCTGGTCGGGGTCGCCCCAGAAGATCCAGAGGCGGTCGTCGTGATGCCGGATGGACGGGGCCCAGACGCCGCAGTCGTGCCGGGGCGCGGCGAAGGTCTCCGCCGGTTCCAGCCGGTCGAGCGCGTGGCCGATGAGGGTCCAGTCGACCAGGTTCCGGGAGTGCAGCAGCGGCAGGCCGGGGACGCGGCCGAAGCTGGAGGCGGTCAGGTAGAAGTCGTCGCCGACGCGCACGACGTCCGGGTCGGACCAGTCGGCGTTCAGGACGGGGTTGCGGTACGTACCGCCGCTCACGGGCTGACCGCCTTCCGTACGAGGGCCGCGGCGCCGTCGGCGTCGAGGCGGCCGTCGGTGACGACGGTGACGATCCGGCGGACGGCCGTGCCGCCCGGGGCCACCGCCAGCCGGGTGTCGTGGGCGAGCGAGGAGCCGACGCCGGGGTACTCCTCGGTGCGCACGAACCAGGGGTCCTCGCGGGTCCGTTCGGTGGCGCCGGCGAACACCAGCGACCAGGTGGAGCCGACCAGGGCGAGCCAGTCGGCGCGGCGCCCGTGCGCGGCGTCCTCGCCCTCGGCGTCCGGGGTCAGGACGTCCGGCGCCGCGTCCTCCTTGCGGGCCCGCCAGAAGAAGCCGCCGTAGGCCGCGCCGGGGCGGCCGTTGGTGGCGGGGCTGCCGAGGGTGAGCGGGCCCGGGGTGACGTTGGTGAGCGAGAAGGTGAGGTCCAGGGCCCAGGCCCGGTCGGTGAGCGCGGTGGCGGCCACCGTACGGCGCTCGCGCAGCAGCTCGGTGCCGGCGGCGACCCAGGACAGCTCCTGCACGAACCCGTCGGGGTCGCACAGCGGGAAGGCGGTGTGCCGCTGGGCGCCGTGGTTGTCCAGTTCGGTCGGGCCCCGGTCGCGGACGAAGGTGCGCCCGCCCCAGAAGTTGTGCCCCTCGACGTCGGGAACGGCGACACCGACGCCGAGGTGGTGGGGGTGGTCGGCGGGCACGGACTCGGTGACCGGCGTGCCGGCCAGGGTGGTGACGGGGTGCAGGTAGGGGCGTGGGGAGAGGCGGGCGGGCAGCTCGGGCCGGGTGACGTACCGGGCGACGGGGCGGCCGGCGACGCACAGGACCGGGGCGTCGGTGCCGGTCATCGGACGGTCACCTCCTTGGCGGCCCAGGGGGCGCCGAGTTCGGAGTAGAGGGAGAGGGTGCCGGCGGCGGAGTCGACCAGGGCGTCGACGCCGGGGACCACCCGGCGGCCCTCGGCGGCGATCCGGTGCCAGGCGTTCCCGGGCAGCGGCCGGGGGTCGGGGGCCCGGCGGATCGCCTCGACGACCCGCATGAAGGCGCCGGTGCCGTCGGGGGTGACCAGCAGGTCGGCGCGGCCCTCCAGGTGGTCGAGGAGGTTCTCCAGCAGGTCGGTGCGGCCGTGCTCGTACTCCTCGGGGCCGTGGCCGGCGCGCTGGAGCAGGACGCGGTCCTGCTTGTACCAGAAGGTGATCCGGCCGCGGGTGCCGTGCACCAGGACGTACGGTTCGGCGGCGCGTTCGGCGCACAGGGTGGCGGCGACGGTGATCCTCAGGCCCGTGGTGGCGGTGACGCGGACGCAGGAGGTGTCGTCGGCCTCGATGTCGTTGGCGCGGTGCAGTTCGGTCTCGACGGAGCTGACGTCCTGGTCGCGGGTGGCGTCGCCGAGTGCGAGGCCGGTGGCGACGGCGTGCGCGAGGGGGTTGGTCAGCGCCCCGTCGACCACGTCGGCGCCGTCGTCCGTCCGGCGCCGCCCGGCCCAGGGCGAACGCCGGAAGTACGCCTCGTCGCGCACCCAGGCGCCGGCCCCGCCGATGCCGGTGACCTCGCCGATCGCGCCGTCGGCGATCAGCTCCCGGAGGGCGGGCACCGCATGCGAGCCCAGCGACTGGAACCCGATCTGGCAGGCGACGCCCGCCTCGGCGACCCCGTCGGCCATCCGCCGGAACTCCGCGAACGACGGCGCCGGGGGCTTCTCCAGGAGCAGGTGCACGCCCCGGCAGGCGGCGGTCAGCGCGAGGTCGGTGTGGGTGGGGATCGGCGTGCAGACGACGGCGGCCCGGGCGCCGGTGGTGTCGAGGAGGGCGCCGAAGTCGGCGGACTGGGCGGGCGGCTCACCGCCGTACTCCTCCTCCGTCAGGGGGGTCAGCTCGCACAGGCCGGCCAGGCGGACGCGGCCCGCCCGCTCCAGGCGGCGGAGGTTGGCGAGGTGCCAGCGGCCGTGGCCGCGGGCGCCGGCGAGGACGACGGGCAGGGGTGCGCTCATGAGATCCTCCCCGCGCCCGCGCCGCGTCCGACGGCCCGGTCGGCCGCGGCGGCGTCCTCGACCGTGCCGTGCAGGACGGGTGTCCAGCCGACGTCGGCGGTCAGGTCGCGTTCGCTGCCGGAGTTGTAGGCGTTGTGGATGGTGAGCAGGTCGACCGGGTAGCCGTTGAACAGGGTGCCGGTGGCGTGCAGGGCGCTGCCGTTCCAGCTCTTGACCAGGTCGGCGGCCTCCACGTGGCCGGGCGTGGTGAAGGCGTTGTTCTCCGCGTAGAGCGCCGACTCGGTGGAGACGCCCAGCGAGTAGCGGTACTCGGTGTCGTCCTCGCGGACCACGTACCGGTTGTTGTAGAGGTGCACCTGTCCGAAGCGGACGCGGGGGGCGCGCTGCACGACCGACTCGAACGCGTTGTGGTGCAGGGTGACCCGGAGTTTCCCGCGGTCGCCGGTGGCGGTGTCGCCGCTGCCGATGAGCATCGCCTTGTCGTGGCCGGTGAACCGGCTCCAGGAGACGGTGACCAGGTCGGAGGCGTTGGTGATGTCCAGCAGTCCGTCGTGGCGCAGGTAGTTGCGGGCGAAGTACACCGGTTCCCCGGCGTCGGGGCGGTCGCCGTCGGAGGCGGTGACGTGGTCGACCCAGACGTGGGTGGCGCCGTTGAGCCACAGGTTGTCGTAGGCGGTCTTCCAGTCGCCGAGGCCGCCGGTGTTGGGCTGCCAGACCGGGAAGCAGTCGTAGGCGTCGCGCAGTTCGAGGTTGCGGACGATGACGTTGTCCGCGTTCTTCACCTGGAGGCTGGCGCCCTTCAGGACGGCGCGGTCGCCCAGGCCGACGATGGTGGTGTTCGAGCCGACGGGCAGCACGACCCGTTTTGCCTGCCGGGCGGCGGATGCCTGGCGGGCCTCCTCCTGGGGGCCGCTGGGCTTGGCGGCGCCCCAGGTGCGGGGGTCGTAGGCGGCCAGGTACTCCTTCACTGCGTAGCCGTCGGTGGCGTAGTCGGCGCAGTCCAGGGGGCGGCCGGCGTCGTCGGTGTTGGCGTCGATCGTCCCGGCGATCTTGATGATCTTCGGGGTGCCGCTGCCGCCGTCCAGGGCGCGGACCAGCCCGGCCCGGTCGCGCACGGTGTACACGTGGGCGTCGTCGGCGGCGGCTCCCCCGGTGGTGGTGCCCTCGGCGGCGGCCCAGCCGTCGTTCGCGGCGAGGGTGTCGCGGCTGATGTCCCGGCCGGGGCCGGCGTGCGCGGGCAGGGTGCAGAGCAGGCCGAGGAGGGCGGTGGCGGCGGCGAGGCGCCTGGGTCCGGGAAGCGCTCGGAGACGTCTCATCCCTTCACCGCCCCGGCGCTGAAGCCCGTGATCAGCCACTTCTGGATGAAGGCGAAGACGATGACGACCGGGACGGCCGCGATGATGCCGCCGGCGGCCAGCGCGCCGAGGTCGACGCTGTCCGCGCTCATCAGGGAGTTGAGGCCGACCGGGATGGTCTGCTTGTCCTGGTTGCTGAGGAACATCAGGGCGAACAGGAAGTGGTTCCAGGAGTGCACGAAGGCGAAGGAGCCCACCGCGATCAGACCGGGCCGCAGCAGCGGCAGAACGACGATCCGGAAGGCCCGCATCCGCCCGCAGCCGTCGACCCAGGCGGCCTCCTCCAGGGAGTACGGCACGTTCTTGATGAAGTTGCTGATCAGGATCATCGACAGCGGGAGCTGGAAGACGGTCTCGGCGATGATGACGCTGCCGAGGGAGTTGATCATCTGGAGTTCGGCGAAGATCTCGAAGAGCGGCACGAGGAGCAGCGCGCCGGGCACGAACTGGGAGCAGAGCAGGACGAGCATGAAGCCCCGCTTGATCCTGAAGTCGAACCGGGCGAGGGCGTAGCCGCCGGCCAGGGCGACGACCGTGGTCATCACCAGGGTGGCGACGCCGACCAGGACGCTGTTGCCGAAGTAGGTGCCGAAGCTGCGCTCCGTCCAGACCTTCTCGAAGTGGTCGAAGGTCATCGGCCAGGGCACCAGCGAGGTGGAGCCGGCCGGGCGCAGGGAGAAGAGCAGGATCCAGTAGAACGGGACGAGGGTGAAGACGAGGTAGATGCCGAGCGGGAGGTAGATCTGCCAGCGGGGGACCTGGTCCCAGGCGGGGCCCTCCTTCTTCGCCGGGCGCGGCGGGGCGGGGGCGGCCCGCTCGGGGGCGGGAGCGGCCGTGGCGGCCTCCTTGGTGATCACTTGTTCTCGCCTCCGAACTTGCTCAGCCGCAGGTAGACGAGCGAGCAGAAGAGCAGGATCACGAACGCGACCGTGGTCAGCGCCGACGCGTAGCCGAAGTCGTGGGCGTCGACGGAGGTGTTGGCGATGTAGAGCGGGAGGGTCGTGGTCTCGCCGGCCGGGCCGCCGCCGGTCAGGGTGTAGAGCAGGTCGACGTTGTTGAACTCCCACACCGCGCGCAGCAGTGTGGCGAGGATGATCGCGTCCTTCAGGTGCGGCAGGGTGATGTGCCAGAACTGCTTGACGCGGCCGGCCCCGTCGACCTCGGCGGCCTCGTACAGGTCCTTGGAGACGGACTGGAGGTCGGCGAGGATGAGGATCGCGAAGAAGGGCACCCCGCGCCACAGGTCGGCGACGACCGCCGCCGGGAACACGGTGGAGGTGTCCGACAGCCAGCTCGTGCCGTAGGAGCCGATGCCCAGGTCGGCGAGGTAGCGGGTGACGCCGGTCTGGGAGTTGTAGAGCAGCACCCAGATCGCGGAGGTCAGCACGCCGGAGACGGCCCACGGGGAGAAGACCAGGGCGCGGCCCAGCCCCCGGCCCACGAAGGTCTGGTTGACGATCAGGGCGAGCACCAGCCCGAAGAGCAGTTGCAGGCCGACCTCGACGAAGACCCACTTGGCGCTGAAGACGAGGGTGTCCCAGAAGACCGGGTCCTCGGTGAAGATCTTGACGAAGTTGTCGAGGCCCGCGTAGCCGTTGCGCCACGGCTTGGTGGGGTTGTACTCCTGCAGGCTGTAGTAGAAGACGCTGAGGACCGGGTAGGCGATGAAGCCCAGCATCAGCAGCCCCGCCGGGGCGATCAGCAGGTACGGGAGCCTGCGCGGCGTGGCCAAGGCACGGCGCCGCCTCGGTGGCGCGGGCGGTTTCGCCACGGCTGCGGCTTGGGCCATGACTGTTCTCCGTTCTGGGACGTCGTGCGGGGGGGCGTACGTGCGGAGGTGATTCACGTGCGTGACCGGATGTGCGTGATGCGTACAGGAAGCGCTTTCTGTCCGTACAGGGGTGTGCGGGGGTTTTCTGTCGTCGGGGGTTCTCCGTCTCGGGGGTCTTCCGTCGTCCGGGGGCGTCAGCCCGCGTACGGGTCCTGCACCGTGCCCGGGCGGGCCAGGAACTCGAAGTCGCAGCCGGTGTCGGCCTGGGTGATCTGTTCGTTGTAGAGCGCGCCGTAGCCGCGCTCGTACCGTGCCGGAGGCGGCGTCCAGGCGGCGCGGCGGCGCTCCAGCTCCGCGTCGTCCACGTTGAGCCGCAGGGTGCGGGCGGCGACGTCCAGGGTGATGGTGTCGCCGGTGCGGACCAGGGCGAGCGGTCCGCCGACGTACGACTCGGGCGCGACGTGCAGCACGCAGGCGCCGTAGCTCGTGCCGCTCATCCGGGCGTCGGAGATCCGCACCATGTCGCGTACGCCCTGCTTGAGGAGGTGGTCGGGGAGGGGCAGCATGCCGTACTCGGGCATGCCGGGGCCGCCCTTGGGGCCGGCGTTGCGCAGCACCAGCACGCTGTCGGCGGTGATGCCGAGGGACGGGTCGTTGATGGTGCGCTGCATGGTCCGGTAGTCGTCGAAGACGACGGCCGGGCCGGTGTGCTTGAGCAGGTGCGGTTCGGCGGCGATGTGCTTGATGACGGCGCCGTCCGGGCAGAGGTTGCCGCGCAGCACGGCGACGCCTCCTTCGGCCGCGACCGGGTTGTCGCGGGGGCGGATCACGTCGTCGTCGTGGACGAGGGCGCCTTCGAGCTGTTCGCGCAGGGTGTCGTGGCAGACCGTGGGCCGGTCCAGGTGGAGCAGGTCGGGGATGCGGGAGAGGAAGCCGGGCAGGCCGCCGGCGAAGTGGAAGTCCTCCATCAGGTACGTCCGTCCGCCGGGGCGGACGTTGGCCAGTACCGGGACGGTGCGGGCGATGCGGTCGAAGTCGTCGAGGGTGAGGCGCACGCCCGCGCGGCCCGCCATCGCGATCAGGTGGATCACGGCGTTGGTGGAGCCGCCGAGGCCGAGCACGGTGGTGACGGCGTCCTCGAAGGCGTCCGCGGTGAGGATGTCGCTCAGCTTGCGGCCCCGGTGGACCAGTTCGACCACGCGCAGTCCGGCCGCGGCGGCCATCCGGTCGTGCCCGGAGTCGACGGCCGGGATGCTGGAGGCGCCCGGCACGGTGACGCCGAGGGCCTCGGCGGCGGCGGTGAGGGTGGAGGCCGTGCCCATCGTCATGCAGTGACCGGGCGAACGGGCCAGCCCGCTCTCCAGTTCCTGCATCTCGCAGTCGCCGATGAGCCCGGCCCGCTTGTCGTCCCAGTACTTCCACATGTCGGTGCCGCTGCCGAGGGTCTCGCCCCGCCAGTGCCCGGGGAGCATCGGCCCGGCCGGCACGAACACGGCCGGCAGGTCGGCGGAGGCCGCGCCCATCAGCAGGGCGGGCGTGGACTTGTCGCAGCCGCCCATGAGGACGGCGCCGTCCACCGGGTAGGACCGCAGCAGCTCCTCCGTCTCCATGGCGAGCATGTTGCGGTAGAGCATCGGGGTCGGCTTCTGGAAGGTCTCGCTGAGCGTGGAGACCGGGAACTCCAGGGGGAAGCCGCCCGCCTGCCACACGCCCCGCTTCACGGCCTGGGCGCGGTCGCGCAGGTGGACGTGGCAGGGGTTGATGTCGGACCAGGTGTTGAGGATGGCGATGACGGGCTTGCCGAGGTGTTCCTCGGGCAGGTAGCCGAGCTGGCGGGTGCGGGCGCGGTGGCTGAAGGTACGCAGGCCCTCGGTGCCGTACCACTGGTGGCTGCGCAGCTCCTCCGGGCGCTTGCGGCCGGTCACATCGACCACCCCGCGGCGATCTCGGCGACCTCGGCGCGCTCGCTGACGGGGAGCGGGCGGCTCGGCGGGCGGACGTCACGGCGGCACAGGCCGAGCGAGGCGAGGGCCTCCTTGACGACGGTGACGTTGTTGGCGGAGCCGTTGGCGGCGCGCAGTTCCTCGAAGCGGCGGATCTGCTCCCAGACCTTCATGGCGGCCGGGTAGTCGCCCGCCCGCAGCGCCTCGATCATGTTCCGGGAGACGGCCGGGGCGACGTTGACCAGCCCGGAGGTGAAGCCGGTGGCACCGGCCGAGAAGTAGGAGGGGGCGTACGGTTCGGCCAGCCCCGCCACCCACACGAACCGGTCGAGCCCGGCGTCGCGGGCGAAGGCGGCGAACTTGGCCGCGTCCGGCACCGCGTACTTCACGCCGATGACGTTGGGGCAGGCGTCCGCCAGCTCGGCCAGCCGCGCCCCGGCCAGCTGCGGGGCGCGGATGTAGGGGACGACGCCCAGTTCGGGGACGGCCTCGGCGACGGCGCGGTGGTAGTCGACCCAGCCGGCCTGGGAGACGTAGGGGTGGACGGGCTGGTGCACCATCACCATGGTCACGCCCAGGTCGCGGGCGTGCCGGGCGGAGGCGATCGCGGTCGGCACGTCGTGGCCGACGCCGGCCAGGACGTCCGCCCGGCCGTCGGCCTCCTCGACGGTCAGCTCGGTGACCTGGCGGCGCTCGGCCGGGGTGAGGGCGTAGAACTCGCCGGTGTTGCCGTTGGGGGTGAGGGTGGTGATGCCGGCGTCCAGCAGGCGGCGCAGCAGGGCCCGGTACGTGGCCGGGTCGACGGAGCCGTCCGCGGCGAACGGGGTCACCGGGATCGCCACCACGTCGGCCAGGGCCGCCCGCTGGGTCTGGAACGTCGTTGTCATGCCTGACCGTCCTCTTCCTGGGCCTTCCCGGCCTCGTGGTCCGCTGCCGGGAAGGCCCGCTCGACGAAGGACGCGATGTGCGCGTGGAGGGCTCGCGCGGCACCGTCCGCGTCACCGGCCAGGGCGAGCCGCAGGATCTCCTGGTGCTCGCCCGCCTCCCGCTCCCAGGAGGGGTCGGCGGCCCAGGCGACGGCGGAGACCAGGGCCGCCTGGTCGCGGACCTCGTCGAGCATCCGGCCGAGCAGCGGGTTGCCGCAGGGCAGATACAGGGCGCGGTGGAACTCCCGGTTGGCCAGCGACCGTTCGGCGGTGTCGGTGGCCCGGTCGGCGCGGGCCAGCGCGGACCGGGCGGCGTCGAGGGAGGCGCCGCGCCGCACGGCACGCCTGAGCGCCTCCGGCTCCAGGAGCAGCCGCACGTCGTAGACCTCGCGCGCCATGTCCGCGTCCACCATGCGCACCGTGGCGCCCTTGTACTGGCTCATCATGACCAGTCCGGTGCCGGCCAGGGTCTTGAGCGCCTCGCGCACCGGGGTCTTGGAGACCCCGAACTGTGCGGCGAGTTCGGTCTCGACCAGGGCCTGGCCGGGTGTCAGCCGGCCGGTGAGGATGCGGCGCTGGATCTCCTGGAACACGTACTGCGTGCGGGAGGGGATCGGCGTGGGCACAGAGGTCATGTGCGCCTCTCGGATCTCGCGTATCGCGTCTCATATATGACGTACGGAGTACGACGCGATGAAACTAGGAGGGGCGCGGTGCTTCGTCAATGCTTCTGACAGAAGAAGCGCGGACCGGTCCCCGGACGCTGGTGGTGACGCCCTCCCGGGCGACCCCGGTCAGCCTCGCCGGGGGCGCCCGTCCAGCCCCCGCCGCACCGCCGCCAGGTCCCCGTCCGACGCCAGCCCGGCGTGGTACAGCCGCAGTTCCGTGGCCCCCAGGCCGGCGGCGCGGGCCGCGTCGGCGGCGAGGGTGCCGGGACTGCCGCCCATGCCGGAGACGACGGTGAGGTTGGCGGCGAGGACCGTGCCCTCGTGGGCCTGCTCGGCGAAGGGGGCGAGCAGGCCCGCACCGCCCGTGCAGGGCACGACCACCCCGTCCGCGACGGACAGGATGTGCGCGGGGTCGACGCCGGCGTTGGCGCCGCAGTGGTAGGAGACCGGGTCGGCGTGCAGCAGGACCTGGAACCCCTCGGGGGCGGCGGCGCGGACCGCGGCGACGGCCGCCTCCTGGAGGGAACGGGCGGTGGCGTCCCGCCACGCGCGCGTGGCGTTCGCCCGCGCCTCGCCGAGCAGCTTCGCCACGCCCGCCCAGCCCCCGTCCGGGGGCGCCTCCCCCCGCCACACCGGCTCCAGCGCGTCGCGTACGGCGGCGGCCAGCTCGTCGGGGTCCAGGCCCTGACCGCCGTAGCCCGCCCGGCAGTCGGGGCAGAAGCAGAGCGACATCAGGTACTGCCCGGCGTCGCCGAGGCCGACGCCGGCGGTCTTGTCGTGGGCGTGCAGATGGGCCAGGCCGTACCAGCCGAGGGACTCCAGTTCGGTGCCGCGCGCCCCCGGCCGCACCGCCGCCTCGGCGGCCAGGTCCACGAGGTACGCGCGCGTGGCGGGCTGCGCGATACAGGGCGCCCAGGGGTAGCGGTCGCCGTAGGCGTTGACGACGGAGGTGTGCGGACGCTCGGCGCCCAGGCGGGAGTTGTGGGCCAGCACGACCCAGGTGTGCACCTCAAGACCCGCCTCCGCGAGCCTGGCCGCGGCCTCGCCGTAGGCGTCCCCGGGCGCCCAGTCACCGGCCGAATACGGGATCAGTTCCCGTCCGGCCCAGCGGCCGGCGTCGGGCGGGTAGAGGACGGCGGCGTGCTCGGCGGTGACGATCCGGTGGCGCGGGTGACGGGGGGTCAGAGCGCGGGTGGAGTGGTAGGCGGCGGCCAGCGTCACCTGTTCCACGCCGAGTCCGGCGACCGTCTCCGGCGCGCGCGGGTCGCCGTTGACGTCCCAGGGGTAGACGAACGCCGATGCCTTCACCGTGCCTCCTCCAGCAGCGCGTGGCCGCGCTCGATCACCTCGGCGAGCCGCTCGACGTGGTCCCGGGTGGGCTCGTGCAGCGGGGGCCGCACCTCGCCCACGTCCAGACCGCGCAACCGTACCCCGGCCTTCACCAGGGCGACGGCGTAACCGCGGCCCTGGGCGCGCAGTTCGGTGAAGGGCCGGTAGAAGCCGTCCAGCAGGCGGTGCGCGGTGGCGTCGTCGCCGGTGCGCAGCGCCCGGTGGAAGGCGAGGGCGATCTCGGGGACGAAGCAGAACACGGCGGAGGAGTAGAGCGTGACGCCGAGGCCGCGGTAGGCGAGCTGGGTCTGTTCGGCGGTCGGCAGCCCGTTGAAGTAGAGGAAGTCACCGGGCGCCTCGGTGCGCACGGCGCTGACGGTGCGCTGCATCAGGTCGAGGTCGCCGAGGCCGTCCTTGAGGCCGGCGATCCCCTCCGTGCGGGCCAGTTCGACCACCGTGCGGGGGCTGAGCACGACATTGTCGCGCTGGTAGACGATCACGGGCAGGGAGGTCGCGGCGGCCAGCTCCCGGTAGTGCCGCAGCAGCCCCTCCTGACCGGCGAGCACCAGGTACGGCGGCATGGCGAGCAGCCCGTCGGCGCCGGCCTCCTCGGCGAGGCGCGCGTAGCGGACGGCGAGGGCGGTGCCGTAACCGGCGCCCGCCAGGACCGGGACGCGGCCCGCCGTCTCCTCGACGGCCGCCCGGACGCAGTCCTGGAACTCCTCGGGCGTGAGCGCGTGGAACTCCCCGGTGCCGCAGCAGGCGAACACGGCGGCGGCGCCCGCCTCCACGCCCTGGCGCACATGGGCGCGGTAGACGTCGAGGTCGACCTCGCCGCCGGGGCCGTACGCCGTGACCGGGAAGAACAGCGGCCCCCGGGGGGCGGTGAGTCGAGCGGCGAGCGGAGCTGGCGTCACAGGCACTCCCGATTCCCGAAGCAGATCTCCACGGATCTTCCACGTGTATGATCTGCGTCCATATCTCTGAACGCTTAACGCTAAGACGCCTTCGTGAGGCCGGTCAAGCACACGACCACCTTGACGCGTGACGACGCGTGTCCTTAGCGTGTCCATGCTTGTGAATGCGATATGCGCATGTGTACTCGTGTGGGCGGCGCCGGGTAAGGGCGCCCTGTACTGACGTCGCGCACGGCGTCACGCATGGCGCTACGTACGACGTCACGCATGGCGGCACGTGCGGCGGTCACACGTGACGACACGTACGGCGTCACGCACGGCGGCACGTACGGCGACACCCACGGCATCGCGCATGGCGTTGTGTACGGCGATCCAAGGAGACCCGAGAATGCCCGCTCCCCGCACCGTTCTGCTCACCGGCGCCGCAGGCGGCCTCGGCACCCTGATGCGGGAGTTGCTCCCCGCCTACGGCTACGAGCTGCGCCTGTTCGACCTGCGCCCCGTCGAGGGAGCGCCGGACGCCATCGTCGCCGACCTCGCCGACAAGGACGCCGTGCGCGAGGCGGTGCGCGGCGTCGACGCGATCGTGCACCTGGCCGGCATCTCCCTGGAAGCGTCCTTCGACAAGATCCTGAAGGCCAACATCGAGGGCACGTACAACGTCTACGAGGCCGCCCGCGAGGAGGGCGTCGGCCGCGTCGTCCTCGCCTCCTCCAACCACGTCGTCGGCTGGATCCCGCGTCCCCAGGGCGACGACCCCCTCATCCCCGTCGACGCCCCGCGCCGTCCCGACACCTTCTACGGCCTGTCCAAGTCCTTCGGCGAGGACCTCGCCCAGTTCTACTGGGACAAGCACGGCATCGAGACCGTCTCCGTCCGCATCGGCTCCTGCTTCCCCGAGCCGACCACCGTCCGGATGCTCTCGGTGTGGATGAGCCCCGCCGACGGCGCCCGGCTCTTCCACGCCGCGCTGACCGCCGAGGGCGTCGGCCACACGGTCGTCTACGGATCCTCCGCCAACACCCGTCTGTGGTGGGACCTCACCACCGCGCGCGCCCTCGGCTACGAGCCGCAGGACGACTCCGAGCCGTACGCCGCCAAGCTCATCGCCGAACAGGGCGAACTGGACCCGGACAACCCGGCCCACGCCCGCCTCGGCGGCCACTTCGTCACGGACCCGCCGATCTGGCCGTACTGACCGGAACACCCAGCGGCACCGGGGAGGACGGGCACCGAACGGGCCCGTCCTCCTCCCCGTTCGGGCATCCGTGCTGCCCGATCAGACGCCCCGCGCCGCCGCACCCCTGGTCCACGGCCCCGCCCCGCCCGCCGAAACGGGCCCAAGCGGGCAGCATCGGCTCCGCAACAGACCTGGTCAGCGCCGCGCACCCGCTGTAGAACTCTTCACCGGGGCCCCACCGGGCCCGAACGGGCAACGGCGCGCGTGAGGCAGGTACGGCATGGGCACGAGATCGGCGGAAGAGCGCCAGCGGGAGATCGTACGGGCCGCCCGCGCCGCCGGCTCGGTCGACGTCACCGTCCTCGCGGCTCAACTCGGCGTGGCCAAGGAGACCGTGCGCCGGGACCTGCGCGCCCTGGAGGACCACGGTCTGGTCCGCCGCACCCACGGCGGCGCCTATCCCGTGGAGAGCGCCGGGTTCGAGACGACCCTCGCCGTGCGCGCCACCAGCCACGTCCCCGCCAAGCGCCGGGTCGCCGCCGCGGCGGCCGAACTGCTCGGGGACGCCGAGACGGTCTTCGTCGACGAGGGCTTCACCCCCCAGCTCATCGCCGAGGCCCTCCCCGCGGACCGGCCGCTGACCGTGGTCACCGCGTCCCTGCCGGTGGCCGGCGCGCTCGCCGGGCGCGGCGACACCTCCGTGCTGCTGCTCGGCGGCCGGGTCCGGCCGGGCACGCTGGCCACCGTCGACCACTGGACCACCAGGATGCTGGCCGGGTTCGTCCTCGACCTGGCCTTCATCGGCGCCAACGGCATCTCCCGCGAACACGGCCTGACCACGCCCGACCCGGCGGTCGGCGACGTCAAGGCGCAGGCCGTGCGGGCCGCGCGGCGCACGGTGTTCGCGGGGGTGCACACCAAGTTCGGGGCGGTCAGCTTCTGCCGGTTCGCCGAGATCGGCGCCCTGGAGGCGATCGTCACCAGCACCCAGCTGCCCGCCTCCGAGGCCCACCGCTACTCGCTGCTGGGCCCCCAGGTCATCCGAGTCTGACCCCGTCCCCTTCCTCCCCTCGCGGGACGGGATCCTCCCTCACCGTCCCTCACCTCCTCATATGTTCAGGAGCGAGCCATGCGAACCCAGAGCCGACGAAGGCCGCGAGCCACGCTCGCCACGGCCGCCGCAGGGACGCTGCTCGCCCCGCTGCTCTCCGGCTGCTGGGTCGGGGCGGGCGGAGCGGGTTCCGGCGGCGACGCCATCAACGTCCTGATGGTCAACAACCCCCAGATGGTCGAGCTGCAGAAGCTCACCGCCGACCACTTCACCGAGGAGACCGGCATCAAGGTGAACTTCACCGTGCTGCCGGAGAACGACGTCCGCGACAAGATCAGCCAAGACTTCGCCAACCAGGCGGGCCAGTACGACGTCGCCACCCTCTCCAACTACGAGATCCCCATCTACGCCAAGAACGACTGGCTGCACGAGATGGACTCCTACACCGCGAAGGACACCGCCTACGACGAGCGGGACGTCCTGGGGCCGATGCGCGAGTCCCTCACCGGCGAGGACGGCAAGCTCTACGGCCAGCCCTTCTACGGCGAGTCCTCCTTCCTGATGTACCGCAAGGACATCTTCGAGAAGGAGGGCCTGACCATGCCCGCGCACCCCACCTGGCGGCAGGTCGCCGACCTCGCCGCGAAGGTGGACGGCGCGCGGTCCGGCATGAAGGGCATCTGCCTGCGCGGCCTGCCCGGCTGGGGCGAGGTGATGGCCCCGCTCACCACGGTCGTGAACACCTTCGGCGGCACCTGGTTCGACCAGGACTGGAAGGCCCGCCTCGACTCCCCCGAGTTCGAGAAGGCGGTGAAGTTCTACGTCGGCCTGGTGCGCGAGCACGGCGAGTCCGGCGCCCCGCAGGCCGGCTTCGCCGAGTGCCTGAACAACATGACCCAGGGCAAGGTCGCCATGTGGTACGACGCCACCTCCGCCGCCGGTTCCCTGGAGGCGGCCGACTCCCCCGTCAAGGGCAAGCTGGGCTACGCCCCCGCCCCGGTCGAGAAGACGGAGAGTTCCGGCTGGCTCTACACCTGGGCCTGGGGCATCCAGAAGGCCTCCCGCAACCCCGACAAGGCGTGGAAGTTCGTCTCCTGGGCGTCCGGCAAGGAGTACGAGCAGCTCGTCGGTGACGAGATCGGCTGGTCCAACGTCCCGGCCGGCAAGCGCGCCTCCACCTACGAGAACCCGGCCTACCGCGCGGAGGCCGGCGCCTTCCAGGAGATGACCCGGGAGGCGATCGAGGCGGCCCGGCCCAACGACCCGGGGGTGCAGCCGCGCCCGGCGCCCGGCATCCAGTTCGTCGGCATCCCGGAGTTCACCGACCTCGGCACCAAGGTCTCCCAGGAGATCAGCGCGGCCATCGCCGGACGCCAGTCCGTCGAGGCGGCCCTGAAGAAGTCGCAGGAGCTGGCCGAGGAGATCGCCGAGGAGTACGAGGGACGATGACCGCCACGACAACGGCCCCCCTGGCCGCACCCGACGTCCGCACCCCGCAGGGCCGGCCCTCCGCGCGGCTGCGCGCCTGGGCCACCCGGGCCCCACTCCTGCCGGCCCTGATCTTCATGATCGCGGTCACCCAGCTGCCCTTCGTGGCGACGCTGGTGATCTCCTTCTTCGACTGGAACGCCCTCTACCCCGACGCCCGCCACTTCACCGGCCTCTCCAACTACGGCGACGTCCTCACCGACCCCGACCTGCGCAAGTCGGTCTGGACGACGGTCCTGCTGACGGTCGCGGTGGTGCTGGCCAGCCTGGTCCTCGGCCTCGTCCTCGCGCTGCTGCTGGACCGGAGGTTCAAGGGCCGCGGCGTGGTCCGCACCCTGCTGATCGCCCCGTTCCTGGTGGTCCCGGTGGCGGCGGCGCTGCTGTGGAAGCACGTCCTCTACAACCCCGAGTACGGCCTGCTGAACGGGCTGTTGCACTACGTCGGCGGCCCCCAGCCCGACTGGATCTCCCACACCCCGCTGCTGGCGGTGGAGCTGTCCCTGGTGTGGCAGTGGACGCCGTTCATGATGCTGATCCTGCTGGCCGGGCTGCAGAGCCGGGACCAGCAGCAGATCGAGGCGGCCCGGGTGGACGGCGCGGGCGACTGGCAGATCTTCGTCCACCTCACCCTGCCCCACCTGCGCCGCTACCTCGAACTCGGCGCCCTGCTGGGCTCGATCTACATCGTGCAGAACTTCGACGCGGTCTTCACGATCACCTCCGGCGGTCTGGGCACCGCCAACCTGCCCTACACCGTCTACCAGAGCTTCTACCAGGCCCACGAGAACGGCCTCGCCTCGGCCGCCGGCGTCCTGGTCGTCATCGGTTCGATCATCATCGCGACCTTCGCCCTGCGCGTGGTGTCGTCCCTGTTCCGCGAGGAGGTGGGCCGCGCATGAGCGCCCTGACCACGACCACAGGAGTCCGCCGCCGGGGGCGCGGGGCCGGTCTGGGCCTGGTGGCCTGGCTGCTCGGCGTCGTCTTCTTCCTCCCCATCGCCTGGATGGCGCTGACCTCCTTCCACTCGGAGGAGGACGCCGCCACCAACCCGCCGTCCTTCGCCGCCGCCCTGACGCTGGACGGCTACCGCGAGTTCTTCGGCGCGGACGGCGGCGCGAGCCCGTGGCCGGCGCTGGCCAACTCGGCCGTCGCGTCGGTCGCCTCGACCCTGTTCGTCCTCGTCCTGGCCCTGCCGGCGGCGTACGCGCTGTCCATCCGCCCGGTGAAGAAGTGGACGGACGTCCTGTTCTTCTTCCTGTCGACGAAGATGCTCCCGGTGGTGGCGGGCCTGCTCCCCATCTACCTGTTCGCCAAGAACACCGGCCTGCTGGACAACATCTGGCTGCTGGTCGTCCTCTACACCTCGATGAACCTGCCGATCGCGGTGTGGATGATGCAGTCCTTCCTCGCCGAGGTCCCGGTCGCGATCATCGAGGCGGCCCGGGTGGACGGCGCGAGACTGCCCACCGTCCTGGCGCGGGTGGTCGCCCCGATCGCCCTGCCCGGCATCGCCGCGACCTCCCTCATCTGCTTCATCTTCAGCTGGAACGAACTGCTCTTCGCCCGGGTGCTGACGGGTGTGGTCGCCGAGACCGCCCCCGTCTTCCTGACCGGTTTCATCACCAGCCAGGGCCTGTTCCTGGCCAAGGTGTGCGCCGCGTCGCTCGTCATCTCCCTGCCGGTGCTCGCCGCGGGGTTCGCCGCCCAGGACAAGCTGGTCCAGGGCCTGTCGCTTGGAGCCGTGAAATGAAGGCCGCCGTCATCGAGTCCGTGGGCCGCGCCGTCGTCACCGAGGTCCCGGACCCGACGCCAGGGCCGCGCGAGGTCGTCGTCCAGGTCGCCGCGTGCGGGCTGTGCGGCACCGACCTGCACATCCTCCAGGGGGAGTTCGCGCCGAAGCTGCCGGTCACGCCGGGGCACGAGTTCGCCGGCGAGGTGGTCGGGGTGGGCACGCGGGTCACCGAGGTCTCGGTCGGCGACCGGGTCGCGGTGGACCCGTCCCTGTACTGCCACGAGTGCCGCTACTGCCGCAGCGGCCACAACAACCTCTGCGAGCGCTGGGCGGCCATCGGCGTGACGACGGCGGGCGGCGCGGCCCAGTACGCGGTGGCCCCCGTGGCGAACTGCGTGAAGCTCCCCGAGCACGTCCGCACCCAGGACGCGGCCCTCATCGAGCCCCTGTCCTGCGCGGTCCGCGGCTACGACGTCCTCCGGTCCCGCCTCGGCGCCCACGTCCTGATCTACGGCTCGGGGACGATGGGGCTGATGATGCTGGAGCTGGCCAAGCGGACGGGCGCGGCCAGCATCGACATGGTCGACCTCAACCCGGCCCGCCTGGAGACCGCCAAGGCCCTGGGCGTCTCGGGCGCCGCCGCCACCCCCGACGAACTGGACCGCCCCCAGGGCTGGGACCTGGTCATCGACGCGACCGGCAACGCGGCGGCGATCCAGGACGGCCTGGACCGGGTCGCCAAGGCCGGTACGTTCCTCCAGTTCGGCGTGGCGGACTACGCGACGCGCGTCCAGATCGACCCGTACCGCATCTACAACCAGGAGATCACCATCACCGGCTCGATGGCCGTCCTGCACAGCTACGAGCGGGCGGCGGAACTGTTCGCCAACGGCGTCCTGGACCCGGACGTCTTCATCAGCGACCGCATCCCGCTGGAGCGGTACCCGCAGGCGCTGGAGCAGTTCGCGGCGGGGGTGGGGAGGAAGATCGTGGTCGTCCCCTGAGGGAGGAGCGCCGGACGCGCCGATCGGCCCGTCCGGCGCTGGGGGGCGAGGCCGTCCGGGCCGGGGCGCAGCCCTCGGGGACGGGACGGGCAAGGGCTGCGGGGGGCGGCGGGGGGTGGCAGGGGGGTGGAATCGTCCGGCCCGCCGAACGGCCGACGGTAAGGGAACGGCAAAACGCCCTCGCTCGTTCATCCGGCATGACAGCTATGACCCCCGGCTCGAACATCCCCCTGTCCGCCGCCCGCGTGACGGTGGACGTCGCCGCGCCCGTGCGCCTCGACGTATCGGGCCTGCTGCTCACCGCCGACGGCAAGGTGCGCTCCGACGACGACTTCATCTTCTACAACCAGCCCACCGGCCCGGGCGTGACCTACCGCTCCGGCGGCGGCACCGCCCCGGACGCGATCACCATCGACACCACCGCGGTGCCCCCGGGCATCGAGAAGATCGTCGTCACCGCCAGCCCGGACGCCGCGGGCCAGACCTTCCAGGGCATCGAGCCCACGGCCACCATCCGCGGCGCGGACGACGGCTCCGTCCTGGCCACCTTCACCCCCCCGCGGCTCGGCAGCGAGACGGCCCTGGTGATCGTCGAGGTCTATCTGCGGGGCGGCGTCTGGAAGGCCCGCGCGGTCGGCCAGGGCTACGCCAACGGCCTCGCCGGCATCGCCACCGACTTCGGCGTCTCGGTGGAGGAGCCGGCCGCACCCGCCGCCCAGCCGGTCACGCCGCCCCCGGCCCCGGCCGCCGTACAGCCGCCGCCCCCGCCGGTCACCGCCCCCGCCGCCCAGCCGGCCCCGCCCGCCGCTCCCGCGGCCCCCGCCCCCGGGGCCGGGAAGGTCAACCTGGACAAGGGCCGCGTCAGCCTCCAGAAGAACCAGACCGTCTCCCTGGTCAAGGGTGGCCGCCCGGTCCTGTCCCAGGTCAAGATGGGCCTCGGCTGGGAGCCGGCGTACCGCGGCAAGGACATCGACCTGGACGCCTCGGTCATCGCCTACGGCCCGCAGCGCAACCACATCGACAGCTGCTACTTCGGCAAGCTCTCCATCGTCGGCGGCGCCATCAGGCACTCCGGTGACAACCTCACCGGCGAGGGCGGCGGCGACGACGAGGTGATCGTCGTCGACCTCGGCCGGCTCCCGCAGGAGGTCACCGGCCTGGTCTTCACGGTCAACTCCTTCTCCGGGCAGAAGTTCACCGAGGTCGCCAAGGCGTACTGCCGCCTGCTGGACGCCGCGACCGGCGAGGAACTGGTCCGCTTCGACCTCACCACCGCCGAGCCGCAGACCGGCGTGATGATGGCCAAGCTGATCCGGCAGTTCTCCGGGGAGTGGGACATGACGGCGATGGGCGAGTTCGTCAAGTCCCGCACGGTGCGCGGGATGGTGAAGCCCGCCGCCAAGGCGCTGTGAACGCCGGTGTCCCGCGCCCGGGACCGCGGGGGGCGCGGGACACCACCGCCGTCGGGCCTCAGCGGCGCTCGTGCCGCTTCCAGGGCCCGGTGATCGCCGGCATGACGCCGGGCGTCCGGACGTCGGCGCAGGGGGGCGTCCGTCGGGCGAGCAGGCGACGCCGGTGAACTCGCCGCACTCGGGCTCCCGCGCGGTCCCGACGTCCAGCTCGTCGTGGGCGATGGGGTACGTCCGTCCGCCGTCGGTGGCGCCGGACAGGTGCTGCACGCCGTCACCGTCCTCGGCGACGACCGGACCACCGCACGGGGAGACGGTGGTGTCGTCCGGGCCGTCGAGGGCGCCCTCCGCCTCCGGGCCGGGGTCGACGCCGAGCAGCACCTTCAGGGTGAGGGTGCGGCGTCCGGGGCCGGGGAACCACACCTGGCCGTCGTGCGGCTCGCCGGGGCTCTCGGCAGCACGCGGGAAGTCCCGTCGTCCCCTCCCGGCGACGCGCGGAAGACCCCGTCATCCCCCGTGCTGCGACCGCGCCTTGAACGCCGCCTTGCGGGCCTCCTTGGCGATCTTCTTGTCGGGGTGCAGCCGCCCCATCGCCTCCAGGACGTCGGCGGTGGCGGGGTGCTCGACCCGCCAGGCGGTGTCGAAGAAACCGCTGTGCTGCGCGGCCAGTCCCTCCACCAGGGCCTGCAGTTCCTCGGAGTTGCCCTCGGCGGCGAGCTGCGCGGCCACCGTGTCGACGGTCAGCCAGAAGACCATGGACTCCGGCGGCGGCGGAACGTCGCGGGCCCCCTGCTCGGCCAGCCACACCCGGGCCAGCCCGCCCAGCTCCGGGTCGCCGAGGACCTCGCGCAGCGCGGGCTCGGCGTCGGCGCCGACCAGGGCCAGCGCCTGCTGGCAGCGCAGCCGGCGCAGCGGCGCCCCGGCGTCCGCGCCGCGCGCCGCCGCCAGCAGCTCCCGGGCGGCGGCCAGGGGCTCGCGGCGGGCCAGCCACCCCTCGGTCTCGGCGTGCGCGGCGGCCGGCGGGAAGCCGGCCGTGCCGTCGAGCAGGGTGTCGGCGCCCTTGTCGGCGAGTTCGCCGACGACGGGCGCGGTGAACCCGGCCTCCAGCAGCCGGGCGCGCAGCCCGTACAGGCCGAGGGGGGTCAGCCCCACCATGCCGTAGCGGGAGACGTCGGTGTCGTCGACGGACGCGGCCGGCTCCTCGTCGCCCTCGGCCATCAGCGCCTCGTCGACCGGCTGGTAGGTGACCAGCCCGATCGGCTCCAGCAGCCGGAACTGGTCGTCCAGCCGCATCATCGCGTCGGACACCTGCTGCAGCACGTCGTCGCTGGGCTCGCCCACGCCGCTGGGCAGGAGGACGGAGGCGGCCAGCGCCGGAAGCGGCACCGGGGCGTGGGCCGGGGTGTCGCCGGGCACGTCCTCGCCGACGGTGAGCAGGTAGAGGTTGCCGAGCACCCCGTCGAGGAACTCCGCCTCGGCCTCGGGGTCCCAGTCCAGGGAGGAGAGGTCCAGCTCGCCCTCGCCCTCGGCCATCGCGTCGACCAGGGCGCCGAGGTCGGGCGCGCTCGCGTCGGCGAGGACGGTCTCCAGGGCGGCGAGCCACACGCCGAGCACGTCCTGCGGGGAGCCGCCGGTGAGCAGCGCCAGCTCTTCGCCCGCCGTGACGGTGCCCTCCTCCTCGTCGACGACCTCGACCAGCCCGGCCTCCACGGCGATCCGCCACGCCTCGCCCGCGTCCGCCGCGGCGTCGCCGCCGCTGAGGCCGAGCGCCTCGGCCGCCGCGCCGAGCTGCTCCTCGACCAGCTCTCCCCCGGCCTCCACCCGGGTGTCCGGCCCGGCCCAGCGGGCGAGCCGGACGGCCCGGGAGAGCAGCGGGGTGGAGAGCGCGTCGCGGGCCAGCTCCGCTTCGGGGTGGAGCCGCGCGGGCGGCAGGGTGGAGCTGTCTGACATGGGCTGTTTTCTCCTCGCGCGCCTCGACGGCCGTACGGCCACCTGGACGCCGTACGGCTCAGCCGCTCAGCCTAGACGGGTTTCCACCCATGCCGCCCGGTTCATCTCCCCGTCGGCCGCCGTACATGGCCGAAACCTTGACAACGGCCCTGGCCGCGCAGGAGATTGACGCGCGTAGAAACCGGGGGGCACAAGTGTTCACACAGGCGTGCGCGCCCCCCCTCACGCTTCCCGTGCCTCCCCGCACTCGACGTCACGTCCCCGGAGGGACCCCATGCCGAGCAAGTCGTCCGCGCGCCTCGCCGCGCTCACCGTCGCCGCCGTCTGCTCAGCGGCGTCCACCGTCGTCCTCGTCCCGTCCGCGCACGCGGCCTCGGTGCGCGTCCACGACGTCCAGGGCACCACCCGGATCTCCCCGTACGCCGGTCAGCAGGTCACCGATGTGGCCGGGATCGTCACCGGCGTGCGCGGCTACGGCTCCTCCCGGGGCTTCTGGATCCAGGACCCGTCCCCGGACGCCGACCCGGCCACCAGCGAGGGCGTCTTCGTCTTCACCAGCTCCACCCCGAAGGTCTCCGTCGGCGACGCGGTCACCGTCTCCGGCACGGTCTCGGAGTACGTCCCCGGCGGCACCTCCTCCGGCAACCAGTCGCTGACCGAGATCACCCGCCCGACGGTCACCGTCGTCTCCTCCGGCAACCCGGTCCCGGCCGCGACCCGGATCACCACCCGGTCGGTGCCCGACACGTACACCCCCGAGGCCGGCGGCGGCTCGGTCAACGCCCTGCCGCTGCGCCCCTCCCGCTACGCCCTGGACCACTACGAGTCCCTGGAGGGCATGAACGTCCAGGTCTCCGACACCCGCGTGGTGGGCGCCACCGACCCGTACACCGAGCTGTGGGTGACGGTGAAGCCCAAGGAGAACCCGAGCGCGGGCGGCGGCACGGTCTACGGCTCCTACGGCTCCCAGAACACCGGCCGGCTCCAGATCCAGTCCCTGGGCGCGGTCGCCGACTTCCCCGACGCCACCGTGGGCGACACCCTCGCCGGCACCACCGCGGGCCCGCTGGACTACAACCAGTACGGCGGCTACACCCTGGTGGCCAACCAGCTCGGGACCCTGCGCGACGGCGGCACGGAGCGCGAGACCACCCGCGCCCAGCAGCGCGGCGAGCTGGCGGTGGCGACGTACAACGTCGAGAACCTCGACCCGGCCGACGACACCTTCGCCGCGCACGCGGAGGCGATCACGCACAACCTCGCCTCCCCCGACATCGTGTCCCTGGAGGAGATCCAGGACAACAACGGCGCCGTGGACGACGGCACGGTGGCCGCCGACGAGACGATGGCGAAGCTGATCGACGCGATCGTGGCGGCGGGCGGCCCGCGCTACGACTGGCGCTCGGTCGACCCGGCCGACGGCGAGGACGGCGGCGAACCCGGCGGCAACATCCGCCAGGCGTTCCTGTTCAACCCCGAGCGGGTCTCCTTCACCGACCGCGCGGGCGGCGACGCGACGACGGCCACGGAGGTGACGAAGGTCCGCGGCAAGGCGGCGCTCACCCTCTCCCCCGGCCGCGTCGACCCGGCGGACGCCGCCTGGGAGAACAGCCGCAAGCCGCTGGCGGGCGAGTTCGTCTTCCGCGGCAAGACGGTCTTCGTCATCGCCAACCACTTCGCCTCCAAGGGCGGCGACCAGGGGCTGACGAGCCAGTACCAGCCCCCGGCGCGCGCCTCCGAGACGCAGCGCCACCTCCAGGCCACGGCCGTCAACGCCTTCGTCAAGGACATCCTCGCCACCCAGAAGAACGCCGACATCGTCGCCCTCGGCGACATCAACGACTTCGAATTCTCCACCACCACCCGGCTGCTGGAGGACGGCGGAGCCCTGTGGTCGGCGGTCAAGTCGCTGCCGCGCGACGAGCGTTACTCGTACGTCTACCAGGGCAACAGCCAGGTCCTGGACCAGATCCTGATCAGCCCGTCGATCCGGCGCGGGGGGCACTTCCGTTACGACAGCGTGCACGTCAACGCCGAGTTCCACGACCAGATCAGCGACCACGACCCGCAGGTGCTGCGGTTTCGTCCGTAGCCGTCAGCCGGGCACGAGGCCGAGGGCGTGGTCGTAGCGCCGGACCGTGCTGCTTCTCAGGCCGGGCCAGTTCCGCACCCGCTCCCACAGGGGTGTCGCCGAGCCGATGCCGTCGCCCGGTGCGGCGAGGGCATCGGCGTGGGCCTCAGCACTGGCCCACTCGGCGTAGTTGAGGACCCGGGTGCCGTCGGTGCTGAGGTGGAAGTGGGCGGAGATGCCCCCGGGGCGGGGCTCCGGCTCGCTCGCCAGCGCCTCGAAGACGGCGTCGACCCACGCGCGCTGCCGCTGCGGGTCGGGCCCCTCGAACTCCACCTCGACGATCACGACGCAGCCCGGGACGGGCCCCGGAACCTCCGCGCGGGTGCCGCTGCGGTAGTGGCGGTACCGCCCGAGCCCCAGCCGCTCGATCCCCGGCACGGCGGTGTCGATCTCGTCGACCCGCTCCTGCCGGTGCGTCTTGACGAACGCCTCGTACGCCTGCTCGCTCGCCCACTGCGAGTGGTGCAGCAGGGTCTCACCGTCGTGTCCGGTGTAGACGTGGTAGCTCCGCAGGCCGTCGGCGGGCCACGGCCGCCGCTCCCAGGTCCGGGCGATCGCCTCCACCGCCTGCCTCTGCCGCTCGGGCGTGCCCACCCGCCAGGTGCTGAAGAAGGGGGCCCCGGCATCCGGACGGGTGAGATCGGGGTGGCTGTCGGTACGGCGGGTCATGCGGGCCTCCGTCGCGTGGGTGATCGTCGCGTGCGATCACCCACTCTGCGACCTGAACCGGACTTGAGGTCAAGCAGGACCACCGGGCCGCGTCAGCGGTGTCCACCGCCCCGCCGCCGCAGCACCCCGGCCGCGACGACCGCGCCCGCCACGGCGCCGGCGATCAGCACCGGCCGCGGCTGCCGCAGCCCCGTCCGCACCGGTTCCGGCACACCACGGCCGGCCCGGTCCCGCACCGTGTGCCCGGCCTGCGCGACGCTGCTGCGCAGTTGGACGGTCATCGCACCGGCCTTGTCCCGCAGGTCGGCGGCGCGTGTCTGCGCCCGCCCCTTCACGTCCGCCCGGCCCGCCAGCTCCCCGACGGTGGCGCCGAGCCGCCCGCGGACCTCCTCGATCTGACGCCGCAGCTCGTCGGGGCCCTTGGCCCCGGCCGCCGCCGTACCGCTGCCGTTCCTCACGTTCGTCATCAGCGCGCCCTCCCTCGCTCCGCTCCGTTCCTGACGGCTCCGGGTACCCGCTCGCGCCGCCCGCTACCCGTGCCCCTCCCGGCAGTCCGCCGGTCCGGCCGGCACCGGAACCCGTCGGACCGGGCCCGCGACGGAGCCCGGCCCGACGGGTTCCGGTGACCTGAAGCGGTGCGTCAGGTGCTGATGGTGGCAGCGGGGTCGACGTGGTAGGTGCGGGCGTAGCCGTTCTCGGTGCCGACGAGGAGGTCCACGACCTCGAAGTAGCGGTCCCAGAACGGGGTCTCACGCAGTGCGTCGATGAGGAGCTGGTAGGCGTGGTGGTCGTCGGCTTCCCAGACCCAGACGTCGGTGACGCGCGCGGAGTAGAACTCGGTGTCGTAGAAGCGTGACCGCACACCGGTGGTCCTGGCCTCGATCGTGGGGACGATCTGGGTGGTGAAGACGTCCATCCGCTCGGGGACGGTCAGCGCGAGCCACTCGGGCGTGGTCTTGACGAGTATGAACGCGGTGACCGGCGGGTCGCTTTTCTCAACAGGCATGGTGGGTGTCTCCCAGGTGTCGGGTGGTCGGACGCCACGGGACCCGTGGCGTCCCGGGCCCCGCGGCGTCACGGGCGGTGACGAAGGGGCCGGTGGCTCGATGGTGAAAGGGCCGGTGGTTTCAGGAGAGGACGGCGGGCTTGAGGGTCTGGGCGCACCAGTGCTCGAAGGTGGTGGAGCCGGCGGTGTCCGGGGTGCGGGGGACACCGGCGTCGAGTCCCTCGTCCTTGGCCCGCTTCATGTCGACCACGCCCTGTGCGAACTCCTCGTCGAGGCCGTAGCCGACGAGGGTGGTGTACAGCTCGTCGAGCGACTGGCGTTCGTAGCGGACGGGGCGGCCGAGCCGCTCCGTCATGACGCGGGCCAGGTCACGGGGGGACAGGTCCTGCGGCCCGAGGACCGGGACACTGCCGGTGCCCGTCCACGAGCGGTCCAGCAGCAGGCCGGCGGCGACGGCCGCGATGTCGGCGACAGCGACGAGGGGCGCCTTGCGGTCGGCGTCGACGGTGTCGGTGAAGACGCCCTTCTCGCGGATCGAGTCGGCCTCCTCCAGGAGGTTCTCGAAGAAGGACGGGTTGGCCAGGGCCCGGTAGGCGACGCCGGTGCCGGCCAGCAGGTCGTCCACGGCCAAGGAGGCGGTGACGAGTCCGGCGCGGCCGGCCAGCGGGGTGCCGCGGCCGAGGGCGGAGACACCGACGACGTGGCCGACCCCGTGGGCGGTGAGCGCCTTCGCGGCGGGGCGGGTGAAGCCGGTGTAGGCGTCCTCGGGGGTCAGGGAGGTGTCCGGGGGGACCAGCCAGAAGACGGCGTCCGCGCCCTGGAAGGCCCTGTCGACGACCTCGGCGTCGCCGTGCGAGCCGACGACCACCTCGACGCGTCCGCGTGCCGCGTCCGGCAGCCGGGCGGGGTCCCGCACGATCACGCGCAGTTCCTCACCGGCGGCGGGGGCGGATTCCAGGAGCCGGCTGAGCAGGTGGCGGCCGATGTTCCCGGTGGGGGCGGTAATGACGATCATGAAAACCTCAAGGGTCCGTGTCGGTCGGTACGGCTCCATCCTGGGGAAGGCGGCGGTGATGCCACAATGGGAACTTCAGCAAGAAGGTGTTGCCTGAAATGGAATGATGCTGGTGAGCGCCCCCCATTCGAACCTCGACGCCAATCTCGCCTTGGCGCTGGACGCCCTGCTGACCGAGCAGAGCGTCACTCGCGCCGCCGCCCGCCTGCGCACCTCCCCCGCCGCCATGAGCCGCACCCTCGGCCGCCTGCGCCGTACCCTCCAGGACCCGCTTCTCGTCCGGGCGGGACAGACCATGGTCCCCACCCCCCGCGCCCTGGCTCTGCGCGACGAGGCCGCCGCGGTGGTACGGCGCCTGGGAGCGCTGCTCAGCCCCGGCGAGGGCACCGACCCCGCCACCCTGAGCAGCACCTTCACCCTCCAGACCGCCGACCTGGTCGGTGCGGCGCTGACGCCCGGACTGCTGCGTCTGGCCCGGCAGGAGGCACCGGGCGTCTCGTTCCGGCTCCGGGCCGAGGAACTGGAGGCCGGACCGGCCCTGCGCGACGGCCGGATCGACCTGGAGGTCGGGTCCATCGACCACGTGGACCCGGAGACCCGGGTCGAAGAACTCGCCACGCTCCGGATGGTGGCGGCCGTCCGCCCGGACCACCCCCTCGCCGCGAAGCCCCTGACCCCGGCACGGCTCGCCGCCGCCGCGCATGTCGTGGTCAGCCGCAAAGGCCGGTTCACCGGCCCCCTCGACACCGCCCTGGCCGAGCAGGGCCTCCACCGGCGCGTCGCCGTGGTCCTCCCCAGCCACCTGGCGGCGATGAGCCTCGCGGCCCGCGACGACGTCGTCTGTCTCGTCCCCGACGCCCTTCCCGGCGAGCCTGTGTCACCTCTCACCCGGACCGCCACCGCCCTCGGCCTGGTCCTGCTCGACATCCCCCTGCCGCTGCCGCCCCTGACCATCGGCATGGCCTGGCATCCCCGTCACGCGGCCGACGGAGCCCACCGATGGCTCCGCGGCGCCGTTCGCCGCACACTCCGCGCGTCCGGCACCGGTTGACGCCGTTCCCGGGGCGCGGCATCGACCGATAGCGGCCGGTGGGGGGCGGACCTGCCCCGGCCGGCCGCCCACCGGACCCGGCACCCGCCCGTTTCAGCGATGCTTACCGGAAAGCGGTAGGGATATTAAGTGGAGCTGCACACTCCACCGGTCGACACTCCCTCCATGACGACCACCACCCCTCCCTCCGGCCGCGCCCTGTGCGCCATGGTCACGCCCTTCACCGACTCCGGCGCCCTCGACCTCGACGGCGCCCGCCGCCTCGCCGACCACCTGGTCACCCGGGGCTGCGACGGCCTGGTCCTGTCGGGGACGACGGGCGAGTCCCCGACCACCACGGACACCGAGAAGACCGAGCTGATCTCGGCGGTGCGGGAGGCGGTGGGCGACCGGGGGACGATCGTGGCCGGGGCGGGCAGCGCCGACACCCGCCGTAGCGCGGCCCTGGCCCGCGCGGCCCAGCGCGCCGGCGCGGACGGCCTGCTGGTGGTCACGCCGTACTACAGCAGGCCTCCCCAGGACGCGCTGGAGGCACACTTCCGCGAGGTCGCCGACGCGTCGGACCTCCCGGTCATGCTCTACGACATCCCGGCCCGCACCGGCACCCGCATCGCACCCGACACGTTGCTCCGCCTCGCCGGCCACCCGCGGATCGTCGCCGTGAAGGACTGCGCGTACGACCTCCTCGGCACCCAACGACTCCTCGCGCGGACGGAATTGGCGTACTGCACGGGCTGCGACGAATACGCCCTGCCCCTGTACGCCACAGGTGGCACCGGCTACGTCAGTACGGTCGCGAACGTGATCCCGGACCGCATGCGCGCCATCCTGGACGCCCACGACGCGGGCCGCACGGCCGAGGCGGCCCGGCTCCAGCTGCGGGCGAGCGAGCTGATCGAGGCGACGACGGCCGCGGGCCTGCCCGGAACGGTCACCGCCAAGGCCCTCCTGCGCCACCTCGGCCTCCCCGCGGACCCGGTCCGCGCGCCGCTGCGCCCCGCCGGCCGGGAGGCGGCCGACGGGCTGCGAGCGGCGTACGAGCGCCTGACCACGGACGTCACCGGGTGACGAACACGGGCTCCCACCGCTGACACACGTACGTCACTGCCAGCGGTAACCGTCCCCGAACAGCAGCGTGTGCTCCAGCACGTCCTCCATCGGGTCGTCGACCTGCCCGACGTTCACCAGACCGATCCGGGGCCCGTTGTGCGATTCGGTGTTGGTCTCGTCGGCGTGCGCGGCCCCCGCCGGAAGCCAGCAGACCACTGCGGCGGCCCCCGCCCCGGTCACCCAACGCGCCACACTCTTCGCCCGCTCGTTCCTCATACCAGACCTCGTTTCGTCGGTTCGCCGTCTGATCGGACAGAAGCGTCCGCCTGTTCATCTGCCGAACCCGTGGTGAGGTCACGCCCACGCTGCGACGGCTTCCTCGACTCGTCGGGTCGTTTCCCGAACCGCCCTCTCCACCAGGGGTGTCAGGGACCGGACGAGCGCATGCGCCGGGAGGCCGCGGAGAGCTGCGGCGTGTCGGAGGTCAAGAGATGGGCCGGCCGGGAGGAGCCGCTGGACCGGGGCCCGGGCCGGGGACGTCGTCGGCGCTCACGAACCGCCGATCGGGCCGGTCCTCCGGGACTGACGGCCTGACCGGCGTACGGGCCCCGACCGGCGCCGACCGGAACGGTGTCCGCCCCGCCGCGGACAGCTCGTCACTGCCGGAACGGGGCGGAACCGCCCGTCGTCAGTTGTGGCTGTGCAGCACGTCGTTCAGCCCGCCCCACACCGCGTTGTTCGGCCGGGCCTCCACCGTGCCCGTCACCGAGTTGCGGCGGAAGAGGATGTTGGACGCGCCGGACAGTTCGCGGGCCTTGACGATCTCGCCGTCGGGCATCGTCACCCGCGTGCCGGCGGTGACGTAGAGGCCGGCCTCGACCACGCACTCGTCGCCCAGCGCGATGCCGACGCCCGCCTCGGCGCCGATCAGGCAGCGCTCGCCGATGGAGATGATGACGTTGCCGCCACCGGACAGCGTGCCCATCGTGGAGGCGCCGCCGCCGATGTCCGAGCCGTCACCGATGACGACGCCGGCGGAGATGCGGCCCTCGACCATCGACGTGCCCAGCGTGCCGGCGTTGAAGTTGACGAAGCCCTCGTGCATGACCGTGGTGCCCTCGGCGAGGTGCGCGCCCAGGCGGACGCGGTCGGCGT
Organism: Streptomyces sp. SYSU D01066-1; assembly: GCF_054956795.1. Lineage (NCBI taxonomy): Bacteria > Bacillati > Actinomycetota > Actinomycetes > Kitasatosporales > Streptomycetaceae > Streptomyces > Streptomyces sp. SYSU D01066-1. The sequence continues at coordinate 19,163 of NZ_JBUDHV010000039.1, read as the reverse complement.
CGGCGATGCGCACGCCCTTGGGGGCGACGTAGTCCGTCATGCGGGGGAACTTGTCGACCGAGGTGACCTGGAGGTGCAGGCCCTCCGCGCGGGCGTTGAGGCGGACCTTTTCCAGGTCGTCGACGGCGACCGGGCCCAGCGAGGTCCAGGCGACGTTGGCGAGGTGGGCGAAGACGCCGTCCAGGTTCTGGCCGTGCGGCCTGACCAGGCGGTGGGAGAGCAGGTGGAGGCGCAGGTAGACGTCGTGCGCGTCGATCGGCTTCTCGTCCAGGGAGGCGATGACCGTGCGGACCGCGACCACCTCGACGCCCCGGCGGGTGTCCGGGCCGACGGCGGCGGTGGCGCCGCCGCCGAGGAGTTCGGCGGCCTGTTCTGCGGTGAGGCGCTCGGTGCCGGACGGGCCGGGCCCGTCGACCAGTTCGGGGGCGGGGAACCAGGTGTCGAGAACGGTGCCGTCGGCGGCGACGGTGGCCAGGCCGGCGGCCACGGCACCGGTGGTGCGGGGAGCAGTCGTGTCGGTCATGGGGGCAACTTAACCGGCCGGGCCCGCCGAGGGCGAACCAGCCCGCTGGTACGTCTCACCTGCCGGTATCGTCGCCCGGCCGGACGCCCCCGTACCGGCTCTCGCGCCCGGCGCATCCCCCGCGTGCCCCTCAGCGCCGGGTGGGCCTCCGGGCGCCTCGGCGAGGCCGTCGTTCACCCGCCGCCACCGCGTACCGCACCAGCGGTTCGTCCGGCGTCGCGCGGGGGCGCGCCGAAGAGCCGGGGCGCGGCCGTGCGGCAGCCGAGGCGGTGGTGTCCCCCGCGGCCCACGCGCCGGATCGCCGCGCCGGTGCTCCGGTCGGCGGTCGCGGGCCGGCGGCGGGGGTCAGTGCGCCCCGCCCAGGTTCAGCACCACCACTCCTACGATGATCAGCGCGATCCCGGCGGCCTTGGCGGCGGTCATGCCCTCGCCCATGAAGACGACGCCGATCGTGGCGATGGCGGCCGTGCCGAGGCCGGACCAGATGGCGTACGCCGTGCCGACCGAGAGCGTCTTCAGCGTCCGGGCCAGCAGGGTGAAGGAGACGATGTAGCCGGCCACCGTGAGCAGGCTCGGCACCGGTCTGCTGAACCCCTCGCTGTACTTCATCGCGGTGGTGCCGGCGACCTCCGCGGCGATGGCGCCGACGAGCAGCAGGTATCCCATGCGGGCGAGCGTATACAGGAGGCCCGCACGGGCGTACGCGTGACGGACGGTCAGCCGGCCGTCGGCACCCGCGCGACCGGGCCCCGCTCCGCCAGCCGTGCCCGCCGGTCGCGCAGCCGCCGCCTGGCGTGCGCCGCGCGGCGCAGCGCCGACACCTGGCGGTAGCGGAGCATGTCGGCGGGGGCGGGCCGCACCGCGCCGCTCGGCTCGTACCCGGCGCGCACCAGCCGGTCGCCGAACGCGGCCTCGCACAGTTGGATCTGGTCGGGGGTGAGCCGCTGCCGCCAGGTGCCCGAGCGGGAGGCGTCCAGCGCGCCGTGGGTGTTGCGGTGCCAGGTCTTGCGGGCGGGCACGGCGACCTCCGCGAGCCGGTACGGCTCGGTCATCGACGGGTCGTACTCCTCGCCCAGGTAGGCGCACAGCCCCCGCAGGGCCGGTCCGGGGTCGGTGAGGAGGTCCTCGTAGCGCAGTTCGTGCCAACTGCCCGGGCCCAGGCGGCGGGCGTGGCGGCGGGTGGTGTCCATGACCTGGGACCAGGTGGCGACCGCCTCGTGGAACCCGGCGTGCCACCACGGCATCCGCAGCAGCGAGGCCACGCAGTCCCGTCCGTCGCGCACCAGGTGGACGAACTGCGCGTCGGGGAAGAGGCGCAGGATCTCCGGGACGTGCAGGGCGTACGCCGGGCGCTTGTCGCCCCAGCGGGTCTTGCCGTGCCGTTCGGCGTAGGCCCGCAGCGCGGTGCCCAGCGCCGAGCCGAGCGTCGGCGGTCCGTCGGTGATGCGCGCCGCCACGGTCGCCGGGTCGAGCCCCAGCTCGTGGAAGCGGGTCTCCTTCCGCCCGGTGATCCACTGTGCCAGGTCGGCCCGGTTGCCGCGGTCGCGCAGGTCGCCGAAGGCCAGCCGGCGCTCGTAGGCCGGGAGCACGAAGCGGTTCTCCGGCGGCAGCGCGATCCTCGGGTGGGCGTGCAGCATCAGCTGGAGCAGGGTGGTGCCGGAGCGGGGGCAGCCGAGCAGGAAGACGGGGCGGGGGGAAGCGTTCACCGGCCCACGCTGCCGCCCGGGTCTGAGCGGAGACTGAGAGCGGGGGGAGAAAGGACTGTGAAACGGCGACGGCCCCCGGCGGATCGCGCCGGGGGCCGTCGTACGGCGGGGGGGTGGCTCAGACGTTGAAGCCGAGCGCGCGCAGCTGCTCCCGCCCGTCGTCCGTGATCTTGTCGGGGCCCCACGGCGGCATCCAGACCCAGTTGATGCGCAGCTCGCTGACGAGGCCGTCCGTGGCGGACTTGGCCTGGTCCTCGATGACGTCGGTCAGCGGACAGGCCGCCGAGGTCAGGGTCATGTCGACGGTCGCGATGTTGGCGTCGTCGATGTGGATGCCGTAGATCAGGCCCAGGTTGACGACGTCGATGCCCAGCTCGGGGTCGACGACGTCCATCAGGGCCTCGCGGAGCTCCTCCTCCGAGGCCGGCTTCATCTCCAGGGTCTCGCTCATACCGTCTTCCTCTCGGCGTCGGTGCCGGCGCCGTCCAGCGCCTGGGCCGTCGCGTCCTTCCACGCCATCCAGCTCAGGAGGGCGCACTTGACCCGGGCCGGGTACTTCGAGACCCCGGCGAACGCGACGGCGTCCTCCAGGACCTCCTCCATCGCGTCGTCGGGCTCCAGCCTGCCCTTGGACTGCATCAGCTCCAGGAAGGTCTCCTGGATCTGCCGCGCCTGGGCGAGGTCCTTGCCGACCAGCAGGTCGTTCAGTACGGAGGCCGACGCCTGGCTGATGGAACAGCCCTGCCCCTCGTACGAGACGTCCTCGATCGTCGTGCCGTCGTACTTCACTCGGAGGGTGATCTCGTCGCCGCACGTCGGATTCACGTGGTGCACCTCGGCGTCGCCATCGCGCAGACCACGCCCGTGGGGGTTCTTGTAGTGGTCCAGGATGACTTCCTGGTACATGGAGTCCAGCTTCACGCGTCAGCCCCTCATCCGAAGAAGTTCCGTACGTGCTCCAAGCCGTCGACCAGGGCGTCGATCTCGGCCGGCGAGGAGTACAGATAGAACGACGCTCGCGTGGTCGCGGGAATTCCGTAGCGCAGGCAGACGGGCCGGGCGCAGTGGTGGCCGACCCGGACCGCGATGCCCTGTTCGTCGAGGACCTGGCCCACGTCGTGCGGGTGGATGTCACCGAGCGTGAAGGAGATCGCGGCGCCGCGCTCCTCGGCCGTGGTCGGGCCGATGATGCGCAGGTCCGGGACCTCCAGCAGCCGCTTCACCGCGTACTCGGTCAGCGCGTGCTCATGGGCGAGGATCTTGTCCATGCCGATCGCCGACAGGTAGTCGATCGCCGCGCCGAGTCCGACCGCCTGGGCGATCGGGGGCGTGCCCGCCTCGAACTTGTGCGGGGCGGGCGCGTACGTCGACGAGTGCATCGACACCGTCTCGATCATCTCGCCGCCGCCGAGGAAGGGGGGCAGGTCCTCCAGGAGTTCCTGGCGGCCCCACAGGACGCCGATGCCGGTCGGGGCGCACATCTTGTGGCCGGTGAAGGCCACGAAGTCGGCCTGGAGGGCCTGGACGTCCAGCGGCATGTGCGGCGCGGCCTGGGAGGCGTCGACGCACACCAGGGCGCCGACCTCCTGGGCGCGGCGGACGATCGCCTCGACCGGGTTCTGGGTGCCGAGGATGTTGGAGACCAGCACGAAGGAGACGATCTTCGTCTTCTCGGTGATGATCTCCTCTATGTTCGACAGGTCGAGGCGGCCGTCGTCGGTGAGGCCGAACCAGCGGAGCTTGGCGCCGGTGCGCTGCGCGAGCAGCTGCCACGGCACGATGTTGGAGTGGTGCTCCATCTCCGTGATGACGATCTCGGTGTCGGAGTCCACCCGGTAGGGCTCGTCGGCCCAGCCCAGCATGTTCGCCACGAGGTTGAGCGACTCCGAGGCGTTCTTGGTGAAGACCACCTCGTCGCGGGAGGGCGCGTTGATGAACTCCGCGACCTTGTCGCGCGCGCCCTCGTACAGCGCCGTGGCCTCCTCGGCGAGGACGTGCACGCCACGGTGGACGTTGGCGTTGTAGCTCTCGTAGTACTCGCTGAGAGCGTCGAGCACCTGACGCGGCTTCTGGCTGGTCGCCGCGTTGTCCAGGTAGACGAGCTTGCGTCCCTCGTGGACCTGGCGGTCCAGGATCGGGAAGTCCTTGCGGATCGCCTCGGTGTCGAGGAGGCCCGGCAGCTGTGTCACTCGGATGCGCCACCCTTCGTGTATGCCTCGTAGCCCTCGTTCTCCAGCTTGTCGGCCAGCTCGGGGCCGCCGGACTCCACGATCCGCCCGCCTGCGAAGACGTGGACGTGGTCGGGCTTGATGTAGCGCAGGATGCGCGTGTAGTGCGTGATCAGCAAGGTGCCGACCTCGCCGGACTCGCGGACGCGGTTGACGCCCTCGGACACGATGCGCAGCGCGTCGACGTCGAGGCCGGAGTCGGTCTCGTCGAGGATCGCGACCTTCGGCTTGAGCAGTTCGAGCTGGAGGATCTCGTGGCGCTTCTTCTCACCGCCGGAGAAGCCCTCGTTGACGTTGCGCTCGGCGAAGGCGGGGTCCATGTTGAGGCGCTCCATGGCCTCCTTGACCTCCTTCACCCAGGTGCGCAGCTTGGGGGCCTCGCCGCGGACGGCGGTGGCGGAGGTGCGCAGGAAGTTGGAGACGGAGACGCCGGGGACCTCGACCGGGTACTGCATGGCGAGGAAGAGGCCGGCGCGGGCGCGCTCGTCGGCGGCCATCTCGACGACGTCCTCGCCGTCGAGGGTGACGGTGCCGCCGGAGATCGTGTACTTGGGGTGACCGGCGAGCGCGTAGGCGAGGGTCGACTTGCCGGAGCCGTTGGGGCCCATGATGGCGTGCGTCTCGCCCTGCTTCACGGTCAGGTCGACACCCTTGAGGATCTCCTTCGTGGCGTTGTCGGCCTCGACGGTGACGTGCAGGTCTCGGATTTCAAGCGTTGCCATGGGTGCCTCAGGACTCCTGGGTGAGGGAGACGAGCACGTCGTCCCCTTCGATCTTTACGGGGTATACGGGGACGGGGCGCGTCGCCGGAAGGCTGTCGGGCTTGCCGGAGCGCAGGTCGAAGCGCGAGCCGTGCAGCCAGCACTCGATGTGGCAGTCGTCGACCTCGCCCTCGGCCAGGGAGACGTTCGCGTGCGAGCAGACGTCGTTGACCGCGAACACCTCGCCCTCCGTGCGGACGACGCAGACCGGCGTGCCGTCGAGTTCCACCCTTTTCGGGGTGTCCTCCTCCAGCTCGCTCAGTCCGCAGGCGCGTACGAAGGTCATGCGACCGACGCCTCCAGCTCCTGCTCGATCTTGGCGATCAGGCGCTCCTCGATGTCCGGGACACCGATCTGCTGGACCAGTTCGGCGAAGAAGCCGCGGACCACCAGGCGGCGGGCGTCCAGCTCGGGGATGCCGCGGGCCATCAGGTAGAAGAGCTGCTCGTCGTCGAAGCGGCCGGTGGCGCTGGCGTGGCCGGCGCCGACGATCTCGCCGGTCTCGATCTCCAGGTTGGGGACCGAGTCGACGCGGGCGCCGTCGGTGAGGACGAGGTTGCGGTTCATCTCGTAGGTGTCGGTGCCCTCGGCCTTGGCCTCGATGAGCACGTCGCCGATCCAGACCGCGTGCGCCTCGTCGCCCTGGAGCGCGCCCTTGTAGACGACGTTGGACTTGCAGTGCGGCACGTTGTGGTCGACCAGGAGGCGGTGCTCCTGGTGCTGTCCCCGGTCGGTGAAGTACAGGCCGAACAGCTCGGCCTCGCCGCCGGGGCCGGCGTACGTGACGCGCGGGTGCAGGCGGACGACGTCGCCGCCGAAGGTGACGACGACCGACTTGAAGGAGGCGTCGCGGCCGACCAGCGCGTTGTGCTGGGCGACGTGGACGGCCTTGTCGTCCCAGTCCTGGACGGAGACGACGGTCAGCTTGGCGCCGTCGCCGAGGACGTAGTCGACGTTGGCGGCGAGCACCGCGTCACCGGTGTGGTCGATGACGACCACGGCTTCGGCGAACGCGCCCAGCTCGATCACCTGGTGGGCGTAGGCGACCCCGCCCTGGCCGTGCACGGCGATGCGGACCGGCTCGGTGAGCTGTGTCTCCTTGGGGACGGTGATGACCGAGGCCTGCTCGAACGCCGAGTACGCCTGGGCCGCGACGCGGTCCACCGGGGTGCCGGCCCTGCCGAGCCGCGCGTCGTCCCGGCCGACGGTCTCGACGGTGACGCCCTCGGGGGCCTCGATGTCGGCCCTGACGCCGTCACCCGAGGCGGTCGCGGTGCCGTCGTGCAGGCCGCGCAGCCGCTCCAGCGGGGTGAACCGCCACTCCTCCTCCCGGCCGTGCGGGACCGGGAAGTCGGCCACGTCGAAGGACGGGGGCGCGCTCATGCGGGTGGCGACGGTCGAGTCGGCCTCGGCGGCCACCGCGATCGCACCGGCGGTGGTGGAGCCCACCGGTAGGGGTCCCCCCGCTGGAGCGAAGCCGGAAGTGGGGGAGTTCTGAGCCTCAGCCATGGCTGTCGTAGTGCTCGCTTTCCGTTACGTAAGGGTTTGACGGTACGGCGCGGGGGTCAGCCGACCGCGCCTTCCATCTGCAGCTCGATCAGCCGGTTGAGTTCGAGGGCGTACTCCATCGGCAGTTCCTTGGCGATCGGCTCGACGAAGCCGCGCACGATCATCGCCATCGCCTCGAACTCGGTCAGACCGCGGCTCATCAGGTAGAAGAGCTGGTCCTCGGAGACCTTGGAGACGGTCGCCTCGTGGCCCATGGACACGTCGTCCTCGCGGACGTCCACGTAGGGGTAGGTGTCGGAGCGGGAGATGGTGTCCACCAGCAGCGCGTCGCACAGCACGTTGGACTTGGCGCCCGGGGCGCCCTCGCCGATCTCGATCAGGCCGCGGTAGGAGGTACGGCCGCCGCCGCGCGCCACCGACTTGGAGACGATGTTGGAGGACGTGTTCGGGGCCATGTGGACCATCTTGGCGCCGGCGTCCTGGTGCTGGCCCTCGCCCGCGAAGGCGATGGAGAGGGTCTCGCCCTTGGCGTGCTCGCCCATCAGGTAGACGGCCGGGTACTTCATCGTCACCTTGGAGCCGATGTTGCCGTCGATCCACTCCATGGTCGCGCCCTCGTACGCCACGGCGCGCTTGGTGACCAGGTTGTAGACGTTGTTCGACCAGTTCTGGATGGTCGTGTAGCGGCAGCGGGCGTTCTTCTTGACGATGATCTCGACCACGGCGGAGTGCAGCGAGTCCGACTTGTAGATCGGCGCGGTGCAGCCCTCGACGTAGTGCACGTAGGCGCCCTCGTCGACGATGATCAGGGTCCGCTCGAACTGGCCCATGTTCTCGGTGTTGATCCGGAAGTAGGCCTGGAGCGGGATCTCCACGTGCACGCCCGGCGGGACGTAGATGAAGGAGCCGCCCGACCACACGGCGGTGTTCAGCGCGGCGAACTTGTTGTCACCGGCCGGGATGACCGTGCCGAAGTACTCCTTGAACAGCTCCGGGTGCTCCTTGAGCGCCGTGTCGGTGTCCAGGAAGATGACGCCCTGCTCCTCCAGGTCCTCGCGGATCTGGTGGTAGACGACCTCGGACTCGTACTGGGCGGCGACACCGGCGACCAGGCGCTGCTTCTCCGCCTCGGGGATGCCGAGCTTGTCGTAGGTGTTCTTGATGTCCTCGGGCAGGTCCTCCCAGGACTCCGCCTGCTTCTCCGTGGAGCGCACGAAGTACTTGATGTTGTCGAAGTCGATGCCGGAGAGGTCCGAGCCCCAGTTCGGCATGGGCTTCTTCTCGAACAGCTTCAGGCCCTTGAGACGGAGCTTGGTCATCCATTCCGGCTCGGACTTCTTGGCGGAGATGTCCCGGACGACGTCCTCGTCGACACCGCGCTTGGCGGAGGCGCCGGCCGTGTCGGAGTCGGCCCAGCCGTATTCGTACTTGCCCAGGCCCTCGAGTTCGGGGTGGGCAGTCTCCGTGGGGAGAGTCATGCGGGGTTCCTCCCGGCCGTGCTTTCGGCTGCGTTGTCAGTGGTCTTGGAAGTCTTCGGAATGAACGTCGTGCAGACGCCGTCGCCGTGCGCGATGGTCGCCAGCCGCTGTACGTGAGTACCGAGCAGCTCGGCGAAAAATTCCGTCTCGGCCTCGCACAGCTGCGGGAACTTCTCGGCGGCGTGGGCGACCGGGCAGTGGTGCTGGCAGAGCTGCTCACCCCGCCGGGGGTGGGGAGCGCTGCGCGCGGTGGCAGCGTACCCGTCCGCGCTCAGGGCTTTGGCCAGCGCTTCCGCCCGCCGCTCGGGGGGCGCCGTCTCGACGGCCTTGCGGTACGCGCCGCTCTGGGCGGCGATCCGGGCGCGGGCGAAGGCGGCGACCGCCTGCTCCCCGCCCTCGCGCTCGGCGATCCAGCGCAGCGCGTCCACGGCGAGCTTGTCGTAGGACTGGTCGAAGGCGTCCCGGCCGCAGTCGGTCAGCGCGAACGCCTTCGCGGGCCGCCCGCGCGTGCGCGCGCCGTAGACGCGGCGGTCGCGGGGCTCCACGACGTTGTCCGCGGTCAGCGCGTCGAGGTGGCGGCGGACGGCGGCCTGGGTGAGGCCGAGGCGGCCGGCCAGCTCGGCGACGGTCGACGGTCCGTGGTCCAGGATGGACCGCGCGACGCGGTTGCGCGTGGAGCGCTCACCGGTCGCGAGCTCCTCGTGGGGCGCCTCGCCGACGTATTTCACAACGCCATTGTTGCGTAATTCTTCCGAGCCCGGCAAGCCGCGCCAGGGCCCGCCGACGGTGCCGTGCGTCACTTAGGTATACCTAATCTGACCTGCGGAAACGATCACTGACCGACCGGAAACGGTAGCGCGTCCAGCCCGGCTCGGGGACACTCGCCGACATGCCCGCACCTCCTCCCACCGGCCCGCTCGTCACCCGCGGCACCCTCGTCGGCGAACTGCGCGCCCTCGGCGTGCGCTCCGGCGAGATCCTGCTGGTCCACTCCTCGCTGCGCTCCCTCGGCTGGGTGTGCGGCGGTGCCGTGGCCGTGGTCCAGGGGCTCCTCGACGCCCTCGGTCCGGACGGCACCCTGGTCGTGCCGACCCAGACCGCCGACCTCTGCGACCCGGCCCTGTGGGAGAACCCGCCGGTGCCCGCCGAGTGGTGGCCCGCCATCCGCACCGCCATGCCCCCGTACGACCCGCGCACCACCCCCGCCCGCGGCGTCGGCGTGGTCCCGGAGACCGTACGGACCTGGCCGGGCGCCCTGCGCAGCGCGCACCCGCAGACGTCGTTCGCGGCCGTCGGCCCGCGCGCCGCCGAGGTCGTCGCGGACCACGCCACCGACTGCCGGCTCGGCGAGCGCAGCCCCCTCGCCACCCTGGAGCGGCTCGGCGCCCGGGTCCTCCTGCTGGGCGCCGGCTACGGCTCCTGCACCGCCTTCCACCTGGCCGAGTACCGCGTACCCGCCCCGCTCGTCGAGGTGGGCCGCCCCGGTCCGTACGGCTGGGAGCGGGTGACGGAGGTGTCGATCACCTCGGACCGGTTCGACGAACTGGGGCACGACTTCGAACGGGACCGGCCCGTCGTACGCGGCACGGTCGGCGCGGCCGACGCGCGCCTGTTCCCGGTGGCGGACGCGGTGGCCTACGCCGAGCGGTGGCTGGCGCTGCACCGTCCCCGCGAGGAGGAGACCGCGCACCCCGGCGCGTGAACCGCGGCCGGCCCCGCGCCGTCCCCCACCGGACGGACCCCGGACCCCGGCACCGCCCCGGCCACGCAAGCCCCGCACCGGACCCCGGCACCCGCCCCGGCCACCACCGACCCCGCACCGCCCCCGCGAGAAGGAGACCGCGCACCCCGGCGCCCGGGCCGCCGCGCGCCTCCCTAGACTCGTGACCCATGCGAAGCGAGCCCGTGGTCCAGGTCCAGGCCCTGGTGAAGCGGTACGGCACGAAGACCGCGGTGGACGGCCTCGACCTGGTGGCCCGGGCGGGGGTGACCGCCGTCCTCGGTCCCAACGGGGCGGGCAAGACGACCACGGTCGAGACCTGCGAGGGGTACCGGCGGCCGGACTCCGGCACGGTGCGCGTGCTGGGCCTCGACCCCCGGCGCCAGGCCGCCGAGCTGCGGCCCCGCATCGGGGTGATGCTCCAGTCCGGCGGCGTCTACTCCGGCGCCCGCGCCGACGAGATGCTGCGCCACGTCGCCAAGCTGCACGCGCACCCGCTGGACGTGCCCGCCCTGATCGAGCGCCTCGGCCTGGGCTCCTGCGGCCGGACCGCCTACCGCCGGCTCTCCGGCGGCCAGCAGCAGCGGCTCGCGCTGGCGATGGCCGTGGTGGGGCGCCCGGAGCTGGTCTTCCTGGACGAGCCCACCGCCGGCCTGGACCCGCAGGCCCGCCGCGCCACCTGGGACCTGGTCCGGGACCTGCGCGCCGACGGCGTCTCGGTGATCCTGACCACGCACCACATGGACGAGGCCGAGCAGCTCGCCGACGACGTCGCGGTCATCGACGCGGGCCGGGTGATCGCCCAGGGCTCGCCCGAGGAGCTGTGCCGCGGCGGCGCCGAGAACACCCTGCGCTTCACCGGCCGCCCGGGACTGGACGTGGCGAGCCTGCTCAAGGCGCTCCCGGCGGACTCCTCGGCGGCCGAGCTGACGCCGGGCGCGTACCGGGTCACCGGCAAGATAGACCCGCAGCTGCTGGCGACGGTGACGTCGTGGTGCGCCCAGCACGGGGTGATGCCCGACCGGATCTCGGTGGAGCGGCGCACCCTGGAGGACGTCTTCTTGGAGCTGACCGGCAAGGAGCTGCGCTCGTGACCACATCCACCGGCACGCCCGGCACCTACGCGCCCAAGCCCGGCGCCGCCCCGCTCGGCCGCATGATCGCCGCCCAGGCCGTCCTGGAGACGAAGATGCTGCTGCGCAACGGCGAGCAGCTGCTGCTGACGGTGATCATCCCGACGCTGCTGCTGGCGCTGTTCAGCTCGGTGGACATCATCGACACCGGGGCGGGCGCGGCCGTCGACTTCCTCGCCCCCGGCGTCCTGGCGCTCGCCGTGATGTCGACGGCGTTCACGGGCCAGGCCATCGCGACCGGTTTCGAACGCCGGTACGGGGTGCTGAAGCGGCTGGCGTCCTCGCCGCTGCCGCGCTGGGGCCTGATGACCGCCAAGACCCTGTCCGTGCTGGTCACCGAGGTGCTCCAGGTCGTCCTGCTCACCGTGATCGCGTTCGCGCTGGGCTGGTCCCCGCACGGCGGCCCGTTCGCCGTACTGCTCCTCCTGGTCCTCGGCACGGCGGCCTTCTCCGGCCTCGGACTGCTGATGGCCGGCACGCTGAAGGCCGAGGCGACGCTGGCCGCCGCCAACCTGGTCTTCCTGCTGCTGCTCGTCGGGGGCGGTGTGATCGTGCCGCTGGAGAAGTTCCCCGGCGCGGCGCAGGACGTCCTGGGCCTGCTGCCCCTCTCCGCGCTCTCCGGCGGACTGCGGGACGTGCTCCAGCACGGGGCCGGGCTGCCATGGGCCGACCTGGGGATCCTCGCCGGGTGGGCGGCCGTGGCGCTGGCCGCGGCGGGGCGGTTCTTCCGCTGGGAGTGACGCGGAGCCGGACCCTCGTGAACGCGTGCACAAGCGGCCCCCTACGATGGAACGCGTGCCAAACGTGACCCGCGACGACCTCGCAGCCGCCGTGCGCAACCCGCTCGCCTTCATCGCCGCGCGCTGGACCCCGCGGCCCCGCACCGTCCGGCGGTCGGCGCTGTCCGCCCTCGTGATGTCGGTGATCATCGTCGGCACCGGCGGTGCCGTCCGCCTGACCGGCTCCGGCCTGGGCTGCCCGACCTGGCCCAAGTGCACGGGCGAGTCGCTCACCACCACCAGCGAGATGGGCGTCCACGGCGTCATCGAGTTCGGCAACCGGCTGCTGACCTACGTCCTGTGCGCGGCGGTCGGCTGGGCGATCGTCGCCGCCCGGTCCGAGAAGCCGTACCGGCGCTCGCTGACCCGGCTGGGCTGGGCGCAGTTCTGGGTCGTGATGGGCAACGCGGTCCTCGGCGGCGTCGTCGTCCTGGTCGGCCTGAACCCGTACACCGTCGCCGCCCACTTCCTGCTGTCGACCGCGCTGATCTCGGTCGCGACCGTGATGTGGCAGCGCACCCGGGAGGGCGACGCGGCACCGCGTCCCCTGACCGGCACGTCCGTCCAGCAGCTGGTGTGGGTGCTCGTCGCCGTCTGCGTGCTGCTGATCGCGGTCGGCACGGTGGTCACCGGCGCGGGCCCGCACGCGGGCGACTCCAGCGAGGTCCCGCGCATGCCGCTGGACTGGGAGACGGTCTCCAAGGCGCACGCCGTGCTGGCGTGGATCGTGGTGACGCTGACCTTCGCCCTGTGGTTCGTGCTGAAGGCGGTCGACGCGCCCCGGGGGCCGCTGGCCCGCACCCGCGACCTGTTCCTGATCCTGCTGGCGCAGGGCGTCATCGGCTATGTGCAGTACTTCACCGACCTGCCCGAGATCCTGGTCGGCCTGCACATGGTCGGCTCGTGCCTGGTGTGGATCGGTGCCCTGCGGGTCCTGCTGGCGCTGCGCGAGCGGCCGCGGGAGGACACCCCGGTGCCCGGCCCGGCGACGCGGGCCACGCTCGCCCGGACCTGACCGGGCTCACGCCAGGCCGTACACCCGGACCGCGTTCCCCGAGGCGACCATCCCCGCCACCCGTTGCGCGTCCGCCAGGGACCACGCCCCCTCGGCCACCCAGGTGCCGAGCACCCGGCCGAGCGCCTCGCGGAACAGCCGGGCGCCCACCACGTGCAGCTCGGGCAGGCCCCCGCCGCCGCTGGAGAAGAGGATCTTGCCGAAGGGGGCCAGCTCCAGGATCTCGGCGAGGACGGTGGCGGCACGGGCGCCGGTGCGGACCAGGGCGGCGCCCGAGTCGGCGTACACGTGCGGGAAGGCGCCGGCGAGGTGGGCGGCGTGCCGGTGGTACGGGTAGCCGTGCAGCAGGACGAGGTCGGTGCCGAGGCCGGCGGTGGCCCGTACGAAACCGGTGAGCAGCACCGGGTCGGCGCGGTCGGTGTGCGGGCCGGGCGCGCCGAGGCCCGCGTGGAGCTGGAGCGGCCGTCCGGAGGTGAGCGCGATCCACAGCAGGTGGCGCAGCAGCACCGGGTCGCTCAGCTCGCCGCCGGCCCGGCGTGCGGCCAGCCAGCGTCCGGCGGCGCCGCGCACCTCGCCCGGCTCCGGCGGCTCGGGCGCCAGGGCCAGGCCGTGCCGGGCGCCCGCCACCGAGGTGAGGGCGACGGCGTGGGCGGCGGCGCCGTGCACCGCCTCGGCGAGGTTGGCGAGGAAGGACTCCACCGTGCCGGAGGTGTCGGCCACCTGTTCGGCCAGCGGTTCGAGCCGCACGATCTCATGGGCGTCGGCGGCGGCGGCCGAGGCCAGCTCGGCCGGGCCGGTGAGGTCGCCGGGCCGGCCCGTGTCGACCAGGTAGGTGGTGATGCCGCTGCCGCGCAGCAGCTTGCGGTCCGCCTCCAGGACGCCCAGCTCGCGGCGCCGGGCCAGGTAGCGGGCCGGCGGGCAGTGCGGTTCCAGGCCGAGCAGGGGCGGGCACCAGCGGCGTACGGCGAACCCGGTCTGGGTGTCGAACAGCGTGGTGCCCGGGGCGGGCGGGCCCTCGGTCAGGCCCAGCTGGGCCTCGAAGGTGCCCAGGCCCAGCTCCGTCTTGAGGACGCCGTGGCAGTACTGGTCCACCAGGGACGGCGTTTCGATCATCCGGGCTCCCCGTGTAGACGCCGTGCTGCTGCTCACGAGTCCTAACGGGTGACCGGCGTCCTAGGTGTTGCTGCGGGGGCCGCCGAGCTGGATCCCGGCCATCCTCGACCACTCGTACGGTCCCGTCCGCACCTTGCCCGCGAACTCGCCGTCGAAGGACTCGTGGACGGTGATCCCCGCCTTCTCCACCGCCTTCTCGGCGATCTCGTACGTCGGCGCGACCACGTCGCCCCAGCCGCCGTCCGCGCCGACGAGCACGATCCGCGCCCCGCGCCGGCCGAGGTGGGCCACCTGGCCCTCGGCCCCGCCGTGCGCCCGGGCGAAGGACCCGATCCGCCCGGCCAGCCGGCCCGCCGCGCGCTCGGCCTTCGCGGCGGCCTTCGCGGCGCCCTGCCCGGTTTCTGCCTGCTGCGTGTCTGCCATGCCCTGGATGCTACCGGCGGGTAGGGGAAACGGCGACGGGCGGGGTGCGTGGCCCGGGCCACGCGCCCCGCCCGTCGGGAGCCGGGGGTCAGCGCAGGAACGGATCGACCGCCACGGCCAGGAACAGCACCGACACGTAGGTGATCGACCAGTGGAACAGCCGCATCTCCTTGAGCTTGCCGCCCGTCACCTCGGCCTTCGCCCGGTTCTGCAGCCCGTGCGCCTCCCACAGCCACATGCCGCCCGCGAGCAGGGCGACGGCCGTGTAGAACCAGCCGGTGTAGCCCAGCGGGGTCAGCAGCAGGGAGACGGCGACCATCACCCAGCTGTAGACGACGATCTGCTTGGCGACGACCTTGTTGGAGGCGATGACCGGCAGCATCGGCACGCCCACGCGCGCGTAGTCGTCCTTCACCTTCATGGACAGCGGCCAGTAGTGCGGCGGCGTCCAGAAGAACATCACCAGGAAGAGGACGACCGGCGCCCAGGAGATCGAGTCGGTCACCGCCGACCAGCCGATCAGCACCGGCAGACAGCCGGCGATGCCGCCCCAGACGATGTTCTGCGACGTGCGGCGCTTGAGGATCATCGTGTAGACGACGACATAGAAGAGGAGCGCGCCGAGGGAGAGCCAGGCCGAGAACCAGTTGACGGTGAGGCCGAACAGCAGCGTGGAGACGACCGCCAGGGCGATGCCGAAGACCAGGCACTCGACCGGGCTGACCATCCCGGTGACCAGCGGACGCTGGGAGGTGCGGTCCATCAGCGCGTCGATGTCCCGGTCGATGTACATGTTCAGCGCGTTGGCGCCGCCCGCGGAGAGGTAGCCGCCGACGCAGGTCAGCAGCACCAGCTTCAGATCGGGCACACCCTGTTCGGCGAGGAACATCACCGGAACGGTGGTGATCAGCAGAAGCTCGATGATCCGCGGCTTGGTCAGCGCCACGAACGCCTTGACACGGGCCCCGAACGGCCGGTGACTCGGGCTCTGGCTCGTCCCGATAACCCCCGCAGGACGGGATTCAACGGCCGTCACGCACACCCCTGACAGAGACATCCCAGCAAGCCCTCCCGCGTGAAGTGCGGGTAAAGGCTCGCGCGTACCACGCCACTTTAGACGTTGCCCGTACCCCGGCCGTCGCGGGGGTGGGCTCGTGTTGGCGACCACGCTCCGACGTGCGTACACGGAGTCGGCTGAGCAGTCGGATGAGCGCCTCCGTATTCACTTGCCGAATACCGTTTCACCCGGTCGACAGGCGGATCACACGGACGCCCGGCAGTCTGGAATAGCGGGGAAAAGCGCACGTACTCACGGGGGTAGGCTCGACAGCGGCCGGCCGATGCCGAAAGAACGCCGGCAGCCGGTGGGCGTTTCGCGCGCACCGGCATCCGACATGTGGAGAGGAGCCCTGACCCAGGGTGAGCACCAAGCCGACCACCACAGACCTCGAGTGGACCGAGCTGGACCAGCGGGCCGTGGACACCGCCCGCGTCCTGGCCGCCGACGCCGTACAGAAGGTCGGTAACGGCCATCCGGGTACGGCGATGAGCCTGGCACCTGCCGCCTACACCCTCTTCCAGAAGGTGATGCGGCACGACCCCTCCGACGCGGACTGGGTCGGGCGCGACCGCTTCGTGCTGTCCGCCGGACACTCGTCCCTGACCCTCTACACCCAGCTGTACCTGGCCGGCTTCGGCCTGGAGCTGGACGACCTGAAGTCCTTCAGGACCTGGGGGTCGAAGACCCCGGGCCACCCGGAGTACGGCCACACCACCGGCGTGGAGACCACCACCGGCCCGCTGGGCCAGGGCGTCGCCAACGCGGTGGGCATGGCGATGGCCGCCCGCTACGAGCGGGGCCTGTTCGACCCCGAGGCCCCGGCCGGCGAGTCGCCGTTCGACCACTTCGTCTACTGCATCGCCGGTGACGGCTGCCTCCAGGAGGGCATCTCCGCCGAGGCGTCCTCGCTGGCGGGCCACCAGAAGCTCGGCAACCTGATCCTGCTGTGGGACGACAACCACATCTCGATCGAGGGCGACACCGAGACGGCCGTCTCCGAGGACACCGTTCTGCGCTACGAGGCCTACGGCTGGCACGTCCAGCGTGTCGCCCCGAAGCCGGACGGCGACCTGGACCCCCACGCCCTGCACGCCGCGATCGAGGCGGCCAAGCAGGTCACCGACCGGCCGTCGTTCATCGCCATGCGCTCGATCATCGCCTGGCCGGCGCCGAACGCGCAGAACACCGAGGCCGCGCACGGCTCGGCGCTCGGTGACGACGAGGTCGCGGCCACCAAGCGCGTCCTCGGCTTCGACCCGGAGCAGACCTTCGAGGTCTCCGACGAGGTCATCGAGCACACCCGCAAGGCCCTGGAGAAGGGCCGGGCGGCCCGCGCCGTGTGGGAGAAGGCGTACCAGCAGTGGCGGGACAACAACCCCGAGCGCGCCGCCGAGTACGACCGGATCGCCCGGGGCGAGCTGCCCCAGGGCTGGGAGGAGAAGATCCCGGTCTTCGAGACCGGCAAGAGCGTCGCCACCCGTGCCGCCTCCGGCAAGGTCCTCCAGGCGCTCGGCGCGGTCGTCCCCGAGCTGTGGGGCGGCTCCGCCGACCTGGCCGGCTCGAACAACACCACGATCGACAAGACGTCGTCGTTCCTGCCCGAGGGCAACCCGCTGCCGGAGGCCGACCCGTACGGCCGCACCATCCACTTCGGCATCCGCGAGCACTCCATGGGCGCGGAGATGAACGGCATCGCGCTGCACGGCAACACCCGCATCTACGGCGGCACCTTCCTGGTGTTCTCCGACTACATGCGCAACGCCGTCCGCCTCTCCGCCCTCATGCACCTGCCGGTGACGTACGTGTGGACGCACGACTCCATCGGTCTGGGTGAGGACGGCCCCACCCACCAGCCGGTCGAGCACCTCGCCTCGCTGCGCGCCATCCCGGGCCTGAACATCGTCCGCCCGGCCGACGCCAACGAGACGGCCATCGCCTGGCGCGAGATCCTGCGCCGCTGGACGAAGGAGTTCGGCAAGGGCCAGCCGCACGGCCTGGCGCTGACCCGCCAGGGCGTGCCGACCTACGAGGCCGACGACAACGCGGCCAAGGGCGGCTACGTACTGTTCGACGCCGAGGGCGGCGACGCCGAGGTCATCCTCATCGCCACCGGCTCCGAGGTGCACCTGGCCGTCGAGGCGCGCGAGCGGCTCCAGGCCGACGGCGTGCCGACGCGCGTGGTGTCGATGCCGTCCGTCGAGTGGTTCGAGCAGCAGGACCAGGGGTACCGGGACAGCGTCCTGCCCCCGTCCGTGAAGGCCCGCGTCGCCGTCGAGGCCGGGATCGGTCTCACCTGGCACCGTTACGTCGGGGACGCCGGCCGCATCGTTTCCCTGGAGCACTTCGGTGCTTCCGCCGACGGCAAGGTGCTCTTCCAGGAGTTCGGTTTCACTGCGGAGAACGTCGTCGAAAAGGCGAGGGAATCGATCGCCGCGGCCCAGCGCTGACGCTCGTACAACGACACGTAGGAGATGCATTTTCCATGACAGACGCACTCAAGCGCCTTTCCGATGAAGGCGTGGCGATCTGGCTGGACGACCTGTCGCGCAAGCGGATCACGTCCGGCAACCTCGCCGAGCTGATCGACCAGCAGCACGTCGTGGGCGTCACCACCAACCCGACCATCTTCCAGAAGGCGATCTCCGAGGGCGACGGTTACGACCAGCAGCTCTCCGACCTGGCCGCCCGGAAGGTGACCGTCGAAGAGGCCATCCGCATGATCACGACGGCGGACGTCCGCGACGCCGCCGACATCCTGCGCTCCACCTACGAGGCGACCGGCGGCAAGGACGGCCGGGTCTCCATCGAGGTCGACCCGCGCCTGGCGCACGACACCAAGGCGACGGTGGCCGAGGCCAAGCAGCTCGCCTGGCTGGTGGACCGCCCCAACACGCTGATCAAGATCCCGGCGACCGAGGCCGGCATCCCGGCCATCGCCGAGGTCATCGGCCTGGGCATCAGCGTCAACGTGACGCTGATCTTCTCCCTGGAGCGCTACCGCAAGGTCATGGACGCGTTCCTGACCGGCCTGGAGAAGGCGAAGGAGCGCGGTCTGGACCTGTCGGACATCCACTCCGTGGCGTCCTTCTTCGTCTCCCGCGTGGACACCGAGATCGACAAGCGGATCGACGCGCTCGGCACCGACGAGGCCAAGGCCCTGCGCGGCAAGGCCGCGCTCGCCAACGCCCGCCTGGCCTACCAGGCGTACGAGGAGATCTTCTCCGGCGAGCGCTGGGCGGCCCTGGAGAAGGCCGGCGCCAACAAGCAGCGTCCGCTGTGGGCATCGACCGGCGTGAAGGACAAGGCGTACGACGACACCATGTACGTCACCGAACTGGTCGCA
This sequence comes from Streptomyces sp. SYSU D01066-1, assembly GCF_054956795.1. Classification (NCBI taxonomy): domain Bacteria; kingdom Bacillati; phylum Actinomycetota; class Actinomycetes; order Kitasatosporales; family Streptomycetaceae; genus Streptomyces; species Streptomyces sp. SYSU D01066-1. The sequence continues at coordinate 372 of NZ_JBUDHV010000039.1, read as the reverse complement.
CCCAACACGGTGAACACCATGCCGGAGGCGACCCTGTTCGCCACCGAGGACCACGGCGAGATCACCGGTGACACCGTCTCCGGCACCTACGAGCAGGCCCGCGCCGACCTCGACGCGGTCGAGGCGCTCGGCATCTCCTACGACGAGGTCGTCCAGCTCCTGGAGGACGAGGGCGTGGAGAAGTTCGAGGGCTCCTGGAACGACCTGCTCAAGTCGACCGAGGCCGAGCTCCAGCGCCTCGCCCCCTCGGAGGGCTGAGATCCTTGTCGAGCAGCAACCCGCTGCGTGACCCCGCAGACCGACGGCTCCCGCGCATCGCGGGGCCGTCGGGCCTGGTCATCTTCGGTGTCACCGGTGATCTGTCCCGCAAGA